>NZ_CP158687.1:2953605-3281784 GCF_040580765.1 Lentibacter algarum | reverse complement strand
ATTTGTCCCGTTTCGTCCCAAGCACTAAAATCTAGCGCGCATCTACAAATAAAATATCATTCGGGCCCCTGCAGCAGGACTCCTGAACGAGCGTTCACCTAAAATGCAGCCAATACTCTAAGCTCCAGCTGAAGCTGGTCCGAGTTCAAGGCGCCATTTTTACCTTTGGACATATGACCGGAGTTTAAATTCTTGGCTCCCATACCAAGACGGAAATTCGGTCTGTCCCCCCAAAGCGAGGTGAATCGCTGGATTGAAATTAGCAACATGCTGGGCGGCCTAGCAACTTATCTTCACGCTTGACTCTCGATTCAGTGAAAAAGAATCTCACAAGCTTTTTCGTCGAACTGAAAACATTAGGAAAAACGAAAAACGGCGCCCCAGAAGGAGCGCCGTTTGAGCATAAAAAGAGCGCTTAAATTTAAGCGAGCGCTTTAACGCGTGATGTCAGGCGTGACATTTTGCGCGATGCTGTGTTCTTATGAAAAACACCTTTTGTAACGCCGCGCATCAGCTCTGGTTGTGCTGCACGAAGAGCAGCAGCTGCCGCTTCTTTGTCACCAGAAGCAATCGCTTCCTCAACTTTGCGAAGGTATGTGCGGATCCGTGAACGGCGCGCTTTGTTCACAGCGAAGCGTGCTTCATTCTGACGGGCGCGTTTTTTTGCTTGGGGCGAATTTGCCATGTGAGTGACCTCGGTTCGGTTATGATATTTCGTTAAACGCAATGCGCCCAAGAGCCGACACCGAAGTGGTGATTCTAGCCAAAGCGGGCTGCACACGCATGTATTGGAGGGCCATATACGTTAGTTTGCTGAAAATGCAAACCCTTATATATCGGCCCTGCCAGAGCCTATTTGTCGCGGAACTGTGGCTGGCGCTTTTCGCTAAACGCGGCCATGCCTTCCTTCTGATCTTCAGTCGCAAAAAGAGAGTGGAAGACGCGGCGCTCAAAGAGCAGGCCTTCGTTCAATGTCATTTCAAACGAACGGTTCGTCGCTTCTTTGATGGCCATAACAGTGATCATCGATTTCTCTGCAATCTTGCTCGCAGCACTCATCGCTTCTTTCATCAGCTCTTTGCCCGGCACAACACGGCTCACAAGCCCTGCGCGCTCTGCCTCTTCTGCATCCATAAACCGGCCCGTCAGGTTCATGTCCATTGACTTCGCCTTACCAACCGCACGCGTAAGACGCTGCGTACCGCCAAGGCCCGCCATAACACCAAGGTTGATCTCTGGTTGCCCAAACTTCGCTGTATCTGAGCAAATAATGAAGTCACACATCATCGCCAGCTCGCATCCCCCGCCCAATGCGTAGCCAGAAACGGCTGCGATAATAGGCTTCCGGATGCGCCCAATCTCATGGCTCTCAGGTGTGAAAAGGTCTTCAGTGAAGACATCCACAAAGCTCTTTTCGCTCATCATTTTGATGTCAGCACCTGCAGCAAATGCTTTCTCGCTGCCTGTGACAACAATACAGCGCACCTTCTCGTTTGTTTGCGCGTCTTTCAACGCCTCGACAAGCTCCGAAAGTAGCTCTGCGTTGAGCGCGTTGAGCGCGTCCGGCCGATTCAGGCGGATAAGGGCAATGTGGTCTTCCACGTCGACGATGATCGTCTCAAAAGCCATGTGATGGTCGCTTTCGCTTGTTTCACTCAGAGCCGTTTCAATATCACTCCTGTCACGCGGTTCAAGCTATCTTTGACACTGGGGGCAATAGAAGGTTGAGCGGCCAGACTGGACGATCCGCGCAATCTCTCCCTTACAATCAGGCGTCTGACAGGCAGTGCCCTCTCGGTCGTAGACTTGGAATTGATGCTGGAAATACCCAAGCTCGCCGCTGGTTTGCTTGAAATCTTTCAACGAAGACCCGCCCGCAGAAATTGCCGTTTCCAATACATCTCGCACGGCCGACACCACACGATTCAATCGCACGCGGCTCACCTGCCCCGCTTGCCGCTTCGGAGAAATTCCCGTTTTATGAAGCACTTCGCAGACATATATATTGCCAAGACCCGCGATGATCCGTTGGTCAAGCAGGGCCGATTTCATGGGCGTGCGCCGCCCTTCAAGTGCCTCGGCGAGATAGCTTTCTGAAAAAGCATTCCCCAAAGGCTCGGGCCCCAGCTTTGCAAGAAGTGGGTGGCTCTCTGCCGTGTCAGTGGACAAAAGGTCCATAGCCCCAAAACGGCGCGGATCATTAAAGGCGATCCGTGCGCCACCCTCCATCCAGATAATGACATGGTCGTGTTTTTCGAGCTTAGGATGTTCATGAACGAACTGCCCCAATGGGTCGCCCGAAACGGTCATCCGGCCAGACATACCCAAATGGATGAGAAGTGATTCCCCACTGCTCAAATCAGCAAGAATATATTTTGAACGGCGCCGGAGCCTTAGAACCTCTTGCCCCACAAGCCGTTCGGCCATTCGCTCTGGAAATGGCCAACGTAGATCGGGGCGATTAACATCGACACGAGCAATCCGAACCCCCTCCATTGAAGGCACAAGGCCTCGTCTCACGGTTTCAACTTCGGGAAGTTCAGGCATGGACCGCTCGCTTTGCTCTTTTAGTGCCATTTCAGCGCATTGTGCGCACCACATCGGCACTATATGAGAAGGGAGTACAGCAAACGGCAAGGCCCATGTCAGAGAAAACAACACATTTCGGCTTTCAAACCGTCCCCGAGTCAGAAAAAGCGGGGCGCGTTCAAGGTATCTTCGGCTCTGTTGCGTCAAAGTATGACGTCATGAATGACGCAATGAGCCTTGGGATCCACCGTGTTTGGAAAGACGCCATGATGGACTGGCTCGCACCACGTGCCGGCCAACGCTTGCTTGATGTTGCTGGTGGTACAGGTGACATATCCTTTCGGTTTCTTGCGCGCGCAGGAGACGCTGAGGCGGTGGTCTGCGACCTGACAGAGCCCATGCTTGTTGAGGGGCGAAAGCGCGCAGAAGCCGAGCAAATGGCGAACCAGCTGAGCTGGGTTGTAGGCGACGCGATGGCACTGCCCTTCCCTGACAACAGCTTTGATGTCTACACTATCTCCTTTGGGATCAGAAATGTAACGCGCCCCCAAGACGCACTAGCAGAGGCTTTTCGTGTCCTGCGCCCGGGTGGGAGGCTTATGGTACTTGAGTTCAGTCAGATACCAAACGATCTGATGCAAAAAGCTTACGACCTTTATTCATTTAACATTATTCCCCGCCTTGGCGAAGCCATCGCTGGCGACAGGGACAGCTATCAATATCTTGTCGAGTCGATCCGACGCTTTCCTGACCAAGACACCTTCCTCCAGATGATCAAGGATGCTGGCTTTGAAAACGCGAGCTATCGCAACCTCAGCCTTGGCATCGCCGCTCTCCATTCGGGATGGAAGATTTGAAGGGTCCCCACAATATCTTTCGAATGATCCGGATGGGCGCCACGCTCGAGCGCACTGGCGCAATGCCCGTGGTCCTTGAGGCGTTTGACGCACCCCGTCCGCTTCGTATTCTCGCTCGCACACTGGTCTGGCCATTTAAATGGCTGGGAAAGCGCGGCGATCTTGAGCTACCGCCCCCAGCGCGGGCACTCTCGGCGCTCGGCCCTGCCTATATCAAATTTGGGCAAGTGCTTAGCACCCGTCCCGATCTTGTTGGCAATGATTTGGCGCTTCAGCTGCGCATTTTACAAGATAAGTTGCCTCCCTTCCCAACCTCGGCAGCCAAACGGATGGTCGAAGAAGAGCTCGGTCAACCACTGGAAGTAATCTTTGATGACTTCAGCGAACCAGTTGCCGCAGCTTCCATTGCTCAAGTTCACAAAGCGCGCCTTCGCGAAACAGGCGATACCGTCGCAATAAAAGTATTGCGACCACGAATTGAGCGGGCCTTTCAGCGTGACATTGACGTGTTTTACTTTGTCGCAAACTTCATTGAAGTCTTTAGTCCTGGCTCGCGCCGCCTAAAGCCACGCGATGTAATCGAGCACTTTGAGGGTGTCGTCAAAGGCGAGCTTGACCTCCGACTTGAGAGCGCCTCTGCAAGCGAATTTGCCGCAAACACCAAAGATGACGCGGGATTTACACTGCCCAAGATCATCTGGGAGCACTCCAGTCGTCGGGTAATGACCATGAGCTGGGCCGAGGGCGTCCCTTTGGGCGACAATGCGGCTATAGATGCGCTTGGGCACAATCGTGACGAGCTTGGCACACGTGTACTCCAGCTTTTTCTGAACCACGCACTTCGCGATGGCTTTTTCCACGCAGACATGCACCAAGGCAATCTTAAGGTAGCCCCAAACGGCGATATCATCGCCTTTGACTTTGGCATTATGGGTCACATTGATGACTACACCCGTCGTGTCTATGCGGAGATTCTATATGGGTTTATAAAGCGTGACTATAAACGCGTTGCTGAAGTGCATTTTGAAGCTGGCTATGTGCCCGCAGACCGAGATGTAGAAGAGTTCGCCCGGGCACTCCGCGCAGTTGGCGAACCGATTTTCGGTATGGATGCCTCTCGCATCTCGATGGGAAAGCTCTTGAGCTATCTTTTCGAAGTCACTGAACGCTTCGGAATGGAAACTCGCACGGAGCTGATATTACTGCAGCGGACGATGGTCGTTGTCGAAGGCGTCGCCAGAAGCCTTAGCCCGCAGCTCAATATCTGGGACGTGGCTCATCCAATAGTTGAGGATTATATAAAGAACGCGCTTGGCCCTCGTGCGCTTATGAATGACCTCGTCAAAACGCTGCGGGTTGTGGCCCGCTTTGGTCCACGCCTGCCCAACTTGGTCGAAAAGGCTCTCGCAGCGCAAGCCGCTTCTGCCGTTGCGCCACCACCGTCACGATTAGGCCTAAAGATAGCAACAACTGCTATTCTCAGCGCAAGCTGTGCTGGCCTCGCGGCATATTTGCTACTTTCCTGATCCCATAAATAGAGAACCAATTAAGCTTCTCGACCTTTATCCTATGAAAGTTTGATAAGTTAGGCTACTTGTTAGACCATCGTAAATAACGAGTGCAGGACATGTTAAAAGCGTACTTCTTGATAGCAATTTCTGGGCTATCTGTTTTGCCCGTTGCACTGTCCGCAGAAGAACAAACTGCGACTTGGGTGAACACCTACGGGGTGTCAGGTGGCCTTATCGACATGCCCACCGCTGAAGTTGGGCCTGACGGACGTTTGATTACCACAATTTCGCATTTTGGCGGGACCACGAAAACAAACCTGTCGTTTCAGCTCACCCCCCGTATCTCCGGCGTTTTTCGCTATTCTGGTATCAAAGGCCTCACCGCACCAGGTTCTGGGCTCTCCACATATTTCGATCGGAGCTTTGATGTTCACTATCAAATCTTTGATGAAAAGACGTATCGGCCAGCTCTCGCCGTTGGGCTGCGGGATTTCTTGGGAACAGGGCTTTATACTGGCGAGTATGTCGTTGGGACAAAATCAGTCGGGCCGAAACTACGCCTCACTGGGGGACTAGGCTGGGGGCGATTGGGAAGCCACGGTAGCTTTGCAGTCATGGGCAGTCGTCCGACACAAACTCTAGGGTCAGGTGGCATTCCTAATTACGATCGTTGGTTCAGGGGGCCGGTCGCTGGCTTCGCTGGTATAAACTACAATCACAACGATCGATTGGGCTTTTCAGTCGAATATTCATCAGACGCGTATGTTCGGGAAGATCGCAGAATTTTTGACGTCAAGTCGCCCTTCAACTTTGGGGCCAAATACAAATTCAACGACACAGTTCAGCTCAGTGCATCCTATATGTATGGTAGCGAATTCGGGCTAAACATCAGCATTTCGATCGATCCGAAAAGCTCTCCTGTGATTGGTGGCAATGATACTGCGCCACAGCCTGTCGCCGTACGCGCCTCCCAATCTGCGCAAAATCTGGGTTGGACCAATGAGGCGGAGAGACAAGACCAGATCAAAGCTGCACTCGCGACAGCCCTTGCCCGCGAAGGTATCGCACTAGAAGGCACTCGGATTGAGGGGCGATCCGCTGAGCTACTCATTCGCAATGAACGTTTTGATATCGAAAGTCAGGCTGTAGGTCGGGCCATGCGCATCATGACTCGAGTTTTGCCAGATTCAGTTGAAACGCTAAAAGTCACCTACTCAAATCAAGGTATCCCCGCTGGCTCAGTAACGATTTCACGGTCAGACATTGAAGCTCTAGAGCATGCGCCTGCGACCGATATACTGAATCGCGCTCGTTTTTCAGCCGATAGTTCCGCACTCAGCTTTGACAGTCTGGAAGGAACATACCCTAGGCTCACTTGGGGTTTAGGGCCAATCGCTAAATTCAGCGTGTTTGATCCAGATAGCCCTGTACGCGCAGACCTACTCGCGCAAATAGAGGGTCAATACCACATCGCGCCAGGCTGGGTAGCATCAGGCTCTTTTAACTATAAGCTTGGTGGTAATCTGGACGGTCTTTCCCCGAACAGAGGTGGCTTTGTCGCGATCAACCCACCCCATGCTGTACGCTCCGATGCACGCCTCTATGCTGTAGGTCGCGGACCAAAAATCGAGCATCTCACAATTGCCAAATACGGTCGACTAGGTGAGAATCTCTACGGCCGCATGACTTTTGGGTATCTAGAGCAAATGTATGCTGGTGTGTCTGGAGAAGTGCTCTGGAAGCCCGTATCTAGCCGGCTAGCACTCGCTGCCGAACTCAACTATGTGGTCCAACGCGATTTTGATCAGCGATTTGGCCTGCAAGATTACAATATCGCGACGGGTCATCTGTCTGCTTATTACGACCTTGGAAAAGGGTTTCATACACAAGTCGATGTCGGTCGCTATCTTGCGGGCGATTACGGCGCAACAGTTGCAGTCGACCGCGAGTTTGGAAATGGCTGGCGTGTTGGTGCCTATGTCACCAAGACCAATTTATCGTCAGAACGATTTGGCGAGGGATCTTTTGACAAAGGGATAAAGATCACGCTGCCTATGAGCTGGGCACTCGGAAACTCGACGCAGAAAAGTACAGAGACCGTCATTCAGTCGCTCACTCGTGACGGTGGTGCTCGCGTCAATGTTAACGGCAGGCTCTATAATACCGTTCGCGAAACGCATAGAGCTGAAATGGCCAAGACGTGGGGGAGGTTCTGGAGATGATTTCATATTTGAAATTGGGCGCACTCGTCGGCGGCATGACCCTTGCACTCGCTGCCTGCGGAAACCAACCTGATCAAGGAAGCGTTCTAAACGCTATCAAAGGTGGCGCACTCAAAAAAAGCCGTGAAACATCTGCCGTACCCACTGCAGAGGAGCTGTCACGAAACATTGGCCTCGCTCTGAAAAATACGGACAAACGTCTTGCCATCGCTGTAGTAGAAAATCGCAACAGCTTCACTTTTCTAACCGAAGTTGCAAACAATGGTGCTTATAGCACTTGGGGCTCTCCTGACAGGCGAACAATATCTGAAAAAAATGGCGTTGTAACAGCCACCCGTGGACTTGGAGCCGATCTCATGTCTGCCGAAGTTAGCAACTCTCTCGCCCTTATTGTCAATCGTCGCTCAGGAAACGCCAGCCGAACACACGTCTACCTCAACGGAGAAAATCAGGAACAGATTATGCAGCTTACCTGCTCAATCAAAGCGCTCGGGGCGGAGAGCATCGCGATTGGTGAAATCAGCGGCACAGTCACAGTGTTAGTTGAAGAATGTTCTGGACCGAACGTAGCATTCGAAAATACCTACAAAGTAACGCCATCAGGACGTATTGTTCAATCACGCCAATGGCTCGGCCCAGTCAACGGCTATCTCACCATTCAAAAACTGCGTTAACTTCGCAAACCAATAATGTCTGCAGGCGAGACCGCCTGCCCACCTGCTAACAGCAGTATGATTTGTCCATCAATCATCTGTGCTTCCTCCACCCGTTGATAGCTTTCAACTGGCGAACTGCCCAGCAACTCACCTTCTGCATAATTTTCTACTCTAAACTGATACGCGCCCGGGGCAAATGGCGACCCACCCGCACCAACTCCAGCCCAATCTACCGGTTCACCATCTAACCCCAAGGGAAGCCGTTGTACTTCTGTGTCAGTGTCATCAAAAACAACAAGAAAAGCCTCGTCGGCCAAGCGCGCAGGAAGAGGATGCAGGGTAACGGGTAAGCCCTCAAATTGGACAGGTGCTGCGGTTCTGGCATCCATACCAACCCAAGCAGAAAGCTGCGCAAGATTTGAGGCGCCCATCTGAGCCGCCAGATCTGCCAACAAATCATTCGTTTTGACCTGCTGCTCGACGGATGAAAAGCTCGCCAACTGTGACGCATATTCAGCTGAGTCCATCGGATTAAGCGGATCTTGATTCTCGGCTTGCGTCGTCAACATTTGGATGAACGTTTGAAAGTCAGACGTCACCGCATTTTGTGTTTTTGCCGAGGGCGAGTAAACCGTCGCCTGATTTAGATTGGAAGCAATTTCTACCATGATTTGTCTCTCTATATTCTTATATCAAGTCGGCCATCAGGATCACGCCACTCATAAGCCACCACTGTTTTTGGGGCTCCACCCGTCTCGTCCTGAGCGGCAACCTTAGAGTGCTCCAAGCTGGAGCCTTTGTTTTGAGAGGTGTCCTGCTCAAACGAGAAATTTGTATTTTCGAAGCCTTCCGAGAAAAGCTCCTGTGTCAAAAGCTCCGCATGACGCCGCAATGCCTCCAATGTTTCAGGCCGCTCAGCAAATATTTGAACAAGCATTTGCCCTTCACCAGGGCTCATGACAAAACGCAATCGACCAAGCTCTTTGGGATGAAGCTGAAGCTCAATTTCTCGCTTTTTATTGCTTACCAAAGCATCAACAGTGTCGCGCACAATCATTACTGCATGCTCAGCGCTCAGTGTCAGCGCATTCTGCCCCACAGCTTGCCCAAACGAGCGATTAACTTCTGCTTGTGAAACTAAAGCCATCGCCTCCAAAGAGATAAAATCACGCTCGTAGCCATGTCGCGGCAAAGGGGATTGCAGCTGTGGCCCCATAGACAGGACTTCTGCTTGAGAAGTCACTTGCACAGGAAAAATCTGCATGTCTTTGAATGTTGAAGGATGCTTGATCTGATCCCTCACGGATTGGCCCGCTGCCTCAACGTACAAGGCTGTCACACCATTTTTTGTTTCCTCGTGCGACGCGGCAGGCAGATTGAAGAGAACGCTCTCTGTGTTGGCAATGCCCACAACCAAGGCCGGCACTGCTTTTGAAGGTGAATTTTGCAGCTCTAATCCCATAGAAGGTCTCGGCTGACTCGGCTCTATCTGCTGTTTTAGAGGCGGCACCACAACACCAGTTTTTGGACTGACCTCGGCAAATCCAATTGAGCGCTGCAGAGGCACGTCGATCGATCCTGTTTTGCGTATTTCACCGGAAACAACCTCACCTACATGAGCAGATTTGACGCTCAGGCCTCCCGTGTGCGACCCTGCTTCCAACTCATTCACTGTGACCGCAGCTGCACTCGGCAAACTATGTAAAGCGCTCTCGAATTCTCGACCCAGCTTTGAACTCTGTGTACCATCGATACTCTTCGCGTTGTCGAAAGGGCCTACATCAAAAACCCTCGCCCCCTCGTCTATGGCAAGCGCTCCTCTCACAGTTGCCTCAGTAGCTTTCTCAGTGCGGGCATCAAGATCACTCCCAACCGATATCTCCACATCGGTAAGATATTGCACCACACTTGACGGCTCTCGACCAGCCTGAGGCCCCAACTCACCAATAAGTCGTGCATCAAAGTGCTGGCGACCAAAGGTCTGAAATTGCTGCTGAACTGCCGAAATACGCGCTTCAAAATCACCCGTCCCTTCGCTTGAGTGACCAAGCCCAACCTCAGCTTCAAAGCGAATATCGTTCTGCCCGTCTTGCACCTTGTTGAAGGCTGGTGCGATGTGCGGACTTACGGGTGGTTCTGGTTCCAGTATCATCGTTTCTTTGGGTTGCTCGGCGCTCGGCGACACAAATTCTCGTGTGTCTGCAAGTACCTGCACCGCCTCAACCTCGCTCAGCACCAAGCGCGTCTCTAAGTCTTTGGTCTTCTCGGCATCAATCGATGACCCTACCTTGCCTTCGACAGGCGTGCGCAAGTCAGCCCCGTGCTCAAACACCTCTGCAAATGCGACCGCACTGGCTCCATCGATGGCGCTCTCTGCGTCAATCTTTGGCGCCTCATTCGTCTCATTCAATGCGCGCGTGTGGTGTGGGTTCGAAGCAATTTGCATCATCTATTTAGGCCTCGGGAATTCTTCCTACGCCTAGACAATCCCATACAGCGGTTACCACATCTTTACCGTTTGCAGCCTACAAACGAGATTATCCAAAGAATTGGAGGTAAATCGGTGACAGATTTGAAAGCCCTCGCGCTTAGCCTAGGCACAATGCCTGAGCGATCAACTGGGCAAACACAAAAACTCCACGAAGCTGCCAAAAACTTGGAAGCCAGCTTTCTTGCAGAGATGCTCAAGGCAGCTGGCGTTGGCAAAACACGTGAGGCCTTCGGCGGTGGAGCAGGTGAAGAGCACTTCGCATCTTTCTTGGCTGAAGCACACGCCAAAAACCTTGTCGACCGGGGCGGCATTGGCCTCGCCGAGTCCATTTTCAACGCATTAAAGGAGAGACAAAATGCGCAATCGCACACCGAATGATCTCGTCAGTCAAATTGAGTCATTGCTCGAAAAAGAGCACAATGCCCTCGTGAACGGCAAACTTGATGCATTGGTCAAACTGCTCGAACAAAAGCAATCCCTCATCGATGCCCTCAATGCCGCTCCCTTCACGGAGATCGGTGCGCTCCAAGCGCTCCAAGCCAAAGCCATTCGAAACCAAGCCATGCTCGAAAGCGCCACGCGAGGGATCAAATCTGTGTCCAATAGACTTTCGACTCTACAAAAGGTCCGCAAGAGTTTGGAGACCTATGACGCCCGCGGCCAAAAGCAGACAATTCGCGGCAGTCAGAAAACCACATTGGAGAAGCGAGCGTGAGAGTTTTATCTCAAATGCGGAAGACTTCGGCGAGCGCTATTAGGACTTCGTTAGGTTCTACAACAGCATGATGTTCCTGCATCCGATAATCGGGTGGCGCAGCTTGGTAATGCTACGCGGCTGCACACGTCAGAACGGCATAACCCGCCCCAAACAGGGCGAACTTTAGGTGGGCGCAAAGCGCCTCGTGTCAAAAGGAACTCAAGACATGTCAAGTATTCTGACAAACAACAGTGCAATGGTCGCTCTTCAAACCCTGAAGGGTATCAACTCAAATCTCTCAGATGTGCAAAGCCAAATCTCAACTGGCAAAACCGTCAGTTCAGCAAAAGACAACTCCGCTGTCTGGGCGATTTCAAAGGTTATGGAATCAGACGTAAACGGCTTCAAAGCCATCTCAGACAGCCTAGCACTCGGTGAATCTTCAGTCGCCGTTGCTAGAAATGCGGCCGAGACGATCACTGATCTTCTGACCGATATGAAAACCAAGATCGTAGCGGCCCAAGGCGAAAACGTTGACCGAACAAAAATCAACACTGACGTTACTGCGCTCAAAGAACAGATCGCATCTGTTGTGTCAGCGGCTCAGTTCAACGGTCTGAACCTTGTAGATGGTACAACAGCCTCGGTCAACGTGCTGTCATCTTTAGACCGGTCTTCTTCAGGCGTAGATGCGAGCAACATTGCCGTTACCGGACAGAACCTCTCAACAGGGGGCTATACTGCAAAGGCAGCGTTCGTGACAGGCGCAGCAACAAACGGCGTTTCAGCTACTCTTGATAGCTTTGGCTTTGCACTTGATGCAACAGGTGGCGCAGCGGATGATGCCGCGATTACAATCGCAACAACAGCATTCGCAGCAGGAGATAGCATTTCGATGCGCCTCGGCGATACAGATATCTCTTACACGATCACTGCTGAAGACGTTGCTTCAACGACAACACGCGATGTTGTTGCCTTGGGCCTAAAGACCGCAATCGAAGCAACAGGGCTCGACGTTACTGTAGACTATGACAGTGGTACTCCCGGCGAGTTGGCAATTACAAACAACGGCGCGACAAGCCTTGCCGTGAGTGGCCAGTTCATGAACGCCAACGCAGGTGGCCTCGGCGCATTGACAGCGATTGACGTATCAAGCTCTTCTGGCGCCACAGCTGCTCTGGGTTCAATCGAAACGCTGATTGGCACAGCAATCAATGCGGCCGCTTCATTTGGCTCCGCCGAGGGACGTATTAACACGCAAGCTGATTTCATTTCCAGTCTGACAGACTCTTTGAAGTCAGGCATTGGAGCGATGGTTGATACCGATATGGAAGAGGCCTCAGCGCGTCTGCAAGCCCTTCAAGTCCAACAGCAACTCGGTGTTCAATCGCTCTCAATTGCGAACCAGGCACCGCAAGCTCTGCTCTCGCTCTTCCGCTAACAGGAATAGCTCTTGGGTGCGCAGGAAGCTGCGCACCCAATCTAGAATCGCGTGTCACATAAGAATTATAACGACGAGGCTGAGCAATGAACGCCCACTCCCAAGCCATCGCGGGCTATACGACCCAAAATGCACCAATTCGAACCAATCGAGGCACAGAATACGAAGTTTTCTCCAAAATCACTAACAATCTGAGAACCGCCGCCCTGCAAGGCAAGCAAGGTTTCCCTGCTCTAGCCGATGCCATTCATAAGAATCGAAAGCTCTGGACGATCCTTGCAACGGAAGTTGCTGGAGACGGCAACACGCTCTCAAAAGATTTACGCGCCCGCATTTTTTACTTAGCGGAGTTCACTCAGAACTACTCCCCAAAGGTATTGAGATCAGGCGCAAGCGTCGCGCCTCTTATCGAAATCAATGCAGCCATAATGCGCGGCTTAGCTGGCGGAGGCTCAAAATGAGCGGACTTATTCTGAAACTAGGGCCACGCGAACGCGTCTTGATCAACGGTGCGGTTATTGAGAACGGTGACAAGCGTTCTCGCCTTGCAATCTGTCCGTCGTCATATAAAGTTGGACATCAGATCGGCTTGAGCACAGGAGGCTCTGGTTCGTTCGTGTGATTGATTATGCTGCTTGTTTTTGATGTTGCAAGCGGCGTTGGCGGATTGTTTGGCTTTTGATCTTCTCCCTTTCCCTCAAAATGGCTTTGTCGCGCCCGAAGTAGACGTCAGCGGGTGTGACGTTGTTCAGGCTCTCGTGGTAGCGCTGGTTGTTGTAATACTCGACAAAAGCCCCGATCTGACGCTCGAGATCGCCGGGCAGGTAATAGTTTTCCAGCAGAACACGGTTCTTCATGGTCTGGTGCCAGCGCTCGATCTTACCTTGCGTTTGCGGGTGGAGCGGTGCTCCGCGAACGTGATCCATTCTTTGCCCTTCCAGCCACTCAGCCAGATCGCCAGAGATGTAGCAGGAGCCGTTATCGCTGAGCAGGCGCGGCTTGTGCCGAACAGTGGCTTGATCACAACCGGATGCAGCCAATGCCAGCTCGATCGTGTCTGTTACGTCCTCAGCACGCATATTTGTGCAGAGTTTCCATGCAATGATGTAGCGGCTGTAATCGTCCAGGATTGTGCTCAGATAATACCAGCCCCAGCCGATGATCTTAAAGTAGGTAAAATCAGTCTGCCACATCTCGTTGATAGCTGTGGTTTTGTCTGTGAACTCGTCAGCAGCCTTGATCACCACATAATCAGGCGCAGTGATCAGGTCAGCTGCTTTTAGAATGCGGTAAGCTGATGATTCAGAGACAAAATACCGCTTCTCATCCGTGTATTTGACGGCAAGCTCGCGTGTCGACAACGCCTCGTGCTCCAATGCAAACTCGATCAAATCATCGCGCCTGACGTCTGGGATACGGTTCCAGACAGACTTGGGACGCGGCGAATGATCCGCCAACGCGTCCAGACCACCATCGAGATAAAGATCGTACCATCGATAAAATGTGCTGCGCGGAATGCACAGCATATCAAGCGTCTGTTTGACTGGCAGGTGTGAGCCTTCGACGGTGCGGATGATCTCAAGCTTCTCGGATGCTGGATACCTCATTCCTCGTATCCCCCATTTCCTGTCATGCTTTTTTTGAGCAGCCGGTTTTCAAGAGTCAGATCCGCCACGCACTCTTTCAATGCCAGCGACTCTGAACGCAGCTCCTTCACTTCTGGCGACGTCGCCTGACGCGCAGTGTCCCCAGACAGACGTCGCTTGCCTGCCTCAAGGAATTCCTTAGACCAGCTATAATACAGGCTCTCAGCGATCCCCTCACGACGGCACAACACAGAAATACTTTCCTCGCCACGCAGACCTGCCAAAACAATGCGGATCTTCTCCTCCGCTGAATAAGTTTGCCGTGTCTTGCGGCGGATGTTCTTAACCACCTTGTCGGCGGCATCTTTCGATGTGGTAGGCTTCTTTGTCATCTCGATCTCCTAATCGATAAGATGAACCAGAAATCCTCCGTTGTTCAAATGCTCAGATCTGTCCAGCAGGGGCTGACGTCAGACAGCTTTTACACGCAAGGCTTCAACATCCGTACCATGAAGTCCAAGAAGTTCCGCCTCTGCTTGACGCATCCGTCCAAGCCCTAGAGCCGCTTCCGCTCGCAACAGTTTGCGCTCTCGCCCCATCTCTGGCTGAGTCGCCGATGACAAATAAACCAAAGCACGACCCGCAAACCCAAGATCAATCAAACGACGTGCAGCCTCATGTTCTGCTACGCTCGAAAATTGAAGCTTCTCAGCTTCAGGTGAAAAAGCATACTCCAAAAAAAGAACATCATCTGGCGTTTGGCTCAAACGAGTCAAAACAAAACTGGCAGAATCGATTAACTTGTCTTGCTCGACCTTAGAAGTCAGAAGGGCCAACTCCAAAAAACTTTCGTCAAAATTTCCGGCGGAGGCCCTCGCCAGCACAGCAGAAAGAGCGAGATTTGGACCAATCGGATCTTGCCGATATTCAAGTGCGAAAGCTTCAATCAAATCGATGTCTCCAACAGGCACACTTGCTTCCTGATCGACGAGCATATCAATCTTCTGAGCCAAAGCCTTGGGCGCATCTTCACGATTGGCTGCAATCACCTTTTCAAGCTCTCCGGCCGCACTCTCTGGTTCTCCCGCGACTAACTCTGCCTGAGCGGATACCAGCGCTACATTTATGACGTCGTCAGGCTGACCGCGTTCCATATGGCGCACGACATCTGATAGCAGCCTTTCCTCTCCAATCGATTGCAATCGGGCAGTCAGAAATGGGCCCAGATGGGCTCGAAGCTGAGCGGGCAGTGCGCTGAAACTACGGATCACAGACGATTTGTTTAAAGGCATGTCAGACCTTGTTTGCGCTCCAGCCAGCAGAGCCCAGAATGAGGCAGGCGTCTCACAATCTAGGTACCAAGTCGCTGGCATTTCACCAGTCAGGACTCCATCTTCAACAATGTCTGCCATCGCAAAAAGATACGTGTTCGCTTCTTGCAAAACGACTACGTTTAATACTTGAGCCGCCTCTATTCCGAGGCCGTAGCCTATGTACGCCTGAGCCAGAGTCTGTGCCGCAACGGGATCTGGTTTGTCGAACTCACCAAAGAGCTGCGTCCGCAACATGCCTGTCTGCTTTCCAAAGCCCTCGTCACTTACCCAGTCTTGCAACGCAAGCAGCTCGTCCTCCATACAACGCTGGCCGTTGCGGTTAATAATTAAGGTTTCTTGAGACAACAAGAAGTCACGGTCTGCACTGGAGAAGGCACGTATATTTTGCCCATCCGGTACCTTTGCAAGACTCGCAGGGACGTTCTCTACGATACTGTCCTGATCGGCTTTTTTCGGAAACTTCTCAACCTCAGGCAATGTCAAATGAGGCTCGACAAGCCCTTGCGATGCGACTCGGCCCATTTCCGTCAACAAACTGCGCTCGACATCTCGGCTACGCCGAGCACGATCAATCTGCTCTTCAAACAGCTGGGAGCTCTCAGCTCCCAAATTTGCCATATCAATTGACTGGGTTTTGCTTGCAGTATCGTTCGGTAAGATGAGGGGGAGTTGAAAGCCAGACACGTCACGAGAAGGTTGCTGTACGGTCGCAACGTTACTTTCTTCTGACGTGGGCGAGACACCTGTCACAGGATTGGCGCCAGGACTCCCATAGAAATCAATAACCAGCATTGTTTGGCTGGCGTAAAAACTCTGCACCTCGCACTCGCAATTGAGAGCCACTGCTAGAGTGGCAGGCTCTTGCCCAACATTGACGGCCAACACACGCCCAGCACTCAACCTTTGCATCGCAGACGAAACTTCAAAGTTTGGCGTAAGACCTTCAAGTGTGAGGATCATCGCGTCCTCTTTCACAATACTCCAAGCGACTTTTCTCGGCAGATCAAGCACAAGGCGTGTAAACCCGTCATGCTCACCACCACGCACAGTAACTGTTTGCCCAACAGACGCGATGGGGAGAAGCACAAAGCAAACAGCCAGCCATATTCGCTTCATGCTGCGCCCTGCTTAAGTTCTTTCAGGGCCTCTTCAAGTTCGGTGAAGCTTGGTCGGCAATGAGATGGCGTATTTTGACGGCCCACTTCAATACAAATATTAGTGGAGTGATTATGCAAATTCGCGACAAGAACTTCGCGGATAAGCTGATAGAAATGCGCGTCTTCCTCCACAACGGTTTTCACCTTTGCAGAGAATGGGCCAACAAGTCCGTAAGCTAAAAAAACCCCCAGAAATGTCCCAACAAGAGCGCCGCCGATCATCTTACCCAGCACTTCAGGAGGCTGATCAATTGAGGCCATTGTCTTGATCACTCCCAAAACTGCAGCGACAATACCAAGCGCAGGCAGGCCATCGGCGACAGTTTGAAGTGCGTGACTAGAGTGCAGCGCATGATGTAAATTTGCGTCCATACGCTTTTCTAAAACCTCTTCAACTTGATGAGGATCATCATAGTTCATGGAGGCCGAACGCATCGTATCGCTTATAAGGTCGACCGCTTCCCGATCTGTCAGAATCTTAGGGTATTTGGAAAAGATGGAGGATTGGTCTGGGTCTTCGATATGCTCTTCGATCGCAACAGGGTTCGCTCGGGCAAGACGGATCAATTCAAACAAAAGGCAGAGCAAGTCCTTGTAGTCCTCATGCTTCCATTTTGGCCCCTTAAATACCTTACCCATGTCTTTGAGCGTGTGCTTAACGGCCGCCATGTCATTTGATATCAGAAAGGCTCCTACAGCCGCTCCACCAATCATCATCATTTCGAAAGGCAGCGACTTCAGAATAATGCCCAGCTTGCCTCCAGCAAGAATATACCCGCCGAAAACCATTATAAAAATTACGGCAATCCCGATAAGACCGACCATCTGCACTCACCTCGTTACGTTCTTGCTACTATACTGCGCAGGAAGTTAAAAAAGCCTCACTCCTTGGGAACGTTCGCATTTCGGCCCGCTAGGATAACACTAATTGAATATGCCCGCTCAGCCGAAAGCCCTGCCATAATTGAAGCCGCTGAAGCAGGCTTCATCCGCCCCAAAAATCCGGCAGAAAACTCAGGTGCCATTTGTTCAAATAACGCCGCCGCATCCTTGGGTTTCATATTTTCGTAAACTGTTGTGAGTTGCGTCAAATCTGTTTCCGCGGCCGAGTCAGCAAGAGCAAGCGTTGCCCGCAAATCAGCCTCAGCTTTCGTTAATGCAGCAAGCTTTTCATCGATTTTCTGATCAGCCACCGCGAGAGCCTGCATTCTTTTTTGCAGCTTCAGCTCTTGTGTTGCAATGCGCTCTTCACGCTCACGAAACGCAACCAACATACCGTCGAGGTCGCCCACTGTTTCGCAAGCAGTATCTGAAGACGATTTTACTTCGGAGGGAGTATGTGACTTCTCCAGGGCAATGGCTTCGCTGGCAGTGAGGCCAATACGAAGCACGGCTGATCCAATAAGCAAAGCCGCGATCGTAAACAAAGCGCCGCGCTGGGGGCGTGCTGCGCGGGGAGCAACCCACTTCATCATTGCGCCCGCTCCTCAGGCACACGCCGCATAAAGATCGGCTCCACAACCGCATCTGCTACAGGTCCAGCAGCCCGAATTGGCTCTTGCGGCAAATCATGCATAGACGCCACAAGAAGCTCCAACCGCTGGGCTACATTCTCAGCCCGATCCGTCAAGCCGTCTAGCGAGCCAGTAGACGCCGCAGCTGTCACCCGTGCGGTTTCCAGTGTTCGGGTCAGGTCATCCACCTGCGCAGACAGCACGGCCACTGCGCCCCCGACGCCTTTCTCCAAGTCATTAAACCGAGCCAGACGGCGCGCCAAAACGTAGCAATATACGCCCGCCCCCAAAGCTCCGCCGACCAAGAGAACATCAGCCAAAAATTCCATCACATCTTCCTCAATTCAGAACAAATTCCATAATCAGCAGATCATTTACCCTGCCCTCCCCAACAACCAGCTGCACACGGCGCAACATCTGTCCACGCAAACGCACGAGCGCTGAAGCATTCTTCAAATCGTCAAGTTCAACTGCGCGCAGATAGCTGTTCAGAACATCCGTGATTCGCGGTAGCAGTTTTTCGACGTCAGCCTCATAGCGGCCAGGAGTTTCAAGTTGCGCCCGAAACCTCAGAAACCTGTCTCGACCATCGTCCAGCAGCGAAACAGTCAGCGGATCAACTTCCACAAAAGCGATGTCAGGTAGCTTCTCCAGATGCTCAATTTCCGCCTCTTTTTCATGGCTTTCAGCGCCAAATAGCATACCTGAGTAGACCGCAAAGAAGCCACCGCCGCCGCCCACAAGAGCCAGCACTAAGCCTATAATCAGCGGGAGCTTTGATTTCTTTTTTGGCTCTTCTTCTGGCGTATCGTCGTCTGCCATCTCGTCCTCTCAGGTATTTTCACAAAACCTCTATAACCTCATCGGCCCTAACCGATTGTTAAGCCTGATCGGTCAAATTGGTCTCGAAACGGGCAGAAGCCCAAATATAGGAGAGGCATCCTTGGAGCAGCTACAGAACGTATTTGCATCTACCGATCTACGCCGCAAAATCATCGCAGGACTGGCAGCGGCTGGGATGTTTGCGGCGATTCTGGCGATGACGAACCTTGCATCCAAACCAAGTCTAACACTGCTCTATTCAGGCTTGGAGACAAGTCAGGCGGGCGAGATCGTCAAGTCTCTAGAGGCGCGTGGGGTAACTTATGATATCCGCGGTGGCTCCATCTTTGTCGAAGCCGCCCAGCGCGATGCCCTACGGATGACGCTTGCAAGCGAAGGCCTCCCTGCAAATAACACCAAGGGCTACGAACTCCTCGATTCTCTGAATGGGTTCGGAACCACAGCCCAAATGTTTGATGCAGCCTACTGGCGCGCCAAAGAAGGAGAGCTGGCCCGTACAATCGCAGCAAGTCCACTTGTTTCAACGGCTCGGGTGCATATTGCAAATAGTTCACGCAACCCCTTCCAGAAGAACGCGGAGCCATCCGCCTCAGTCTCGGTTACAGCCACAGATGGCGCAATGCCAGCCAATCACGCAAAGGCTCTGCGCTACTTGGTCGCCTCTGCCGTGGCAGGCCTTTCGCCTGACAATGTCACTGTGATTGACGATAAAGGCGGCCTTATCGGGACGAGCGACGAAGTCGCCACATCCGGCGCGGGCCAAGATAAAGCCGAAGCTCTGCGCGCCAAAGTCCAAAACCTGATCGAAGCGCGTGTTGGCTATGGCAATGCCGTGGTCGAAGTCAGCGTTGATACCATAACCGAAACTGAATCTATCCGTGAAACCCTGATAGATCCTGAAAGCCGCGTCGCCATAAGCACCGATACGGAAGAGCGTTCTGGAAATTCAACAGAAGCTGCGGGTGGCGATGTCACAGTCGCCTCCAACCTTCCAGACGGCGCAGCCGGTGGCGGCGGTGATGGTAATTCGAGCCAAAACACCGAAACACGCGAACGGGTGAACTATGAAGTCTCTGAAACACTGCGAGAAGTCACCCGTGCCGCAGGAGCGATCAAACGCCTCAGTGTGGCCGTTCTTGTCAATGGAACAGAAATCACAAATGCAGAAGGCCAAACCGTCTTTGAGCCACGCTCCGCTGCAGAACTCGAAACTCTCAAAGAATTGGTCTCTTCAGCTGTCGGATATGATGAAGCACGGGGCGATGTCATCACGCTCAAGTCGCTCCAGTTTCAGCCGCTCGATACAGTTGGAACGGCTGCAACATCTTCCTTCATGAGCTCAATGGCTTTGGATGTCATGTCACTCATCCAAATTGGTGTTCTTGCACTTGTTGCTCTTGTTTTGGGTCTCTTCGTATTGCGCCCAATCCTGACGAAGCCAGCCCCAGCGACAAGCCTCTCACCAACCCAAAGCCTCGGCTACACACCAGATGGTGCACAGCCCCTCAATGGAGAAATCGCAAGCGAAAATGAAGGCCTCGGCGCAGTCGATTTCGCCAATCAGAACGCTCTGCCTGATACGGTTTCCACTCTCGAGGAAGACCCTGTTGAACGGCTTCGTAACCTCATCGCGGAGCGCCAAGACGAAACTGTCCAAATCTTGAGAAGCTGGCTAGAAAACAAAGAAGAGAAAGCCTAATGACAATCTCCCATTTGTTGGAAACCTTCGAAGACTTCGGCAGCGTCACCGCGACAGGCCAAAGCTCTGATGACAAAAGGACCGACCACGAGCTTGCAGTCTATGAACGCGGCTACAAGGCAGGCTGGGACGATGCGACAACGGCTGCAGAAAAATCTAGTGCAGCTTTGAGCGAACATTTCGCGCAAAACGTGAGTGATCTGTCTTTCACATACCATGAAGCCTATACAGCGGTGCTGCGCTCTCTTGAGCCATTGGTGCGCCAGCTAATTGAGACAACCCTTCCAGATCTTGCAATCGCGGGTTTAGGGCAAACGCTTGCCGCCGAGGTCACCAAAATCGCCAGGGCCCATGCGGGAAGTCAAGTTACGATCAACTGTCATTCCAGTAAGAGAGCAATGCTACAAGCGGCGCTTCCAACCGATCTCAGCCTTGATTTATCACTGTTGGCAGACGCGAGCCTATCACCAGACCAAGTTTTCATGAGGTTCGGCGGTGTAGAGCGCGAAATCGACATCACTCGCTTTGCGACACAATCCAAAAATCTGATCCACAACTTTTTTGAAGACATAAAAAGGGAGCCAAACAATGGCTGACACATCCGACGCGCCTAAGCCAGATTGCGGCGGGCCTTTCTCGACAGTTCCCATAGAGCTAACAGTTTCCGTCGGCCGCGCTCGGCCGTTGATCCGAGATTTGTTGGCACTGGGAGAAGATGCAATCCTCCCGCTAGATACGCGGGTCGACGATCCTGTTGAGCTTTTCGTTGGCGACAGACTCGTCGCGCGCGGCGAACTGCAAGAACTGGAAGGAGAAGAGGCTGGGCAACTCGCTGTTCGCATTACGGAAATCGCAGACGCCGGAAAGCCGTTACTCTGATGCTCCTGCGCATATCAGCCATCCTCACGCTGGCGGCCCTCTTTGTGGTCGCGGCTGGGCCCCTCCTGGCCCAGGAGTTCAGCGTGTCTCTTGGCGATGGGGCCTCCCTGTCTGGGCGTTCGGTTCAGTTGATTCTGCTGATAACTGTTTTGAGTATTGCTCCAGGCCTTGCCATCATGGTGACCTGCTTTCCCTTTCTGGTCACAGTACTCTCCATACTGCGCCAAGCGATAGGCCTGCAACAATCGCCGCCCAACATGCTTCTCGTAAGCCTCGCAATGTTTTTGACATACTTCATCATGGAGCCTGTGTTCATACAGGCTTGGACAGACGGCATTGAGCCACTGACACGCGAAGAGATCACAATGGCCGAAGCCTTTCCAAAAGTGGCTGACCCGTTTCGTACCTTTATGCTCGGCCGAATCGATCCCGAGACATTCGCCTCCATAGCATCGCTTCGCCCCGAGATTGCGTCACTAAGTCCCAGCGCAGACGCTCCGCTCTCTGTACTTGTTCCAAGCTTTATGCTTTCCGAAGTCGCGCGCGCCTTTCAAGTCGGCTTTCTGATCTTTGTTCCATTTCTGGTCATCGACCTGGTCGTCGCAGCAATCCTTATGTCGATGGGTATGATGATGGTTCCGCCTGCCGTCGTGGCCCTGCCCTTCAAGCTTTCGTTCTTTGTGCTAGCCGACGGTTGGCGTTTGCTAACGGAGGGGCTTGTACGGAGTTATTTCTAGTCGCTAGCGCCGTCGTCCTTCGCGCAACCATCCAAAGACGATAAACACCGCGAAGAAAAGCAGTGCAGCCCAAGGCGGCACCAAAGCGTATTGCTTCAGGCCTACGGTCTCGTAAGCGCCTCGCGGCGTCAGCCCCATCCAATTCGCCCCGGCTGCATTACGTCCTTCGCGGATATTGCGCAGACGTGGGAGCCTGTCTTCAACAGCAAATGTGCCACCCTGCTGAGCATTGATCAAAGGCGCCAAAATCTCGGTGCTTGCAATTGTGTCAACAAACTCCCGTGGCGAGGCGGGCCCTAAGCCGACAACAGACGCCAAAGCGCCATCATCCAACCGGTAAAGCCCAGCATCGCTTGCAGCGAAGCTTCCCTCAAAGACGCCAGGACTAATTTCTTCCAAAGTAACTTCGCTTTTGTCCCCTGACGGGCGGGTAACGACAACTACATTCGCACCCTCTAACAAACTGCGCCGTGTGATCTTAAGTCCGCCTTCAGCAGCTTCCGCTGAAAGGGCCTCCTCCTCAAGATCAGGTTCCTTCATCATCCAATGTGAGAGCCGCCGCAGCAGCTCGAGCTGTGGACCACCACCTTCATATCCCCGCGCCCAAAGCCAAGCGTGATCCGACGCAAGCAAAGCAACCCGCCCTTCGCCAACACGATCAAGCACCAAGAGAGGCTCGCCCTCAAAGCCCTCCATCAAGACATCCCCTGTCACATCAGCAAGCTCAATCTGCCGCATCCAACGGCCCCAGTCCGCCTCCGCAGCCTGCCCGTCCAGCCCGCGAGTCACAGGATGGCGTCGTCCAGTTTCGCTTATGCTCGGCCGAAATCCTTGCTCAATCACTCGCGCCGTCGGACGAGCGGGCACAATCTGCCCCAATGGAGAGCGATACAAACTGTCCGCAGAGGCAAAGTCTGGTCCTGCCGCAATCAACACTGCGCCACCGCTCTCGACGTAGTCACGAACATTCTCGAGATACTCGGACGGCAAAATCCCTCGCCGCTTGTAGCGGTCAAAAACAATCAGATCGAAGTCCTTAATTTTCTCGATAAAGAGCTCCCGCGTCGGAAAAGCAATCAAAGAAAGCTCTCCCACAGGCACGCCATCATGCTTTTCTGGTGGGCGCAAAATTGTAAAGTGAACAAGATCAACAGAGCTGTCCGACTTCAAAAGATTGCGCCATGTCCGACCCCCAGCATGCGGTTCCCCAGACACGAGCAAAACACGCAGACGATCCCGCACACCATTGATTTCAAGCAAATATGAATTGTTACGCGCAGTCAGCTCGCCGTCGCTTTCTGGAATATCGAACTTGACCACATTTCGCCCACCATGTGGCAGACTGACCGGCACGAGAATGTCACGGCCAATCGGAACATCAAAGCGAATCGGATCCTCCGCGCCGATCGATATAGAAAGTTGTGTGAACCCCTCTCCAACAGGCGCTGCTCCTTGATCTTCAATCCGCAAAGTCAGCTCGATCTGCTCTCCAATAATCCCAAAACCAGGCGCATTTTCCACAGTCAAACGGCGGTCCCAGTCTGTAGTAGAGCCCGTCCTGAGCAAATGCACAGGCGCTTGCACCTCAGGCATCGCCTCGATGTCATGCACCAAACCGTCACTGATCAGTACAGCGCCCGCAACACGGCTTCGCGGTTCTTCTGCGAGTGCTTTGGCTAAAGCACTCATGATTTGCGTTCCCCCGTCGCCCAATCCGTCGATCACCGAAACTTCACGAATCTCCGTATTCCTGCGCGCCCGCAGCTGTTGCAAAACATCAGCTTCAGCGCGATCCGTCTGTTCTGCGCGCTCGCCCAGCTCTTGGCTGGCGCTCCGGTCCGTCAAAACAAAAACAATATCACTCAGCGCATCGCGCTCTTCCTGCTGTAAAATCGGGCCCGCAAGCACAAGCAGCACAAGCGCCGCCGCCAATAGCCTCAACCATGCTCCAGCAAGCCTTCGCCATATGGAAAATCCAACAGCAAAAGCTGAAAGCGCGGCCAAGACAAACCAGATTGGCCAACTCAGAAGCGGATCGAAAACAACGCCCAAGCTCATTGCCCCAGCCTTTCAAGAAGCGCTGGCACGTGAACCTGATCAGACTTGTAGTTGCCCGTAAGCACATGCATCACAAGGTTCACACCAAACCTGAAAGCCATCTCCCGCTGCCGCTCCCCCGCAAACCCGCGCCCGATAGGGAGAAGCGGCGTCCCACGTTGATCTACAGCCCAAGCTGCCGCCCAGTCATTGCCACCAATCACGACAGGGCTCACTCCGTCATTCAGATTCCGAAACGGCATGCCCTCCGCCTGCACAGCTTCAGCAGGCGAAGCTTCCACCCAAACGTCATGGCTGGCATGTCGGCCGGGGAAGTCCTGCAAGAGATAAAACGTTCGCGTCAGGACGTGATCCTCAGGTACAGGCTCAAGTTCAGGAATATCAAGCGGCGCCGCAAGCCTGCGCAAAGCCTGTCCAGCAGGGCTAGCCGCTCCAAACTTCGAAACGTTTGAATCACGTGTATCAAACAAAATCATTCCACCGGCGCGCAAGTATGCATTGAGCTTAAGATACGCGGCAGGCGAGGGTGTTGTTTGCTCTGGCGTAACAGGCCAATACAACAGCGGATAAAAAGCAATCTCATCGCGCTCCAGATCGACTGATTGAGGCGGCTCTGGCTCGACAGATGTTCTAAAAAAGAGTGTGTCTGAAAGCCCAGCAAGCCCTGCCAGCGCAATATCGTCCACCTGCCTGTTGCCCGTGACAACATGCGCCAAGACAATCTCACCAGTTGCACTGATGGCGCGCGCATCTTCCTGCGCCTCTGCACTTTGGCCCAGCGCCAAAAGAGTAACCGCCAACATCGCCACAACGGGCTGGCGCAAGCGGCCTGACAGCAGAAGTGTCGCGAGAACATCAAGTGCCAGAAGCAAAAGAGCAAAGCCAAACAAAGGCCCACCCAGCATCCGCTCTTGAGGCCCGCCAAAGCTGCTAACCGCAATGCGCTGTGGCCAAACCGCTGGCTCAAGCTTTCGTTCTGGAGCAATCACGTTTCTCGCAAGGCGTCTTCCTGGCCCTTCATATATCCCTGGCGGAACATCTGTTCCAATTTCCTGACTCAAAATGTCTTCTCCAGCCACACCACTCATATCTTGAGCATCTTGCAGGCGGCCAAACGCATCAAGCCTCTTCACAGGCTTCCAGATTGTGCCTGCTATTTCATTTGTATCCAAAGACGTCGCAGACGTGGCGACAGACAGTCTCTCAAGCATTCTGACAAACAAACCAGACAATGGTAAAGTCGACCACTCCGCATTGGCAGAAATATGGAACAAGACAACTTCCCCCTGCCCAAGCGCCTTTCGTGTCACGAGTGGCGTTCCATCACTCAGCCGTGCAATCACCCGCTCGGATAGCTGCGGATCAGGTTGCGCAACTACCTGCGCAGTGACCCGAAGTTCATCTGACACCGTCAAACCAAAAAATGGCGAGCCCTGTTCAAACGGCGCAAGCGTTTTCGGCTCACCCCAGCTCATCGCACCGCCTACAAACCGTCCACCAGCCCTCAGGCGCACAGGAAGCAAGGGATGCTCCACACTTCTACTAACTTCACTCGCCGCAAGACGAGGCCCAGCAAAGCGAACCAAAAGTCCGCCTTCATTTGTCCACTCAATCAGCGCCGTCTCGCTCGCCTCAGTCATCTCGGCAATATCTGCCAAAATCACCACATCAGGCCCCGCAAGCAAAACCTCATCGAGACTACCAATCCGCAAATTCGAGGACTCCACGAGTGCCTTTTCAAGGTAGTGTAACGGCGACAAGAGCTCGAGCCCTTCACGGTTCACCCGCGAGTCCACGAGCGCAATATCACGCCGCCGCAAACTGTCATCCGTGAGGACAACAGCTCCAGCATGCCCCTGTCCCTTGATCACAAATCGGCTCACACGGGCCTGCAACTCTGCAGGCAGCACAAACCGCGCTTCTACGTCCCCAGCACCAGTTTCAAACTCAGTTGCCAGCTCATCCAAGACTCGTTCAATACCGGCAGGGTCCGGACCAATCGCTTGCACAATAACATCACGCACAACTCCTTGCTGTACCCGCTGCACCGCCAGTCCAACTCCCTCGCCATCCAGCTCTGCAAAGGACAACGCCAATATAGGTCGCATCCCTTCGGTCACTTCGACGGTCCCGCGCGCCTCAAACAAAGCCAAAGCATCGGAGCGTGTGTCGCGTGCAACGCCATCACTCAACCAAAGCGTATCAAATGGCCCTTCTGGTAAAACCGGCTCCAAGTCCACAGCATTTGCCGCCTCCCAAGGCTCGGGTTGCAATCCAGCCAAAGCGCGCAACCAAACCTGCGCAGCTTGGAACACAACCGTCTCTGGCCGCGTCAAGCTCAAGACCCCAACAGTTCGTCCCTCTTGCGCCGCATCCTGCAATACCCCAGCGAGATACTCTTGGCGCTGGGGCCAGTCTGCTGCACTTGCCCAGCTCGCATCCAACACAATCAAAAGTCGTTCGCTACCCGTACCTGCTCTATCGGTCGGATTAAGCACTGGTCCCGCCAGCCCAACAATTACCGCAGCAACAGCCAACATGCGCAGCAGCAAAAGCCACCAAGGCGTGCGGTCCGTGCTTGTATCTCTATCTTTCAAGCCAATAAGCAAAGCCACCGCAGGAAACAGATGCTTGATCGGCGCTGGCGGAACAGCTCGCAACAAAAGCCACAAAATTGGTAGGGCCAGCAAAGCCAACAGAAGGTAAGGCGCAGTAAACAAGACAGAACCAAACGTCATTTCGGACCTTCAATCATATTATAAAGCCACAACACAGCCGCCTGCGCAGGCGCATTTGTGTGATGTGTGCTGAAGGTCCAGCCTGTTTGACTGCAAATTTCGTGCAAGCGCGCTTTTCGCTCTGCCAAACGCTCCAAATAACGCGCGCTCAAGTCTGCTGCTTGCAGTGTTTCATGTCGAAGAGAGCCGCCAACCGAGTCAAAAATTGCGCGGCCCCTAAAAGGGAAACTCTCTTCCACAGGATCAAGAATTTGCAAACAAACGCCCCGAGCACCCTTCCCAGAAGCCTCCCGCAAAGCCGCCTCTGTGGACTCAATGTCGCCCAAAAAGTCAGAGACGAAGATCACAAATGCATTCTTCGTCACGGCCGAAACTTGTGGCGCGGCATAGTCTTCTGTCTTCTGACACACCAAAAGTTCGGCAAAGCGTTGAAGTTGTTTTGAGCCCGCACGCGGCGGAAGATCCTCACCAGACAAGCCAATTCGCTCACCCCCCCGCGACAACAGAATCCCGGCAGCAAGACTCACGAGCTGCGCACGATCTATTTTTTGGGGCAGATGTGGCCCACTCGCAAACTGCATCGAACGCGCGCGATCCACCCAAAAGAAAACCGATTGTGAAATTTGCCATTCTTTTTGTCGCACAAACTGCGCGTCAGACTGTGCCGATCTACGCCAGTCGACCATGCGGAGCGTGTCTCCCGCCTGCACAGGCCGGTATTGCCAGAAATCATCCCCCGCACCGGCACGCCGCCGGCCATGCCCACCAGGCATCACCGCGGCAGCCAACTGTTCAGCCCGCGCCAAAAGCGCGGCGAGGTTTGCCGTCGCCGCTTCAGCGCGGCTGCGCAGAGGCAGCGCGTCCGTCATGCTACGTCTTTCAACCGCGCACTCTTGGCAATCTCCGCCTCAATCAAACCATCCAGGCTCTCCCCCCGCGCAAGAGCTGCAAAATTAAGCGCCATACGGTGCTTCAAAACAGGTTTCGCCATCGCAATCACATCAGACAGATCTGGCGCAAGTCTCCCCTGCAACAAAGCACGCGCGCGAACAGTCAACATAAAGGCCTGACTCGCCCGAGGCCCAGGCCCCCACGCAACGCTCTCGCGCACCCGCTCAGAAGCGTCCGCTTCGTCAGGTCGAAAAGCCCGAACAAGGGCCAAAATACTCTCCATCACGCCTTCGCCCACAGGCATGCGACGCAATAGTGTCTGTGCAGCTAAGAGCTCTTCCGCTGAAAAGACATTGGTCACACTGTCCTCGGCCTCTCCTGTTGTTGCCTGCAATATCTCGCGCTCCGTGGCGAGATCAGGATATCCGACATCAATTCGGACAAGAAAACGGTCAAGCTGCGCCTCAGGGAGTGGATAAGTGCCCTCCTGCTCGATCGGATTTTGTGTTGCCAAAACATGAAACGGCTTGGCCAAATCACGGGTCTGGCCCGAAACGCTGACTTGCCGCTCCTGCATCGCCTGCAAAAGCGCGGACTGTGTGCGCGGACTTGCACGGTTGATCTCATCCGCCATCAAAAGTTGGCAAAAAATCGGACCCTCAATAAACTTGAATGCACGACTTCCATCGGCCCCAGTTTCAAGGACTTCAGAGCCAAGAATATCGGCAGGCATCAGATCAGGGGTGAACTGTACGCGCTTGCCATCAAGGCCCATGACAGTAGAAAGCGTTTCAATAAGTCGGGTTTTACCCAAGCCAGGAAGGCCAATCAAAAGGCCGTGTCCGCCGCACAAAAGGGCCGAAAGCGTCAAGTCCACAACTCGCTCCTGCCCAATAAAACGGCGGGTAATCTCAGCCTTGGCTGCCGTCAACCTGCCTTCAAGTGCCTCGATCTCCGTGAGCAGATTGTCTGCATCAGCCATGGCAATTCTCCAAATGAAACACTACGTTTGAAGTCAGTCTAAACACAAACTTACAAATGGCAAAAACAATGAGCGGACAAAATCCCGTGATCCCAAACGCTGAAAGCATTGCCGCCTCTGCGCGCGCCGCTGCCAAAGGGCGTGGAATTCCTCCTGTGCATTTGTGGAATCCGCCACATTGCGGGGATCTTGATATTCGCATCGCTCGCGACGGCACATGGTTTTACATGGGGACACCGATCGGTCGCCCCGAGCTTGTACGCCTCTTTTCCACTATTTTGCGCAAAGACGGCGACTCCTACGTGCTTGTTACACCCGTCGAAAAAGTAGGGATCACAGTTGACGATGCCCCGTTTGTCGCTGTCGATTTCGAAGTCGAAGGCTCGGGCCAAGCACAAGCGCTCACCTTCACAACAAATGTCGCTGACACTGTCAAAGCAGGTCCAGACGCTCCTATTCGGATCGAGCGCGACCCCAAAACAGGCGAGCCATCGCCCTATGTTCGCATCCGCGCCAATCTAGATGCCTTGATTGATCGCAAGAGTTTCTATCGTCTTGTTGATATTGGCACATCAGAGATCTACGAGGGCAAAGACTGGTTTGGGTTTTGGTCGGGCGGACAGTTCTTCCCGATCATACCGTCAGCAGAACTCAGCCAATAGAGACTAGTGCACCACAAATTCTGCATGAAGCGCGCCTGCAGCCTTAATACTCTTTAGAATATCAATCATATCGCGAGGCTTCACACCCAGAGCATTGAGCCCTGCAATCACCTCTGAAAGAGTCGTTCCGTCGGGCACTTCGGCAAGGCTGATCCCCGGTTCCTCTTCGATCGCCGCATTGGTGCGTGGAACAACCACTGTCTCGCCTTCGGAAAACGGGTTCGGCTGTATTGCGAGTGGCGCTTCCTGGATACGCAAAGTTAGCCCCCCTTGGCTCACAGCAACCCGAGAGATACGCACATCCTCACCCATCACAATCGTTCCAGAGCGCTGATCAACAACAACTCGCGCACGTCGCTCGGGGCGCACCAGAATATTTTCAATCTCACCAATCGCATGCGCTGTTGAGCGCCGCCCCGTTGCCTCGACACTGATCTGAACGGTTCCAGAATCAAGCATCGAAGCGACGCGCTTACCAAAGTTGCGATTGATCGCCTTTTCAATCCGCCCCGCTGTCGTAAAATCAGCCTCACGCAAGGCCAGCCTCAACGTTGTCAGGGAAGAGAGCTCAAACTCAATCTCGCGTTCAACGCGCGCACCCGAAGGAATAACACCAGCTGTCGGTACCCCTTTGACAACGCCTCCAGCCTCGCCTTCGGCCGCCGCCCCGCCTGCAATAATTGTGCCTTGTGCCACAGCGTAGATCTGTCCGTCCGCTGCGTTAAGCGGTGTCATGATCAACGTCCCCCCCATCAGGCTCTTAGCATCCCCGATCGCAGATACATTCACATCAATCGTCCCACCAGCTCGGGCAAAAGCTGGCAATTCGGCTGTAACAAAAACAGCAGCGACATTCTTGGGTCGATATTGCTCGCCACTCACATTGACACCAAGACGCTCAAGAATGTTTGACATAATCTCTTCGGTAAATGGTGCGTTTCGAATGCCATCGCCAGTGCCATTCAAACCAACGACTAGGCCATACCCGATCAGGTCGTTGCCGCGCACACCATCAAACTCAACGAGGTCCTTGATCCTAACATCGCTGGCCAATGCTGCTCCTGAGCAACCCAAGAAAGCGACAAAAATTGCAAAAAGCATCTTCATCTCAAGAACCCCACAAGCGACAGCTGCGATAGCTTTACCGTTGCAGTGTAAAGGCTTTCGAGCCTGAATTGAGTTTCTTCAAGCTTAACAATCGTATCATACGGATCCGCCGAAATAAGCTCTGAGCGCGCAATCTCCAAACTGGTATTCTGAGCGGTCAAACGCACACTCGCTTCTTCAATTCGAGCTTCAGCATACCCAAGCGTCGCTCGTGCTGTCGTCAAACTATCAACAGCGCCAAGACTCAACTCTCCCGCGCGACCGAGCATCTCGACACGTGTTCCGTTCGAGAGCGCAAGCGCAGGATCATAAGATAGCGCCGCCATAGCCGCCGACTTGAGAGTAGCCCGAAAAACCTCATCATCGCCTTTAATCTTCAAATCAATGCGCTCACCATCGCCCAGATGAAACGCTGACATATCGCTCAAACCACCAGTGTACCCAACTGCTTCAAAGCCGCCAGAAGCACCAAACCATCCATCCATAACCGCCTCAACTCCAGCCAGTGTCGTTTGGCCGGCGAGTGCAGATCGAAGATCCGCCAGGATATCATCAGCGCTTGCCAGCGCCGCACTATCTGTCGCGCTTCCAGAAAAAAGCGCACGACCAGCAACAGAAGTATTGAGCGTGGCCACAAGCCCCTCAATCACGTTGCGACCTTTCTCCGAAAGGTGGCTCGCGGCATATTCCCCAGAGTTCGCACCAAGGCTCAAAATATTCCCGCCCAAATCACTAATGCTGTGTTGCACCTTCTCAAGACTCGCTTGCATCGCCCCAGAAAAGCCCACCGCTTCTGTGGCAGACGCAGCAAAAACACTGTTCAAGTGAAGGCTGCGTTCAACATCAGTGAGATAATTGAGATCACCCCCCAAATGCTTGATCACATCCTGTACCTGCCCGCTCGAAAGTTCACTGGTCAGACGCGACATTTCAGTTTTGAGTTCTGTATTTTGGCGGCGCAAATAGACAGACTGCGCCATGTCACCTAGAGAAATTGAGCTCATCTTAGCGCTCCCATCAATGCATTCATCATGTCATCCACAGTCTGCAAAACGCGCGCATTTGCGGCGTATGCCTGCTCGATCAGCATGAGTCTTTGCAGTTCGCGGTCGGTATCAACGCCGTCTTCCATAAGGAACTGCTCCGCTTCGGTGGCGCGCACTGCGGCAAAGGTCAACTTTTGCTCCGCGCCGAGCCGCTGTGAACCAAACTTCTCAGTCACCAAACTTGCCAAATCAGAGGCGGCCGCAATTTGGCCCGCAAATCCACCAGAAGCATAGCTACGCGTACTGCTCAAAGCGGAAGAAAAAGATTGAAGCAGCTCTGCATTCCCAACTGGCCCGCGTACCGCAGCGCCCAATCCGTCTCGCAAGCGCCAGCTTTCGCCGCCTCGATCCGGATCAACCACCGCATTGACGCTAATCCTGCTCGCCAGCCCAACCTCGTTGGCTGCTTCAACATAGACTCCAGCATCCGTAAACAAACCCGCAGCGCCCGTTGGCGTAGTGGGGTCTAATCCCGCGTCTTGCATCCGCTCGCTCAAATCGCGTGCAACGGCATCCAATTCAGCCTGCGCTCCAACAGCCAAGTCATCCCGTATTTCAAAGAATGCCCCGAGCTGTCCGCCGCGCAAGGGGCCGTGTTCAGGATCAACCGAAACATCAACGCCATTGATTGTAATGCCCGAAAGAAGGCCGCCAGCTTGCGTCATATGTGGCACAATCGTGTTTGCATTGGTAAAGGCGAGCTCGGCAGCATTCCCGTCAAGCAAAAGCGCGCCCCCCTGCGTATAGAGCGCAACACCTTGATTAGGGCGTCGCATTTCCTTGACAGGAACCAGCTCCGCAATCTCACCAATCAACGCTTCACGGTGATCAAACAGGGCCGAAACGTCCCGCTTGGCGGCCGATCCACCAGCAATTTGCACGTTGAGCTCCTGCACTTGCACAAGCTTGGTATTCAATGCGCTGACAGCCGTCTGAATAGAGCGATCCGCCGAAACACGCATATCCTGAATACCTTGGCTCGCCGTGTTCAAACTCCGCGTTATTGAGTTGGCCTCTCGCACCACTTGGTCAAGACGTCCAGACAGGTCAGGACGGCTCGCCGCCGAAACCAATGAGGCCTCAAAGCTTGCAAGACGCGACGTCAACGAGCTAGCGGAGTCTGGCGTGCCAACCAGCTGTTCAAGTTTGCTGTGAAATCCCGCTACACTGCTTTGTGCCGAACGGTCCGCGTTTGCATCGCGCATCTCCGCTACAAGAGCTGGCTCACGGTGGCGCACAGTCGCGACCACACTTACTCCGCCACCTCGCGTGTCCTGTGACTGCAATTCAACATCACGCCGCCCATAACCTTCCGTCATGGAATTAGCCATATTGGATGAGACAACCTGCGCTGAGCGTGTTGCCGCTGTCAGGCCGCTAATCGCATTGGAAAGTGCTCCGGTTAAAGACATGTCACCACCTTGAATATGTTCAAAGGAGCGCGCCGCATTTTGCCGCGCGCCTTAGGTTTATCGTTTGATATTGGCCGTCTCTTGCAGCATCTCATCCACTGTCTGGATAACTTTTGCGTTCGACGTGTAGGCGCGTTGCGTCTCGATCATCGCGGTCAATTCTCCCGCTACATCTGTCGTCGATTCCTCGCGCGCAAAGGCGACAATATCTCCTGTCGGCCCATCACTCGCATCCCACAAAAAGTAAGAGCCGCTCTCGGGCGAGGGCAAATAGGTTTGTTGGTCAAATGCTACCATTCCATTTGGGTTGGGAACAGAAACAAGGGGGATTTGATAAATTGTTCTCGAAATCCCAGTATCAAAATACGCATGCACCAAACCATTCTGGTCAACCTCAACCGAAGTCATATTGCCAACAGGCGTGCCGTCTTTTGAAATCGCGACAGGTGCGAAGCTATCCGAAAGCTGTGTCAGCCCGTCAGAGGTGCCGGTCGCGCCGATATTGATCGTCATCGGCCCCCCATCCACAATGACCTCCAGATCACCTGACACAGGATCAAACACGCCTCCCGACACTGTTGCAACAGAGGCCAGAGTGCCGCCAGCCGTGCGACTGTCATCAAACGTCAGAGTATATTCTCCAATCACCACACCCGGCGTAGCAGAATCACTAATTAGCATAGTCCATTCATTCGATACCCCTGTCGCAGGGACGGTCGGAGTAAACGAAATAGAAATATTCTCAGACGTTCCCATATTGTCGTAATATTCGACAGAGAGCTCAGAAGCCGCACCCGATGCGCCCGACTCTGTCGACGTAGCAGGCAGGTTCACACCAAGATCAATTTTCGTCGTAGGCTCGCCAGAAAACTGGTTCACATTTACCTGTACAGGCTTGAGACCATCAGATGTATCCCGCGGGTAGGTCGGAATGCTACCATCTGGTAGCGCTGGCCAACCAAGCAAAACAAGTCCCGCTTCGCTACGCAAGTATCCGCTTGAGTCCGTTCGGAACGATCCAGTCGTTGCAAGCAACATTTGGGACTGGCCGTTGCCAGTGTTGATCTCGCTATCCCGAGCAACAGGCAAAAGCCCATTGCCACGCACAGCAAGATCAGTTGGGTTTGATGTCGCAACAAGCGCTCCACGCTCATCGATCAAACGCTGCGTTGTCGTTCTAACGCCCCCCGCCGAATACGTGCCCCCCGTCGACGAAATGACCATCGAATGAAAATCCGCTTCCATCCGCTTATAACCATAAGTCGCAGAGTTAGCGATATTATCTGAGATCGTGGCGAGCCTTGTCGCATTGGCCGTCAAGCCCGCGACGCCGGCATTGAGGGAGGAGGAAATGGTCATGAATACGCCTTTCTGCTGCATCAAACGCTTATTGAGCAACAGACCTAACGCTTCACACTTAACACCAGGCTAACATCTAAAATTCAACAGAGTTTCAGCGGTCAGACCTCAGCAAAACAATCTCCAGACGGTTGTTGCGCACGGCCATCGGGTTCTTCACTGCGAGCGATTTATCGGCATGACCTGTCTGGCGCTTAAACCTGCCCCGAGCCAGTCCACGGTCTTCCAACATCTCGCGCATTTTATTAGCGCGCTCCGCAGTCAGGCTCCAAACAGGATTGTCGGCAAGCACAACAGGGGCGGCCCGCATATGTGCTCCGATCGCGATATCATTCTCAACAAGCCCCGACACCCGCGCAATCACATCGGCAAGATCCTTAAGCACAACTGTGGGTTTGTCGCTCCCCTCTTCAAAGAGAGCGAGCCCTTCCAGATCAAAAATCTCGATGATCATCCCTTCGTCCGTAACGCGCGTGACAATGTGCTTCATCTGGTCTTTTTCGACAATGCTCTCACCACCAATACCCATCAGGGCCTCTTCAATCTTGCGGTAGGCTTCTTCCATTTCAGCGCCGCCGCCTTTCTCTGAGTTCGCATCCTCGCCATCAGCCGACATGCCCGTCTCGCCACGCGCTTGGACTGACTCAGTCGCATGAAGATTGCTCGCGCCCGTGCCGTTCTTCGGCATTGTCATTTCCGAAAAGACAGAGTCTCCGCCAAAGTTGCCGTCTCCGCCGCCCGAAACGCGGGCAATCGGAACGGTGGGACTGAAGTAATCCGCCACACCTTTGCGTTGCTGTTCTGTTGTTGCGTTTAACAGCCACATCAAAAGAAAAAAGGCCATCATAGCCGTCACGAAATCCGCATAAGCAACTTTCCAGGCACCGCCGTGATGCCCACCGCCTACAACTTTCTTCTTTCTCTTGATGATAACTGGCGCCAAATTGCTCTGCGCGCTCATACTCACCACCTTGTTTTACTCACCCACCCTCAGAGCTAAACTTCAACTCTTACCGGTGCCTTAACAAAACAAGGCATTCCTGTGATCTATAAAGGCTTTATTAAGGCGCGCCCAAAACGCCTTAGCGCATCGTATCTCCAGGGGCGATGCGCGGCGTCAGCTCGATCTTCTCATCAAACTTCACAGCCTCATCGGCCGATCTCGCAAGAATAATCTCCGCCGCCTTACGGCCAATCTCGGCTCGGCACGCATCCATAGTCGCCAACATCTTGGGCAAGCCTTGCAATAGCTCAACGCCGTTAAACCCTGCCAAGCCGATCTGTCCAGGCACATCGAGCCCTGCCTGAAGACAATACAGCAAACCGCCCGCGCCGATCATGTCATTGGAATAATAGATAAAATCAAGATCTGGCGTGCGCTCGAGCACCGCCTTAGTCATCTCGCGCCCCTTGGCCAAAGCCGAACCGCCCGAGTAAAATTCCTGATCAGCCATTTCGATACCAGCCTTGGCCAGCGCCTGCGTAAAGCCCTCAAAGCGCTTCCTTGCGCGGTGATCCAGCGGCATCTTTGTGCCCAGAAACGCGATCCGCTTGTGCCCAGCGGCGACAATAGCTTCGCCCATCTTGCGCCCCGCCGCGCGGTGGCTAATGCCCACGGCCGTATCGACGGGCTCTCCATCCACATCCATAATCTCAACAACAGGGATACCCGAGGCTGCCAACATAGCCCGCGCATTGTCAGAGTGCTCCAGCCCCGCAATGATCACACCCGAAGGCCGCCATGAGAGCATCTCATAAAGCACCTTCTCTTCTTTCTCAGGCAAATAATCGGTGATTCCGACAACAGGCTGCAAGCCGCTGTCCTCCAGAACACTGGTCACACCCGACAATACCTCGGGAAACACCATATTCTTCATCGAAGGGATAATCACAGCCACAAGATTGACCCGCTGGCTCGCCAAAGCGCCCGCAATCTTGTTGGGCACATAGCCAAGACGCTTTGACGCCGCGAGCACTTTTTCCCGCGTTGCATCCGAGACATCGCCTCGGTTTCGCAAAACGCGGCTCACCGTCATCTCCGAAACACCGGAGGCCTCCGAAACATCTCTGAGTGTCAGAGGCCGAACACTGCGCTTCATCACGGTCAAAACCCTCGCCTTGGTGCGCCTCGATGCTAGCGCAACCAGCCCACCCGCCGCAAGCGTGTTCGCAGCCGGCCTGTAAACACTTGCACTTCAGAATGGTTAACGTTAAGCGGCGTTAACCATGCTTGAAAAATCTTGGTTAATATAAAATGATGTGCGGATCGCAGGCTCTAAGCGCGCCAAATCAAGCCCCGCACATGGCTCTCAATAAGACCAGAGAGTGTAGCTCATCACCGCAAAAAACAGCGGTTGAAAGGGCCAATTCAAAAACGCGCTGAAGTGTATTTCAATAACAATACCTGCAAATACCAAGAAATCCTATTTGCAGCAAAATCCGTTTGAGAACATCGCCCGTTTTCACCCGAAAAACAGCCCCCAAACGTGAAAAGAGCGAGCCGAAGCCCGCTCTTTCCCTTACTCCAAATCCCCAGTGGATTAGAAGTTGAACACGATGCCGAAGTCGGCAACTGAACCGTCTGCGTTATCAACATAACCAGCTTGAAGCTTCGCGCCGCCGAGGTCGTGCGAAACACCAATGCCGTATACGTTCTTCACAGTAGCTGTGTTTGTGTCTTTAACAAATGCTGTAAGCGATGTTGCTGCAGCAATGTCAAAAGAACCACCAAGTACTGTTGTTTTGGTGCCGTTGTTGTCGCCATACTTCAAGCCAACGCTACCGTTGCCGAATGCATAGTCAACAGAAGCAACTGAGTAGTCGTCAGCTTTTGCTTTACCGTCTTGCATACCCGCTGCAATTGTAACTGAGCCTGCTGAGTATGAAACAGCCGCTTGTGTGCTTCCTGAACCTTTTGCGTGTGAAACACCCATTGTAAGGTTACCAACAGTGTAGTTCACATCGGCGCCTTGTGGACCTGTACCGTTTGATGAGTACTCATCAAAGCCAGTGAACGCATCTGCTTCAAAGCCAAGACCAGTCAGACCAACGTTGTAACCGCCAGCACCAGCTGTGTACATTTGACCGTAGTTGTTACCAACAACCACTGTCAGACCACCTGTTGACATTGAGAATGTCGGTGCGTTGAAGCCAACACCGGCTGCGCCATCTGTTGAGCGGAAGCGTGTACGTGCGCCAAGCGTGATACCGCTATCGAGTTCAACAGAAGCTTTAACGTCAACCTGCATACGTGATGTGATGTCTGTTGTTGTTTTCTTGGCAACATCAGCAACTTCATCAGCAGTACCGATAGCAGCAAGAGCCGCTGTCGCTGATGCGATGTTCTTGTTTACAGTTGCAAGCTGTGCTGTCGTGAGACCAGTGCCGATTTTAGCTGTTTCGGTGGTAATAAGAGTTTTCAAATCAGCATTTTGGTCAGCAGCAGCCGTTTGGTTGCCAGCATCTACTGCGCTGATTACGGCTGCTTCGAACGCGTCATCAGTTGTTGTTGTCAAAGCAGTACCTGCTTTTGCAGCAGTACCTTTAACGAGATCTGTTGATACAGATTTTACACCAAAACGACCCATACCTGAGAATGTTACGTCTGCAGCTGCGACTGATGCAGTTGCGACTAGCGCTGTAGTAGCGAAAACACGACCTTATTCTTACAAAGAGCCACAGTCGATGTCTGCATACAACGACAGCTTGGCGATAGTTTGGCTCTCGTCCACGTGCTCAAGTGACAATACTGTTTGGCTCTACAATACTGGAGCTAATCGTGTTTTCATTCCTCAATCACAGCCTAAACCACAAATACAAGCATCGTAGCAACGTACAGCACTTAACGCTTAATCTGTTCTTTGATGAGCATTACTTCCCACACGCAAAAGTCAGTAAGCGACAGTCTCATCACGACTGGAGCATCTATAACACTCATCTACGCACACAGCTTGGATCGTACTTGTTAGCTGATCTCACCAACCCTGTGCTTGACGTTTGGGTGCGTGAGCAGGTGTTGCGAGGGTACCAGAACAGCACCATCAACAAGCACATCTATCTTATGAACAGAATGCTGAACTTGGCACGGCACTGGGGACATATAGACAGTGCCAACCCATATCAGCAGAACATCAAACGCTTGAGCGTTGGCGACTATACACAGCGCTTTCTAAGTGAGCCTGAGATAGAGCGCTTGATCAGAGCTTGCCGTGCCAATCGCCATCCTTTCTTGTATCTGTTCGTACAGCTGTTGTTGCTCACTGGTGCTCGCAAAGGCGAAGCAAGACTTGCACGTTGGCGTGACATTGACTTGCACAAGCGTGTTTGGACTGTGCCACGCAGCAAGAATGGACGCTCACGCCGCATCGTGCTCAGTGCTGCAGCTATGGGTGTATTGTTTGATGTGCGCACACGAGCTGAACAGTTGAACCTGCCAACAACACAAGAGTGCTATGTGTTTACAAATCCTCGCACTCAAACTGCCTATCAAAGCTTCTATGCTGCTTGGTTTGTGGCACGTGACTTGGCTGAGCTTGAAGACTTGCGCATACACGATTTACGTCACACCTATGCCAGTACACTGATCAACAATGGTGTGAGCTTGTATGAAGTACAGACGCTGCTTGGACACAGCAGCTTGCAGATGACACAGCGTTACGCACATCTTGAACCTAATAGACTGCACGAGCACACTGAGCTGATGAGTGCTGTTGTTGCTCGCAATAGTATTTGATACCAGCATCACTATGCCTGTCTGTCACTTCTGCAAACACAAACTCAAACACGTATTATCTGTGGATATACCGCTTAAAACACGCATACACGCATCAATGATGCGTTGAGCAGTGCTTGGTGCATAGATACAAAGATGGTGCCGTATGTGCGCTTATAGGTCGTCGTTGAAGCTATCAAGGAACTTGCGCAGCTGCTCACTACCTTTGGAGCCTACGTGCTCAGGTGTTTTGTCTTGCTCGCTCAGTTGTTCACGCCGCTCTGCCACATCATACTCTTCATCCCACCGCATTATCTTGCGTATGCTGCAGTATGGTTGCTCCATCAGCGCTTCTCTATCCATCTCATATATGCCAGGCAGTATGCCATCTTGCCAGCAGTCCAGTGCTGTTAGTTCTGGATCGCTTAGCTCGTTCAAGCGCTCATCTATACGCTCCCCCAGTCGTTCAAGCGTACGGTCCAACTTGACTTGTGTGCTGTGCCTTGCCCCACCCATACGTGCTGTTAGTGATCTAAAGGTACTCATCCACTGGACCACTTCGTCATAAAGCGGCCCAGTGTTCACTTGCTCATACATTCTAATAACACGTCTTATTACTTTTTTTTGCGGCGCTCTTCTTCGTGTGCCCAAGTCGCATCGTCACTTTCCTCAACCAGCTTGCGGAACGTGTCGACAGCAGCTTTGACAGCCTCAAGTGTGTTGTCTGCATATACAGCCATACCCTCAACCACCTTGCCACTGTAACGTGCTGATACTCTACGCTTGCCATCAACACTTTGTGGTGCCCACCAGTATTGCGTTGTCACACCATCAAGCTCTTGCTCAGTCTTATATTTGCTCAGTTGTTCAAGCATACGATTGGCTTGTGACAGTAGCTTTGCACGTGGACCGCTCTGTGGGTTTACAGTTGCATCGATGTTGTACTTCTTAAGTAGTTCGTCAAGCGTTGGCATTGCTGTCTCCTTTGTTTCACAATGATACTTACAAAGGTTAAAAGCACTCACAGTTATGTCAAGACTTTAGTCTCTCTTTTGGACTAACTCTGGCTCTGTAAATGGACGCGGCTCTCGCACAGCTGGTGTTTGTGGTTGTGGCGGTTGTACAGTTAAAGCTGGCTTTGGAGCCTTATTTGCTGTTGGAGCTGCTGCTTGTTTGCGTTTTGGCTTTGGCTCTGCCCCACGCAGTTCTTTGGCAATATCAGCACTTGTAGCCGTTATCAGTGCCAGTGCTGCAAGTCTCACATCAACACTGCTTCCTCGCTCTATAGCACGTATAGCATTCAATGAGCGCTGTATGTCTGTGATAGCAGTCATTGGCTCATACCTGCAGCTGGGGTTGCTAAATCACCACCCCCCTTTGATAAGTACTCCACCACAAGATTCCTGCGCAGATAAATCATTGAGCTGCAGACCCTTTTGATCTGCTCTGCCAGTTATGCTGTGCTTGCAGTTCAACTGTGTTCACGCACCGCTCACGCAAGCGCTCAAACACCTCAGCCCAATGCACATGATGTGAATGTGTGCTGTTGCCAAGTTCACGTGAGTACCAATGCAGCTTGCTTGCACAGGTCATTAGAGCATCAGCACTTGGTGTCAGATCGCCATACTTTAAAGTGCGCATATAACACTCGCTCTTGCCAAGCCATTGCTCGCAGAACTCACGTTCACTGCTCACAGCTCGGCATTGCTTTAGTTGATCTCTTATTTCCTGCAATATCTGTAATCCCATCACATATCTCCTCGTGTGATGTATTTATCAACGCAGTCAGTTGCTGTGTGCTTACATGATTATCAATTGCTTCAACACATCCACTTCGTGTCTGTGTATCACCTTCACACATCTCACTTCGTTTACACTCAGCTCGCTTTGCTTGGTGATGTATTCATGTGTTGTTAATGATCTATCAGCTATAATCTAAACTCATTCGCAGAGCAGTTAGATCAACGCCCCTTAAGGCGCTGATCAAAACACTCACGCATTCGCGTCGCTGTGTTAGTCTGTATTACTTAACCAAATTGGAAGAGCAGGTTGGTAATCCCCCCATTTTTAATGGGGTCCGCCTGTAGAACTACGCGGCGATTTTCAGTTTCATAGCGGGTGTGATGCCGCCGATGGCCATGTTGGGCCGGTCGTTGTTGTAAGTCCAGAGCCATTCGGTTGCTTGTTCTTGGGCCTCCTCGATAGTTTCAAAGATGTTCTGATCCAGCCATTCGTGGCGCACCGTGCGATTGTAGCGCTCGATGTAGGCGTTCTGTTGCGGCTTTCCTGGCTGGATGTATTCAATGTGAATGCCACGCGTCTCAGCCCATGATTTCAGCAGCCCACTGACATATTCTGGGCCGTTATCAACGCGGATTACCTCCGGCGCGCCGCGCCATTCGATGATCTGGTTCAGGCTGCGCACAACACGCACGGCGGGTAGCGAGAAGTCCACTTCAATGCCCAGGCCCTCTCGGTTGTAATCATCCAACACATTGAGGGTCCGGAACTTTCGCCCATCCGCCAGCTGATCCTGCATAAAGTCCATCGACCATGTGTGGTTGGGGGCTTCCGGCACTGCCAGTTCATCCGGCTTGGGCCGTTTCAGCCGCTTACGCGGCCTGATACGCAGGTTCAGCTCCAACTCGCAGTAGATCCGGTACACGCGCTTGTGGTTCCATTCATAGCCTTTGACGTTGCGTAGATACAAAAAACACAACCCAAAGCCCCACGTCTTGCGATTGGCCGTCAGGCGTACCAACCAATCCGCGATCTCAGCATTCTCATCGTCAAACTTGCGCTCATAACGATAGCACGTTTCGCTGATCTCAAAGGCGCGGCACGCCAGCGCGATGCTGACCTGTTTCGTTCTCACCGCGTTTACGGCCATCTCGCGTCGCTGAGACGGCCTTACCGCTTTTTTTCAAGGGCTTCCTTCAGCAGATCATTCTGCATGCTCATCTCAGCATACATCCGCTTCAGACGACGGTTCTCAGCCTCCATCGCCTTCATTTGCGATACCATCGAAGCATCCATGCCGCCGAACTTCGCACGCCATTTGTAAAAACTCGCACTGCTCATCCCATGTTCACGGCACAGCTCAGAGACAGGCACACCGCTCTCCGCTTGCTTCAAAATACCCATGATCTGCGCGTCGCTAAATCGTCCGTTCTTCATCAAAAATCTCCTCAGATATCATGCCGAGAAAATTCTACTGTTGAACACCACTAATTTGCGGGGGGATTACCGGTTTTGCTATCATCTCTATTACAAGCATATCACACGCACATGTAAGACCCATACAGACAGGCCACCTTACACATTGATGGAACTCATTACGAGGTTGTCATCCATCTCACTTGCGAAGCTCACCAACGCTCACACGTCAGCAGCTTCATTCACCACACTATTACGACAATCAAAGCAGCAGGCCGGTTGAACATTTATACCTTCGCCACTTAAAGCATCCCACCTACAAGGATGGGGTAGTTGATTGAAGCGTATAACTGGCACTACATTGCTCACCGTCTCACATCAGAACGGACTTGCAGCACTATCTCAGTCGGCGTGCTAACCTTAATCCAGTTTGTATTTGCCTTGTGTGCCTAAATGCTGGTGCAGTTGCGTTGTGCAGTGCCTACCCTAAATCGAAAAAAATGCCTGTTTTGCCTTACACAGTTATTTATCCACTCTGCGTCACCGCCGTAAAAAAACTGAGTGCAGTTTCTCAGCAATTTATGCTCAGCAGATCAATTCTCACATAATAAGTATATGCTGACATATTCCCCTAACCCACTGTGATCATTGAACTCACAGTCGATCACATATTCGGTCGCCCACCAGTATTCTCAGACTGTATGCTTTTAGTACACGTAAGCTGAGAGATACGCATATGAAACAGGCCCTTACACTCACAGACACACAGTACAGACAAGTGATTGCATTCTGCAGTTCACGCAAACACACACTGCGAGATCAGACCATCATACACATGAGCTTTCTTGCAGGACTACGTGCCATGGAGATAGCAGCACTAACGGTTGGTGATGTGTATGATCATACTGGTGTAGTGCGCAGTCAGTTCAACATCACAGGCACACAGACCAAAGGCGGCAATACCAGAGCCATTTATGTGAGCAACAAGCTCAAGCGTGTGTTAACACAGTATCACGCATGTGTAGCTGATCGCACAGCTGTTGCACCCCTGTTCCTCACACAGCAGCACAGCAGCTTCTCAGCCAACACCATGTGCCAGCTGTTTCTAAACATATACTCTGCCTTTGGACTCAATGGAGCCAGCAGCCACAGTGGACGCAGAACCTTCATCACCAAGTTAGCCAACACGGGAATCAATGTACGCTTGTTAGCAGCACTTGCAGGTCATCAGCACATCAGCACCACACAACGTTACATTGACGTTAACGATGCACAGTTAGCTCAAGCTGTAGAGTTGATATAATGCCCACACTATCACAGCACAGTCTAAACCGTCGGCTGCAGCGTGAGCTCAAGCACCTACAATGGTTAAAGCGTCAACCCTGCCTTGCAGTTCAACTGCGCAGCTGTCGCAAGAGCATTTTGTTGTTGAGAACGGAAATAGCCTATCGCAGCTGCAGCACTCATCCACCAAAGCAGTCTACAGCGATGCAGTGAACATACCAGTCAAATACGCCACGCAGACAGCAGTGATAGCAGTCTCAGAACATACTACCATCGTGCCACAGTCTCGCCACAAGCGTTACTCAACTGTTAATGCGATTCTCACAGCGTACACTGAGCAATATCGCAGTCGCACAAAAGAAAAGAGCGAGCCGAAGCCCGCTCTTTCCGTAACTCAAATCTACTAGAGATTAGAAGTTGAATACGATACCGAAGTCAGCAACTGAACCTTCTGCGTTATCAACGTAACCAGCTTTCAGAGTTGCACCACCGAGATCGTGTGAAACACCAATGCCGTATACGTTCTTCACGCCAGCCGTGTTTTCGTCTCTAACAAACGCTGTGAGCGATGTTGCTGCAGCAACGCTGTAAGTACCACCAAGAACAGTTGTTTTGGTGCCATTGTTGTCGCCGTATGCAAGGTTAACGCTACCGTTTTCGAAAGCATAACCAACACCAGCAGTCGCGTAGTCATCAGCTTTTGCTTTACCGTCTTGCATCGATGCACCAAGCGTCAGTGCACCAGCTGAGTAACCGATAGAAGCTTGTGTGTTTCCAGTACCTTTAGAGTGTGAAACACCCATTGAAAGGTTACCCATTGTGTAGTTCACATCGGCGCCTTGTGGACCAGCACCGGTTGATGAGCGCTCATCAAAGCCAGTGAAGACATCAGCTTTAAAGCCAAGACCTGTAAGGCCAACGTTGTTTGCACTCATAGTACCGTTGTACATTTGACCGTAGTTGTTACCAACAACGAGTGTCAGACCACCTGTTGACATTGTAAATGTCGGTGCGTTGAAGCCAACACCTGCAGCGCCATCGGATGAACGGAAGCGTGTAAGTGCGGCAAGCGTAATGCCGCTGTCGGTCTCAACAGAAGCTTTAACGTCAATCTGCATACGTGATGTGATGTCAGTTGATGTTTTCTTAGCAACAGCGTCTGTAGCAGCTGTGCCCTGTGCAGCAGCAAGATCAGCAGCGCGGAATGCAAGGTCGTTTTTTTCTGCCGTTGTTGGTGCAACACCTGCAGCATTTGCATTGTCTACTGCGTCTTGGGCTGCCTTCAGAGCTGTAGTCTTAGTGGCAATAATTGCTGCAGTTGTAGTTGCTGCAGTGGCCGTCAGTGTGCTGTCCAACGCATCAAGAGTCGTTTTTTCATCTGTTGTGATCTTGCCCACAACCGCTGCTTTAGCAGCAACGGCGTCTGTTGATGTCATTTTAACACCAAAGCGGCCGTAGCCTGAGAATGTTACGTCTGCAGCTGCGACTGATGCAGTTGCGACTAGCGCTGTAGTAGCGAAAAGAAATTGATTCCCGGCAACTTTATGCCAATTCACCTGTTTTTTATGGCTATATGGAATTCAGCTTGCCCATTTGTGGGAATGACTAAGCCCTGTTCTGACAGTGCGAAAAAACTTCAAAAAAGTGAAAATAAATTCAGTGAAACAGCAAATAGCGCGTAAATTTTGTATATATACTACGTCAGACAAAGACACACATTTAGGATGTCAAACCTGGTGAGCAATTGAGCGACTTGAATGAAGCCAAGTGCAGATAATATCAGTTTAGGACCCGCCGAGATTTCTCTTGGTAACTAACAGCAAAGACGGACTGGCTGAATAAAGATTTCCGTTACGATGAAGGCGCTGCTGCACTGCAACCTTCAATGATTGATCAAAGTCGTCTCATTGGCTGATCAATTATACCGCTGGATGAAGCGGAACATAAAAGGAGACCGGCTAACCGCCCTTTCCCGTCATCAAACGGGTTGTTCTAATGAGATGTGGAAGACGGCAGTAGACACAAGCCTGTTCGACACACTTCACCTCTTCGGAAGGTGAAGTGTGTCGAACAACAATACCACAAATGATTGATCTGGCGCAGCTGGATAGGTGGTGGATAGGTGGTCATTAAGTCATCTGGATTTTGCTAAATAATAGATAAATTGATCAATCAAATAACCAATAAATCAATAATAACTACGTCTAGAGGCAGTAACGAATATGTCTAATCAAACACTTCAAGAATACAAATTAATCAACTTCAATGCGCCCATTCACGTCATTAATTCATTTGATCATCTGGTCAGATACAAAGGTGTCAGCAGGACGTCTCAGCTACTTCATCTAATTGATGACTTTATGAGATCAGAGCAACTGGCATTGAGCAAAGATCACGAACTAAGCACGTTCATTGACAGTGTGTCTTTGCAGGAGCGTCAGAAGGTCAAGAAGCAATTAATTGAAGATCACGAACCAGCAATGATTCCGTCTGCATCTGATGATTTTGACTGGGAAGAGCGTTTCAGATGATTGTGCAAAGTCCAAAGACGAAGCAGCAGTTGTTGAGATTTGTGCAGTCGTTGAAGTCACCAAAGATTGCTTCTGTTGATGTCTTGTCGCGTGACGACAAAGCCAGCGTTCAGAAAGAGTTTGATGCAATGCTCAGAAACGGATCGTTCTCTGTCTTGTTCATCAAGGATCACTGACAATGCAGAGCAAACGATCACTAAGAGGAACGAGTAAATGAGCGATATTGAAATTGAACACGAGATTGTCACGATGCTGGCTGAGCAGCGATGGAAACTACAGCAGCAACTGGCAGCGATTGACGACCAACTGAAGAAGCATTCACACAACTTCTATGTTGCTGATGATGGACTGGTTGAAGTTGGACTCGGTGTCTTCTGATGAAGTCGTTTCAGTCATTCCAGGTGGAATTGGACGAGAAGTTTGTGCGTGCTGGCGCAGTTGCAGCTTATGGAATGAAGTCACGCAGAGAAGGCGATGCAGCAGTTCAGGCTTACAAGATTGCGCAGCAGCGTTTGCGTGACGGTGGTCGTGATGTGAGCGTTGAACAACGTCTGGCAAGAATAGAGGGAGCACTGGACGCACTGCTTGATGGTCTTGTTCAGCAACGCGAGCAGATTGGCTCAGGTGTTGCCGTAGATGTTGCTGGGCATACGCTCACAGCGAAGACACGCAGCAGACGTTGAATAGCGTTTCCATATGGAAACGAGTGCTAGTTGTGTTCGTTCAATACTTGCTGAGCTATTTAGATCAAAAAAAAGCACTGCGAAAAACACAGTGCTTCGAACGCTCAAGAAAATTGTAACCATAAATGCTTGTTAGGCGGCTGTGCGCATATCGGTGTTTGCGAACGCAAAGGCAGAGATCGCCTTCAGTTTCTGGGAGTATTTCTTTTCACGAGCAGCGAACACCAAGCTCTGCGCTTCTGTATAAAGTTCTTGTTGGTCAAACTTATCTTCAGCCCCCATCGCCTGAAGTGCTTCGAGGAAACGACTTTCACTTTTCAAGATTGACATACCTTCTTTATCCTCAGAACCGTAGCGACCAAACTTTTTGAAGTCGGACTTTTGGCGATACTGCTTCATCTCTTCATTCACGAGTTTGGTAGCCAACGATGTGAATTTGTTATGAACTTCTCTCATAAAACGAGCTGCGTCGTTTTCTTGGACTTTGGTTTCATCAACTCGAACAAACTTGATTGTATCCTGAATATTTTGCACTGCATCTTGAAGCTCCTCGTAATCATCAAACGCTCCAGCTTTCAAAGCAGACGCTGAAATCTTAATTGAGAACACAGTCTGATAGTCATCTACTTCAACAGCTTTTTTGGTCTTTGCAGCATCCACAATTGATTGTGTGATCACGGTCTCTTCATCGACATTGCTCAGCAGGCGCTCAAACTCATCATCTTCAAGTGTTGTGATCGCGTATTGAACAGTCCAAGCTGCAACTAGCTTGAAAGTAGTCTTATGCTCATTGAGACGCTTTGAGTTCGCGATCGCAATCAGCTTCACAGCTTTACTGTTTGAAAAATTAGTTTGCTTCAGCAGTGCTCGCATCAGATCAGATTTCAGTCCGAACTCATCAGCAGCTGACGCGAGTAGACGCGCAATCTCAGTCCAAGCACTCGCTGAAACAGTGATTTGGGCTTTGATCTGCGCGACATAACTCGCGATGGCAGTAGCCTCGTTGGACATTACAAGTGAGTTGTTAAGTTCAATAATGTTGTTTGTCATAATAGTATCTCTTTCTGTTTGATGGGAAATTTCGTCAGTGTCTGAAACGCTTCGTTGTTTCCCTCACTGACAAGACTAATATAGCTGAAAAACTGCCCTCAGTTTAGGACAAGACGAGTGCCTGAGTGGGCTGGGTGGTCCTGTTCATTTCCATATGGAAACGGAGTTATGATGAGCGAAAAGTGGTCAGGAGACGGGACATTCTATCTGCCAGCAAGGCAAGTTGAACCATACAGGCTGTGGTTTGAGTTCATAAAAGCAGCGCACAGAGATTCAGAAATCAACGTGGACTACGACTTCTATTCAGACTGGGGAAACTTCTGGGAGCAGTCGTTCAGCGAGTGGTGGTCTGGCGCAAATTGGCGAACGCTGTTTGCGGTCGATTCTACAGTGCGCGTTCTGGATGGAAACGACAGCATCGTGAATGACGACCAAGCGATCGTTGTGCGTTTACCGCTCAGCAAAGATCCCCGAGAGACGATGAAAGATGTTCAGCAGCTGCTGGATCAACATCAGGCTGGAACGAAGTTGGAAACTATCGCGCAGGGCAAGTTCAGGCTGTCAGAAGGATATGAAAAGGCATTCCTCAAATACTTAGAGAATGCAAGCTTTCTGCAGCGTCTATATTGCATCTGGCTAGACAACGCCGATCTGGACAAGAAAGATCGTGTGAAGAGCTCAGCGGTTGAATTCTATACTTGGGCGAAACAACGAGATGATATGATACGGGAACGCAACTACAAGCTTGCACGCCCGATGTTTCCATTCGCAGTTCGGACGTTTGCTGAAGAGATACTCGCAGGCTCAAACACGACAAACAGCGATGAGCAGCGCCAGTTTATGCGGTATCTGAAGAAGGCGCGTAATCTCGCGAACAACGCGGCAGTCGGCGTGTTTCCAGGCAAATACTGAAGATTTCAACTCAGTAGCAAATACACATTTCAACATCAGTCTCTGTAAGTGTCTGACAGGACTCAGGACTTTTAATGTGGTTGCAATCATTGGCTTTCCAGTCAGTATTTTTAGGTAAAAACCACTGAAAATATAACAGGTTCGCTATGTCACTGAGAAAACAAGCAAAGACACTCAACAAGAAACAAATCGATCAACTGCTCTGGTATGTTGGCACTCTGCGGCACGCTCAGCGCAATGAGATTGTGGTTCTGCTCTCGGTGCGTGCAGGGCTTCGCGCGAAAGAGATAGCAGGGCTGAAGTGGGCGATGCTCACAGATGCTGATGGCGAGATTGCTGACAGCATTCGTCTGACGGACGTTGCATCAAAAGGACGATCTGGACGGATTATACCGATCAATATGCAATTGCGTCTCAAACTTCAGGACTGGTTGCAAGAAGCGGCAAAGCAACGCGGCTTTCACATCGCATCAAGTCACGTGATCACGACTGAGCGCTCAGCAAGAACGCAAGCGCAAGCGATCGTGAATATGTTTGCAGCTTGGTATGCTGATGTCGGGCTGATTGGCTGCTCGTCACACTCTGGGCGTCGAACATTTATCACCAACGCAGCCAGAAAGATCAGCAGCGTTGGTGGATCGCTTCGGGATGTTCAGGCTCTCGCAGGGCATTCGTCACTCGCTGTTACTCAAAGATACATTGAAGAAAACAAACAAGCTAAACAGCAAGTGGTTGAGCTTCTTTAGAATGCGCACTCTGCACGGCTGTTCGCTTTGCGCTGACAATCAAATCGCCCACAATTCCAGATCGCGTGAGCAGTGTTTTATTTGCAAAATGTGCATAGCGCTGTGTCATCTGTGGTGAGGAATGTCCAAGCAGTTGCTGGACTTCATACAAGCTGACGCCTTTGTTTACCAAAAGACTGGCATATGTGTGACGTAAGTCGTGTATTCTGACGTCATCCAGTCCAGCAGCTTTTCTGACTTCATACCAAGCTAGATGAAAGCCCTTATACGGCTTCTGCGTATGCGGATTGGTAAACACAGGACAGCTTGTAGACGTTGATAAGCCGATGTTGGCAGCTTGTTTCTGTATGGAAACAAACAGCTCAAGCGCAGGTTCATTCAGATAGATAAAACGTGTCTTACCGCTCTTGCTCTTTGGAACTGTCCAGATCGCATTGGTAAAATCAATATCTCGCCAGAGAGCGTTAGATGCTTCACCACTTCTTGCTCCAGTGAGCAAAAGCAGCTCCACAAAATACTTGAGGAACGGATGTTTGCTGTGTGAGCAAAGCTCCAACACGACAGCAATCTCTTCTTCTGACAAGAAGCGCTGTGTCAGTTGTCCTGTTCGAAGAGGATTCAAGTTATGAACAACAGAATTGAAGCCCTCAAACTGACCCCATTCAGACGCTGTTTTGAGAATCTTATTGATCAGACAAATATGTTTGTTGATCGTTGTCTTCTTGATGCCCGTGCTCAGCTGGTTTTGCAGCCATTGCTCTAAGGTCTTTTTATTCAAGCTCTCAAACGTTTTGGTGCCAAGTGTCTTATGAAAGTGATTGCGGAAAATGCCCTCATCATACTGGGGCTTTTCTTTGCGTGTCAGAATGTGAGGGTAATACTCAGAGTAGAAGAACTCGTTGAGTGTAAGCGTTGCACTCTGTTCTCGTGTGTCTGTCAGCGTGTTTTTGAACCAGTTGCTTAATCTCATCGGACGTTTCCTTGCAGAATATTGCGAAACGTCTGAATTTACGGGAGTTTGAGAGGTCAGCAAACAAAATCGCCGCAAATCAATACCTTAGGAAAGATCACTGTAGGGGAATTGCTTCACAGCAGACGAAGCAAATACCCCCAAACGTGAAAAGAGCGAGCCGAAGCCCGCTCTTTCCGATACTCCAAATCCCCAGTGGATTAGAAGTTGAACACGATACCGAAGTCGGCAACTGAACCAGCTGCGTTATCAACATAACCAGCTTTGAGTGACGCGCCGCCGAGGTCGTGCGAAACACCAACGCCGTATACGTTCTTAACACCAGCTGTGTTTGTGTCTTTAACAAACGCTGTTACAGATGTTGCTGCTGCAACGCTGTAAGTACCACCAAGTACAGTTGTTTTGGTGCCGTTGTTGTCGCCGTAAGCAAGGTTCACGCTACCGCCTGCGAAAGCATAGCCAACACCTACAGAAGAGAAGTCATCTGCTTTTGCTTTACCGTCTTGCATAGAAGCGCCGAATGACAGTGCATCTGCTGAGTATGAAACAGAAGCTTGTGTGCTTCCTGAACCTTTTGCGTGTGAAACACCCATTGAAAGGTTACCCATTGAGTAGTTCACGTCTGCGCCCTGTGGACCTGTACCGTTTGATGAGTACTCATCAAAGCCAGTGAACACATCTGCTTCAAAGCCAAGACCAGTCAAACCAACGTTGTTTACACTCATGTTACCGTGATACATTTGACCGTAGTTGTTACCAACAACGAGTGTCAGACCACCTGTCGACATTGTAAATGTCGGTGCGTTGAAGCCAACACCTGCAGCGCCATCGGTTGAACGGAAGCGTGTAGCTGCGCCGAGTGTGATGCCGCTGTCGAGCTCAACAGAAGCTTTAACGTCAATCTGCATACGTGATGTGATGTCTGTTGTTGTTTTCTTCGCAACAGCGGCTGTGTCTGAGATCGCAGCAAGATTTGCTTCTGCATCGGCAAGATCAGCTTCCAGATCTGCGATAGCAACAGCTGTGGCAGTCGTGTTGTTTTGAAGCGCTACTCTAGCCGCAGCAACAGCATTTACCGCTGAAAGCTTTTCAGCGTCCGTCGCCGCAGTCGTACCAACAACAGCTGCAGTCACTGCACCAGCAGTAATTGTACCGTCTGCACCTACAGCAGCGGCTGCAGTTGATTGAGCAGTTGTGGTCATCTTACCAGCAACAGCAGCAACGGCGTCTGTTGATACAGATTTAACACCGAAACGGCCCATACCTGTGAATGTTACGTCTGCAGCTGCGACTGATGCAGTTGCGACTAGCGCTGTAGTAGCGAAAAGAATCTTTTTCATGATTTTTCCCTCGGTTTTCATGTCATAGGCCCAAGCGGGGAATCCGCATTGGGTATGAAAGGTGTTTCGCTCCAAACGGGGTCTCATTGCAAGCGCGCTGGATCGGGGTTTCTGAAAGGTGAAAAAGCTGATGCACAGATGTCACAGTGTGAAATCCGGGGGCAGAGCGCAGGGCGCGTTCATGATTAAGGCGCAAAATGGCGTAAAAATGGCTGTATATATAGGAAGCTGCCATAAGGGCTTGCTCAGAGCGTGGCGCTTGGGTAGGACGGAAGGGCAATTAACGAGCGGAATTCGTCCCATGCCAAGTCGTGTCCTCAAGTCTGTCGCAATCTTGTTTGCTCTCGTGTCGCTGAGCGCTTGTGGAGGCGGCAGCGGTCTTTTCGGACGGATCAGCCCTGCGGCAACGCAAGAGCGCGACCCAACAGCACCTGCAAGCCAACCTTCGGCTGCGGGTATTGAAACGGGCGATGGGCAAACCATCTGGGACGCCTTCGGCAAAAAGAACAATGAAGCCAATGTACAGGTAAACCGCTACCTTTGGGCGGCCTCGCTGGATGTGCTGAGCTTTATGCCTGTGCAGTCAGTTGATCCGTTTAGTGGCGTGATTGTCTTTGGGTACGGTACGCCTCCAGGCGGCGGCAAGGCGTATCGTGCGACTGTCTATATACAAGACCCCGCTTTGGATGCGCGTTCGCTTAATGTGGCGCTTGCGGGCCGTGGTGGCCCTGTGGCGGCGGGCACGCAGCGTGCTGTGGAAGATGCCATTCTTAACCGTGCGCGTCAGATGCGGATTGCTGACGGGAAGCTCTAAGGCTTTTGACTAGACCAAACTTTCAACCCAGCTGAGCTGTTTTGGCAAGCAAATGCTCGAGAGATCGTAGTTGTTCACGATCAGCTTGCGCGCTGCGCGGCCAAGCTCTTCGCGCTCTGACGCGTTGTCGAGCAGGCCGGTGACCTCCTCAACAAGTGCGTCTTTGTCAAAGAAGTCGACAAGTCTGCCGTTTTGCCCGTGGATGATTGCTTCTTCTACGGGGGCGGTTTTACTGGCGACGATTGCGCCTTCGACGCTCATTGTCTCGAAAAGGGACCAGCTAAGCACGAAGGGGTATGTCAGGCAGACGTGCACGCGGCTGACTTTGAGAAGCGATTGGAACTGATCATATGGAATGCGCCCGAGAAAGTGGACGCGAGCCCAGTCTTGATCAGGAATTTGGCCACGCACCTCATCAATGAAGATTTGTTTCCATGTCTGGCCTTTGGGCGGGCGGGCGCCATAGCTGACATCTTCGCCACCGACGATGAGCACGCGCGCGTTTGGCCGCTCTTTGAGGAGGCGGGGCAAAGCACGCATAAAGACATGATAGCCTCGGTATGGCTCTAGGTTGCGATTTACGAAAGTGATGAGCTCGTCTTTGCGGGTGACTGTTTCGCCTGTGGGCAGGGTCAGACGCGCGGCTGAGTCGGGCGTGAGCACATCTGTATGGATGCCATCGTGGCAAACTGTAATCTTGTCGCGGAACTCGGGCGGAAATGTATCGGCCTGAAAGGCAGTCGGGCTAATGCCCGCATCTGCGATATCGAAGTGTTCGTGGTTGTTTACGTTCTTGAGGCGCAGGCGCATGGCCTCTGTGGCGCGTATCTCGGGCTGAAACTCTTTATCAAAGCCAGTGTGGGGGTATTCGGCTTTGTGATATAGCTCGCAGTAGATCGCCATTTTGGCTTTGGGCCAGACATCTTTGAGAAAGAGCGACTCGCCCCAGCCAGGGTGCGCGATGATCAGATCGGGCGTGAAGCCCTGCTCTCGCAGCTGCACGGCAGCGTGATAGCAGGCCTCGGCGCGAGTGACTTTCGTATCAAAATCAACCAGCCAAGGATGTGTGTTTTGTGCGGCGCGGGGCTTGAGCTTGTAGGGCAGCACGCGCACGCCATTCCATTTGGTTGGCTTTTCCACACGTAGGGTGAGCGCGACAGTGTCGTGGCCGTGTTTGGCGAGAGCGGGCGCCAAATGTTTGAACTGGCCAGGGAAATTCTGGTGGATAAAGAGGATTTTCATAAGCAGGCTCAACACAACAACACATAAGACAACGGGCCCAAGCAGCCATAATGCCCGTTTATGGCATAAGAAGGGCTATTGGTTTGAATTTAATAAACAAACCAAAGAAATGGCCGGATGCGCACACATCCGGCCATACCCTGTTGGACTTTATTAGCGCGCTCCACGCGACGGGAGGAGGAGTGCCGCGTAGAGAGCTTTTAGTTGCGATGCACTACAGAGGGAGGAGAGTAGGAACATCGTTTGTGAGTTCAGATTTGCCGCAATGCAGCGAGACCTCAAGGCAAAAAATGCTGCAACTGCACAATTTCGTAAATTCTTTACAGAGATGACAAAAATCTCGGCAAATGCACAGTTTGTAGGCGGTGAATTTTTGGGCGTTGTTCTCTGAGAGGCAATTCGCGATTTAATCTGCGCTGAAAACCCTTTATCACCAGCGCCAACACCAAACATAGACCGAGAGACACGCAATGAGCCGCTATAACGCCGCCGAGATTGAAGCCAAATGGCAGGACGCATGGGAGAAGGCAGGAATCTTCCGCGCCGAGCGCAAGGAGGGCAAGCCGAAGTACTATGTGCTTGAGATGTTCCCTTATCCTTCGGGCAAGCTGCATATGGGCCATGTGCGCAACTACACGATGGGCGATGTGATCGCGCGTTATAAAATTTCGACGGGGCATAATGTACTTCACCCCATGGGCTTTGATGCTTTTGGTATGCCTGCGGAAAACGCAGCAATGGCGATTGGCGGTCATCCTAAGACTTGGACCTATAACAATATCGACGACATGGTTGAGCAGATGAAGCCGCTGGGCCTCTCGCTTGACTGGGACCGTATGTTTGCGACCTGTGACCCTGAGTATTATGGGCAACAGCAGGCCCTTTTCCTCGATTTTCTACAAGAAGGCCTCGTTTATCGCAAAAATGCGGTCGTGAACTGGGACCCTGTGGACATGACCGTTCTGGCGAACGAACAGGTTGAAGGCGGACGCGGCTGGCGCTCTGGCGCTATTGTAGAGCGCAAGGAGCTTACCCAGTGGTTCTTCAAGATTTCCGACATGGCGGACGAGCTGCTTGGCGCGCTTGACGGGCTTGATAACTGGCCTGCAAAAGTAAAGCTGATGCAGGCGAACTGGATCGGAAAATCACGCGGTTTGCAGTTTGGGTTTGAGCGGGTCGATGGCGGCGAGCCTATCGTTGTTTACACCACGCGGCCCGATACGCTGAACGGCGCAAGCTTTGTCGGGATTTCGCCAGATCATCCCATCGCCAAGGCGATGGAGGGAAATCCCGAAGTTGATGCCTTCCTCGCGGAAGCGCGCAAGGGCGGAACAACCGAAGAGGCCATCGAGACCGCTGAGAAGCTGGGCTATGATACGGGAATCAAAGTGAAGCATCCGCTGACGGGCGCAGAACTTCCTGTCTGGATCGCCAACTTCATTTTGATGGACTACGGCACGGGCGCTATCTTTGCCTGCCCTGCGCATGACCAGCGCGATCTGGACTTCTGCCGAAAGTATGACTTGCCAGTGATTGATACGTTTTTTGCACTTGGCGATGACACGCCTGTGGGCAAGGAGGCCTTCGTCCCTGCAAAGACCGAGAAAGTCCGCTGGGTTGATCACTTTGCGGGTCTTGCAGAGGCCACGGGCGAAGAAGCGATCAATGCGACGATCGACTTTATGGAAGGAAAAGGGCTTGGCGAGGGCGTGACCAAGTTCCGCCTGCGTGACTGGGGCCTTTCTCGGCAGAGATACTGGGGCTGCCCCATTCCTGTGGTGCATTGTGAGACTTGCGGCGTTGTTCCCGAGAAAAAGGAAAACCTGCCTGTCGAGCTGCCTGACGATGTGAGCTTTGACCAGCCAGGTAATCCGCTCGACCGTCACCCGACATGGCGCGATGTGGCGTGCCCCTCTTGCGGGGCGCCTGCCAAGCGCGAGACCGATACGATGGATACGTTTGTAGACTCATCTTGGTATTTTGCGCGCTTCACCGCGCCACGCGCCGAGACGCCGACAAATGCGGCGGATGCCGAGTATTGGATGAATGTGGACCAATATATTGGCGGTGTGGAGCACGCGATCTTGCACTTGCTCTATGCGCGCTTCTTTGCGCGGGCGATGCATATTTGCGGACATCTGCCAGAGAGTGCGAAAGAGCCGTTTGATGCGTTGTTCACGCAGGGCATGGTGACGCACGCGATTTATAAGACAGAGGGCGCGGACGGGCGGCCAGTGTATCACTACCCCGAAGAAGTAACACTCAAGGGTGATACCGCTGTGCTGGAAGACGGGCGCGAAGTGGATGTTGTGCCCTCAGCCAAGATGTCCAAATCCAAGAACAACGTCGTGAATCCGCTGCACATCATTGAAAGCTATGGCGCGGATACGGCGCGCTGGTTTGTGCTCTCTGATTCCCCTCCCGAACGGGATGTGGAGTGGACAGCTTCGGGCGCGGAAGCAGCGCACAAGCATCTGGGGCGGGTCTACCGTATTGCTTCAGAGATTGATGCGGAAGCAACGGGCCAAGAGGCGGACGATACGGCGCTGATCCGTGAAATGCACAAGGCGATCCATGATGTGACTATGGGCGTTGAAAGTTTTGGCTTTAACGCGGCGATTGCGAAGCTTTACGGCTTTACCAACACGCTGGCCAAGTCAAACGCGGGTGGCGCGGCGAAGAAACAAGCGGCGCGCACGCTTGCGCAGCTGATGAGCCCGATGACGCCGCACCTTGCGGAAGCTGTCTGGGAGACACTCGGCGGCGAGGGGCTTTGTGCGCTTGCACCTTGGCCTGTGGCGGACGAGGCGATGCTTGTCGATGACGAGGTTGTCATGCCGATCCAGATCAACGGTAAGCGGCGCGCGGAAATCAGCGTGCCCAAAGACATGGACAAGGCCGAGGTTGAAAAGCTCGCGCTGGCGCATCATGCTGTGCAAAAGGTGCTGGACGGGGCGACGCCCAAGAAGGTGATCGTTGTTCCTGGGCGGATTGTGAATGTGGTTGCCTAACCGAAGAACTGTATTGCTGGGCGCGCTGGCGCTTTCGGGCTGCGGGTTTACACCTGTTTATGGGCCCGAGAGTGGCGCGCGCACGCTTCTCAACACCGTCGAAGTTGATCCGCCGCGTGACCGCGAAGGCTATCTTCTTGTGCGCCATATTGAGGAGCGGCTCGGGCGTACGAGCAGTCCAACATATGCACTTTCGATTGCGATTGAGCTCGGTGAAGAGCGCATGGCGATCACCACAGACAACGTGGCAACGCGATTTAACCTTCTGGGCAAAGCGACTTACGCTTTGCGCGCCTTGGATGGCGGTAAAGTCGTGACCAGCGGGGTTGTGCAGAGCTTTACGGGCTATTCAACCACGGGCAGCACCGCCGCGACGCGGGCCGCTGAACAGGACGCGAGTGAGCGACTTATGGTTATTCTTGGTGATCAGATCGTTGCGCGCCTTGTGGCGGCAAAGCTTGAGCCAGCGGCATGAAGCTCGGCGGGCGCGAGGCGACAGCTTATTTCAAATCGCCAGATGCCAAGCGCACGGGGCTTTTGATTTATGGCAGTGACGGGATGCGCGTTGCTCTGAAGCGGCAAGACGTCATTAAAGCGCTTATTGGCCCCAAGGGCGACGAAGAAATGCGGCTGGTGCGGATGCCTGCGGGCGATTTGCGCAAAGACCCTGCTATGTTGCTTGATGCTGTGAAGGCCGTGAGCTTTTTCCCTGGGCCGCGTGTGGCCTTTGTGGAGGATGCCAACGATACGGCTGCGCCTGCTATTCTTGCTGCGCTGGAAGACTGGGCCGAGGGTGATGCGCAGATCATCGTGACAGCGGGACAGCTCAAGGCGACGTCGAAAATCCGCAAGGCTTTTGAGGCGCATCGAAATGCCTATGCTGTGGGGATTTATGACGATCCGCCCGGGCGCGACGAAATTGAAGGCATGCTAAAGGACGCTGGGCTTGCGCAAGTGAGCCGCGATGCCATGACTGACCTCACTGGGCTGAGCCGTGAGCTTGGACCGGGGGACTTCCGCCAGACGATCGAGAAGCTTGCGCTGTATAAACACGGTGACGCAAGCGAAGTGGGCAGCGCAGATGTTGCGGCCTGCGCACCGCAAAGCACAGAGGCGGCGCTTGATGATCTTTTGAACGTCGTGGCGGAGGCCAAGATGGGCGAAATTCACCCGATCATGACAAAGCTTAAGGCCCAAGGCGTGCAGCCCGTGGGGCTTATCATTGGCGCGACACGGCATTTCAAGGCGCTCTATGCGGCGGCGAGTGACCCTGCGGGCGCGAGCCAAGGCATTGCACGGCTGCGCCCGCCGATCTTTGGGCCACGGCGCGACAGGATGCTCAAGCAAGCGCAAGGCTGGGGCGCTGTGAAGCTTGAACAGGCTTTGAGCTATCTTATCGAAACAGATTTGCAACTGCGCAGCGCAGGGCAGACCGCGCCACAGATGGCGCTGGTGGAGCGCACGCTGATCAGGCTCGCAGGGCTGGCTGGAAAGCGGTGAATCCATTTTCCTTACTTTAAGTTGGTTTTTTCCAATTTCTCACCCATGAAACGTCCATCTCATGGAACCTAAATACCTTTTTCCCAAATAACGAGACTTCACATTCCTCAACGAATTTTCGAACGTCTAGAAAGTAGTTTGGGTATGTTGCTCTAAGGTCATGCACTCTATCAACTTCGACCAGAACAGCGTTTGTTCCGCGAACATTACGCTCTTCTGCGTCGTATGCTGCGTTGCCTTCTTTCGACATACTGTATGGCGAAACACTCATAGCTTTAGACTTTAGATCAAAATTGATCAAAAAGAACTGCCCTGACCTTGCATCAACGCGCTCTGTAAATTTCAGAGCTTGATTGTAGCCCTGCAACTCCTTCAAGGCGCCAAGAGTTGAGTCGAGTTCTTTTAGTTCTTCGATGCGTATCGCATTTTTTGCTGTGACTTGTAGTTCCCGATCGGCGATTTCGGCTGACATCAAGTTAAAAAACCTGAGCCAATCTTTAGAACCTTCCCCTGACTTCATTGGTTCGTTTCTGACCAAACTAACGGCCTCAACTGCGGTAGCCCAAGCATGTTGTTTTTCAGTTCGCAGCTGAATCTCAACAAACTGACGACTATATACCGCTTCAGCGCCCTCTCCTGAAAACTTCAAAACTATGTGTTTACTACGATAGCCATCGGGCTTTGGATCCGCGATGTAGTCGTTCAATCTGACGATGGAATGTAGCGTATCACCATCTTCGAAGTATTTTGACACCCTATCCAAGCTCGCCATATCAGGGAGTATTGCCCGTGTGCCTGCGATATCTTGTAATTGATAAAGTGTGCGATTTCCTGGCGCGAGCTTTTTCCGAATTGATGACATGCGTTTTAGCCTGGCAGCAGTTACTCCGCTGCCTTCATTTCGTAAGACCTTGCCGCGTAGTTCATGTCTTACTCTATTCATTGGAAGCGCATATGAAGCCCTCCAATTGTGTGCCACTTGAAAGGCACTTAGTGTTTTCACGTTAACTTCGGATATTTTTTGACTCAGGGTTTTCCCTGCTTCAACAATTTCTTTTTTGGAATAGGCGGGTTGCTCAACATCTGCCAAATGTCGACACCATCTACTTACACATACTTGAGAGTAACACGCAGACCGTAAACGCAAAAGAACATGATCGTCTTTTTCAATGCGCCCCTTGCGGCTTTCTTTTGTTTGATGTCTCGTGTGCACAAATAAGGGAGAGAAATCATGTATGAAGTCTTTGGTGGTGTGGCGAGCCGTGCGTTTCGGGTGCTTTGGCTTTTGGACGAAATGGGTGTGGAATTTGTCCATCATGATCTGAAAGCTGGCAGTGACGAGATGAAGGCTGTGAACCCGTCTGGCAAGGTTCCTGCGCTGAAAGTCGATGGTGAACTGATCACAGATTCAGCGGCGATCATGACGTTTTTGGCTGATAAGCACGGCCAGTTTACCTACCCTGCCGGGACAATTGAACGCGCAAAGCAAGATGCTTGGTTTCATCAGATTTTGGACGAGGTCGATGCCGTGCTTTGGACGGCGGCGCGGCACTCGTTTATTTTGCCTGAAGAGCAGCGCGTGCCTGCTGTGAAAGACTCACTCAAGTGGGAGTTCGCGCGCAACATCAAGCGTATCTCCGAGCGCATGGAGGGGCCTTACCTTATGGGTGAAGAAATGACGATTGCGGATATGCTTCTGGTACATTGTCTCGGATGGGCGATCAGCGCGAAGTTTGATCTGGAAGATGACAGGCTCAACACATACGCGAGCCAAGTGCGCAAGCGGGAGGGCTTCAAGGCCGCACGGGGGCGGCTCAAGCTATGAGCGAAATTCGCGCCGAAGTCCGCCTGCCGACCGACGAGCTGAGAGACGATCTGCCGTTTTACACCAAAGTGTTGGGGATGCGGCTGGACGAGATTTTCCCTGCAGATGATCCGCGCGTGGCTGTGCTTTCGGGGCATGGATTGCGGGTGCGCATCGAGAAGGGGGCGAAGGAACCTGCGGGGACGCTGCGCATCCTGACGACGGACCCTGAAGGCTTTGCGGATGGCGCGAGAGAGCTTGTTGCCCCGAACGGGACCAAGATCGAAATTGCCGAGCTGAATCCTCCGATGATCCTGCCCAAGACCGAGCATATGTTTGATGTGCGGCGATTGCGGGACTCTGCCCCTTGGGTCATCGGGCGCGCGGGAATGAACTACCGTGACTTGCTGCCCACGCGGTTGGGCGGGGCGATTATTGCCAGCCATATCCGTGTGCCAGGTGGCGGCGATGTGCCTGATATGGTGCATTACCACACTGTCGGGTTCCAGCTTATCTTTTGCTACAAAGGCTGGGTGGATGTGCTCTATGAGGACCAAGGCGGCCTGATGCGCCTGCACGCGGGCGACTGTGTGATCCAGCCGCCAGAGATCCGCCATCGGGTGTGTCATGCTTCTCCTGATATCGAAGTGATCGAGATCGGCGTTCCTGCGGACCATGTGACGACGATTGATCACGCCTTTACACTGCCCAACGGCCATGGCGACCCCAAGCGCGAATGGCAGGGCCAGCGCTTTGTGCATCATGTAAAGGAGGGGGCCACTTGGCAGCCTTTCCGCATCCCCGGGTTTCGCTGTCGCGATACGGGGATATCGGACGGCACGAAGGGCGTGGCCGGTATTCAGGTGGTTCGTTTTGAGAGCGGTGAGCCACCCGCCACGCGAACGGATGCGGACATTCACTTTACCTTTGTCATGGAGGGCACAATGACGCTTCATGCTGAAGGCCAGGAGCCACGCGCGCTACAGGCGGGGGATGCTTTTGTGCTGCCGCCACACATGAGCGCGCGTTATGCGGAGTGCTCGGAAGACTTAGAGCTTCTGGAATGTGCTTTGCGGGGCGACTTTGCAAGTGAGGTTGTGGCTTAACTTGGTTTAGTGGCACTCGATGAAAACGGTGAAGGCAGCAGTGCGTTCAGCTATTTCTGTTGGATCAAGAGCAATATCATCAAGGCTGAGTGCGGGCGTGATTCCGTTCTGAGATAAGAAAAGCTTGGCTATTTCGCCACGTACGGCGAAATTGACGTTCTGCGGGACATCACCAATGGCGTCGGCAAATTTGAGAACGTCGAGCTTAGAGACGATGACGCCGACGATCTCACCATCGGCTGCGACGAGGGGGCCACCAGAGTTGCCTTGCTGAACTGGCGCTGTGATCTGGAGGCGGGTGGCGTCTCCGCCAAGGCCTTTGAGGGACGAGACCGAACCGCGTGTCACGTTGAGGCCGCTAAGGGCGCCACCGTATGGATAGCCAACCACTGTCACATCAGAGTTGAGACGCGGGGGTGCGGCGGAGAAGACAGCAACGGCAGCGTCTTTTTTAATAGGAGCTTTCAGGAGGGCGAGATCAAATTCAGGCGACCCAGCGATGCGCTCTGCTTGCTTACCATCAACTGTGTAGCGGCTGCAGCTGTCGACCACATGATCATTGGTAAGGATATGGCCCTGTGCGGATACAACAAACCCTGTGCCTGAACTGGTTGTTGTTTTGGGTGGGCTTGGGGCAGGTTGAGCGGCATTCAATTGAGGTTCGTCCTTTGTGCTCAAAACCTCAATTGTTTGTAGAACAACAGTTGCTAGATGTCCGTTTTCTGTCATGCCGAGTGGATTGGCGTAGCCTGTGGAGATGCTGGAGGAGACGGCGTCCAGCAAGGCTTTGTCACGCCTATTTGCCGATAGCATGACGGTTGACCAACGGTTTTTGATAAGATTGGAACGGGTGTAGAGATAGCTCCCGTCGGAGATCTGTGCTGTGGAAATTGCGAAGTTGGGCTTGCGCACCGAATAGGCTTCACCAGAGCCCGCATGGCGGCGTTGCGTGAAGTCATGGACGTTTTGAGCGGCTTTAAAATCAAGGACACCGACGGAATAAGACAGGCTGCTGCCGATATGACGGAAGTTTATAAAATTCTTGGTCGATCTATCTTTACGAAAGGCGTCTTTAGGCCAGAGGTATGTCATGCCGAGCCAGTCAGAATGATACATGTCCCAGCCATTTTCTTTCGTCTCATCAAAGAGGGAAAACGCAAGAAGGGCCATGTGCCACGGCTCGACACCTGTCTGAAACGTTCTGGCCGAGTAGCTCTCCATCGCAGTTTGACTCAGCTTGCCCCAGTCTCCATCGAAGAGACCTTTATAGTGCCCCTCAAAAGCGAGAGCAGCTTGCAGGAAGCGCTTGTCTTCACGGGTTAAGGCGCTCGGCTGGAACTGCTCAAAGAGCGCCGCGTAGTTTTGGGCAAAACTCTTCTGTGGAGTTGCCAAAAACACCGTGGCGGACAGAAGTAGCGATAGAAGTAATTTCATCACACAGACCTTTATTACTCAAAGAGTTGCATAAGCGTGATAGGCTAGGCAAGCCTGATGATGGATGTTTGTAAACGATTGCTGAATGGGTTTTTCAATGCGCTTTGGTAGCTTTTTCTTTGTTTCTCTATTCTTTCTTGTTCTGGCAGCGTGCTCTGTGAACACCACGCCTGATGTGAGCGGGAGCGGGCCTGTGACGATCCTTGGGGACACAGGCGGGAACCCTTATGAATATGCGGCCCTTCATGCGGAGCTCAAGGCGAGTGGGCGGCAGGTTCGTCTTGGGGGGTGTAACTCTGCATGTACGATGCTTACGAGCTTGCCCAACGCCTGCTTGATCCGCGGAACGCGCTTTGGCTTTCATGCGAGCAACCTGAATGGGCGGTTCAACGCTTTGAGCGCAGAGTATCTGACGCCTGTGATCCGCCAGCGCTTTCTCAGCACATGGGGTAAAAGCCGTGAAATGACCAAGCTGACTGCGGAAGAAATGGTGGCGCTTGACCCAGCTTTAAAGCTCTGCAACGCGACGCACTGACAGCACGCTTTACGCAACCCCCCTTCATTCGGTAGACAGGAGAGAAGCTGCAGAGCACCCGAACAATGGGGCATGTGGCTTCATATGTGTCATTGGAGGGACATGAAAATGACTGCACAGACAGAGAATACCGCAGGGGCAGATGCCCTGGGCGAAGACTATAAGTTTGGTATGGGGCAAGCGCTTGTTGGCGCGCAGATGCTCTTTGTGGCGTTTGGCGCGCTCGTTCTTGTGCCGCTGTTGACTGGACTTGATGCGAGTGTCGCTTTGTTTACGGCTGGTGTTGGAACGCTGATCTTCCAGATTGTCACCAAAGGCCAAGTGCCTGTTTTTCTTGCTTCTTCTTTTGCATTCATTGCGCCAATCATCTTTGCGGTTCAGACGTGGGGCTTGCCTGCGACAACGGGTGCTCTGGCGGTTTCGGGGCTTGTTTATGTGGTGCTGAGCTTTGCGATCCGCATTTTTGGCGCGGGCTTTTTGCAGCGGCTGTTGCCGCCTGTTGTTGTCGGACCTGTGATTATGGTCATTGGTCTTTCGCTCGCCCCTGTCGCTGTGAATATGGCGACAGGTCTTGCGGGTGATACGCAGATTATGCCGAAATCTTATGCGCTGCTTCTGGCGGCGGTTGCGCTTGGCGCGACGATGCTAACGGCCATTCTGGGCCGTGGCATGATGCGGATTGTGCCGATTATTGTAGGTGTGATTGCAGGGTATGTGGCCGCGCTTGTGCTTGGCATGGTAACAGGCGAAAGCTTTGTGAGCACGGCCTCTGTCTCGAATGCGGCTTGGTTTGCTGTGCCGAATTTTGTAACGCCTGAGTTCCAGCTTGCGGCAATTGTCTTCATGCTGCCAGTCGCGATTGCGCCTGCGATCGAGCATTTTGGCGACATCCTTGCCATCGGGAATGTCACCAAGCGCGACTACATGACAAAGCCAGGCATTCAAAACACGATGCTTGGAGACGGCCTGGCCACAAGTGTTGCGGGCCTCTTGGGCGGACCACCCAACACGACCTATTCGGAAGTGACAGGTGCGGTGACGCTGACGCGCGCGTTTAACCCTGCGATCATGACTTGGGCGGCGATCTTTGCGATCATCCTGTCCTTTGTCGGAAAGCTTGGCGGCGCGCTTGGCACGATCCCTATGCCTGTCATGGGCGGCATTATGATCCTACTCTTCGGGATGATTGCTGTGGTTGGTCTTTCGGTTCTTTCCAAGCTTGGAGAAGCCCTGAGCGAGCCACGTAATATGGTGATTGTATCGACCATTCTTGTCATTGGTATCGGTGGCCTCACACTTGAGCTTGGCGATGATTTCAAGCTTGCAGGGATTGGTCTTGCGGGGATTGCGGGTCTGGTTCTGAACCTGATTTTGCCGCATCAGAGCAAAGACTAAACAAACTGGCGGGCGGTCTTCGGGCCGCCCGCTTCGCACCAGCATCACTGGCTGCACCTGATTGGAAACGTCCAGTTGCTTTCATGACAGTTTTTGACTGCCGATGAGCTAGTTTCCATTGTGTCAGGCTAGACGCCTTCCCACAGAATGCAAAATGCGCTCTTGTGTTACGTTGGACGCTGCGCAGGCACTTGGCTTGAGACATATACATGGTCTGTTGTGAGCCAGTCAGAGCGTGGGATAAGGCCGAAACTTGGGGAATTGGATATAGGTCTGATGCCGCTTTGGTAGCTTAGAAACGTTCCTCATTGTTAGACCAAAGTCCGAAGTAAGGCATGCGGTGCTGTGCTATCGTCGGCTTGAAATATGGATATTGCGGGAAAGATGAATATCAAACGTAGCCGCTGGCTGGCCTTTCTGGCCGTTCTTTTTGTTGCCTTCCCGCTTCGGCTGGAAGTCGACAGCGAGGGCTTGCTTCGTGTTGTCATGGCCTCAGCGGCTGCAAAAGACGGCGACGGTGATGATGGGGGCGGAGACGATGGAGACGGGGATGATGGAGACGACGGTGACGATGGCGATGATGATAGTGATAACGATGATGGTGATCATGACGATGACGATGATCATGACCGGTCGAAGAAGGCGCATCGCGACCCCGACAAGGCCCGATCAAAGCAGGTAAAGCACGCCGAGCGTCTGCAAAACGGCGCGCGTGTTACATTTTCCGACGGGAGCATGAGCGAGATCATCGGGGACCGCTTTCGCAGAACAGATTCGTCAGGGAGAGTGCTGGAGCGCCGTAAAGCAAAGGGAAGCGATGCGTCGCGCATGCGGGCGTATTTTGAAAGTACGCAGTCAGCGTCCAAAAGCAAATCACCAAAGGTCGAGTCGCAAGCAGTCAGGGCATATTATCGCGGGCGAGATATCGAAATTCATTATGCCAATGGCTGGACTGAGGCGGTTACGCGTGGGCAATATGTCTTGAGAGACCAGTTTAGCCGCATCGTTGCCTCACGTAGGGCCACTCAAAGCGATATCACACGGCTGGAAAGGTTTCGGTAGCGGCTAGGGTTTTTCACCGTTCCAAGCCTCATGTGCCATCACGGCGGCCTCGACACGATTGCGGGCATGCAGCTTGCTTAGAATAACTGTCATGTAGTGCTTTACAGTCTTTTCCTGAAGGCTGAGCGCATCGGCCACCTCGCGGTTGCTTTGACCGGTGGCCACGAGGCGTAGGATTTCTTCCTCGCGCTTTGTTAGATCATCAATTGGGTTGTGCTCTTTCTTGGCCTTTGGCTTTTGCATGATCTGTAGCACTTGCGCGGCGAGCGCGGGCGAGACATGGGCCTCGCCACGGGCGATACCTTTGAGTATGCGGCGGAGATCGTCTGCCGAGACCCCTTTCAGCACATAACCGATTGCGCCGACTTGCAGCGCTTTGGTGACGTCAGCACCGTCTTCCGAGACGGTCAGCATCGCGACATGCTTGGCAAATCCTCCTTCGATAATGCGCTTGGCAGCGGTGATGCCATTGCCAGGCATCGAGAGATCAAGCAGGGCGATATCAGGCGAGTGTTGCGCTGCAAGAGCAACAGCTTCTTCGGCCGATTCCCCGACACCCAAGACTTCAAACTCACCTGTCTCAGTTATACTTTGCACCAGCCCATCACGAAAAATCGGATGGTCATCGGCGAGGATTAGTCGGATTGCCATTATATTGCTCCCTCAAGAGTGTGAGCGTCAGGGTCGTGCCTGAACGGGGATTGGATGAAACCAAAATGCTTCCTCCGATGCTTTCGGCGCGGTCGCGCAGGCCCGTGAGGCCTTGGCCTCCGGTGGCGTGCAGGCCAGGCACAGCGTTCATGTCAAACCCCGAGCCATCATCATGGATCGAAATTTCGATGATTTTGGTATCGACCGCGACACGCACTTCGGCGGATTTCACGCCGCCGTGGCGTACCGCGTTGGACAAGCCCTCTTGCAGAAAACGGTAAACGCAGAGTTTTTCTGTATAGCTCAGGTGCTTTGGCTCCGAGCCAAAGAATGTGACGTTTACGTCGATGCCTGATTGGACCTCACGCTCGGAGATTGCTGCGCGGACGAGGGAGGCCAGATCCATTTGCTCTAGCTCTGGCAGGGCAAGTCCTCGTGAGATCGCTCTTATCTCTTCGAGCGCACGATCGATTGAGGCGCGAATTTCGCTGCGAGCGTTTGGGTCTGCGTTTTTGTCAAAGGCTGAATCGAGTCTCAAGGCGGCCAGCGAAAGATGTTGGGCAGGACCATCGTGCAAATCTGAGCCGACATGGCGGATTGTCTGTTCGAGCTGGGCTGTAGCACGCAGATTTGCCGTGATCGCTTTGCGACGCAGGGCGATGTTTTGCTCCGCAAGATGTTCGGATTGTGCGAGCTGCGTTTGAAGGCGCTGCCGCTGCTCTTGAATGGTGCGCCCGCCAGCTTGCACGATCCCTGCCAAGAGCAGACCGCTTGCCAAGAAGGCTGAGCCGACGACCAGCCATGAGTTCCTGCGGGCGCTGCGCAGCTCTGCGACCAGAGGATCGGCGCGCTCGTAGAACTCTGCCACGGCGATTATGCGACCACTGAAGACCTCGTGAATCGGACTATAGACCTCAAGCAGTGAAATTCCGAGAGAGGCCTCACTCGCGTCTTCGGCATCAACATGATTGTCGAGCGACGCGGCGAATTTGCCAGTCCATGCGGCTTGCAAGTCTTCGGAGGGTTCGAACACCTTACCGATGAGGCTTGGGTCAGAGGCGTGAACAATCAACCCGCCTTCCTTCCATATCTTGTATGAAACGATACGCTCGTTCAGCGCCGTCGTAGAAAAGACCTCGATCATCGCCTGCTTTGCAGGGGGAGATAGCGTGTCGCCTTCAGCCAAATCTTGTGTGATCGGCGCGATGAAGCTTTCGACGTAATTTGCAGCGATGATCGCAAAATTCTGCACGGCTGCTTGCTCGATCCGCTTGGAGACCCAAGAGCCAACAAGTACCATAGCGACAAACATCACCACGCTGCCCGCGAGAATAAACTGGCGCGGCAGGCTTAGACGGTTCCAAAATCGTTCGGCCTTTTCCGTGTTCATTGCATCATAACTAATACGCGGTCTGCTTAAGCGGAACAGACTTTCGTCCGACCAAGATAACGAATTTGCATAGTCCTCTATCGAGAGCCCTGTCAGCTTTACCCATTTAGGCGGCACTGCTGAGGACGTGAGGCTCCAGTGCGAGCTTGGTTCCCGTGACAAGGCGCAGCATCCGCATTGTCGGCATGAAGCGGTTCCAGCGGCTGACGGCCCCCAGAGCTGCCATGCCGATGCAATATTTCGAGCACTTCTTGGTGGGCCGCGCATGGACCGCGCGGAGAGCTTTGTCGGCATATCCGCGGCCAAGTGCAGATTTGGTCTCAACGATGAAGACATCATTGGGCGCCTCCAGGCGCTTCTTTTCGTTGCGAAACGAGAGCTTGCCATCAATTGTCATCCGCTCACCGCCTTCTTTGGCCACCAGCGTTATGCGCTGATACTCAATGTCGAGCGCAGGCCTCAGATCATAGTCAAACGCCTTGTCGTAGTGACCCGTATAAACACCTTTTGCGTAGTCGAATGCTTCTGGCGTCAACTCTCCCAGATCGGCAGGATCATAAGACTGGCGGTTCTTGACCGTCATGCCGCGCTTGCCCTTGACCTTGACTTCAAGGAAGCAAAGGCCTGCATCAGAATAACGCCGCACACGCACCTTGAAGCCTTTTCTCAGCCCTTGATGATGCTCGTAATAAGCACTGCAATCGGGGTCATCAAAATAGCGCGTATCATATGTAAAAGCGCGGCGATCGTCGATTTCAAGTATGTCGAACTCTTCAAGCAGGGCTGGCAGGATGCGCTCCAGCGCCCAACGATCAACCACATATTTGTTGTCGATCCGCGACATCATCTCGGCTTTGCTGTTGAGCTCCTCAAGTGAAATAGGGGCGAAGCCGCCTGTCAGCCAGCGAAGGCCTTTATCTTGGCAATAAAGTTTCATTATGTTCATGGGCCTATCCTCAGTTGCGATAGTAGACGTTGATGCGCGCCATATCGTTCACGTAGTTCAGCTCGACGATCTGAAAGGTCATCACGTCGACGCCAAGCCTATCGGACAGCATCTGACGCGTTTTCGCGCTGTCCGAAAGAATGTCAGGGTCAATGGCATCGAGCGTCAGCTTCGCACCATGGGCAGACTTAAGCATGCGCGGATGATCAAGCACCCAGGCCGCGAGGATCACGAAGGTTGTGATCATGAACACCATCAGGAGGCTGGTTCCGACCACCGAACAAATCACTGCGACGGCAATGGCGCCAAAGAAGTAGGCGATCTCGATTTTCTCGATCTGTTCTGAGCGCAGGCTGAACAGCGCAAGAATAGCAAAGAGGCCAAAGCCCGCTGCGACCGAAAACTCGACGCTTGAAAGGATCGTGAGAACAGCAAAGGCGAAGATGTTGAACATCGAAGCCGTAGTCGCCAGCTCGCGGTCGCGGTAGCGACGATAGTAAAGGCCAAAGATCAACACGCCCATTGCGGCAATATCGATCATAAACCGAGCAAGAAGCTCTGCGACGGGAGCGATCAGTTCAAACATTTGGAGGGCCTTTCTATACTACACTGGATCGGATGATCAGGCGGGCGGTGTTACAAAACTGTCATGTTGATGTCACATTCAACAGCGGCCCGCGTCCGCCCGAGGTCGGCCCAGTTGTCCGACTAAAGTCGTAACCACGCACGGGACAATGTCTGACGCAGGCAAGGAAACTGCACCACGCGATTTGGACAAGCCTTATCTTTTAGCGAGTTTTGGTGACCCCGACAGGATTCGAACCTGTAACCTGCCCCTTAGGAGGGGGCTGCTCTATCCAGTTGAGCCACGGGGCCGCTAGGAGATGGGATAGCGTTTTGTGTCGTGGGTGTCAGCCCCAAAGCTTTGGGACGGGCGGCGCATGGAGCGCCACCCGTTTTCTGTTTAGGCCTAAAAATGGCCGCCTCCAACGATACCGCCAACGATTTCGGTACGGTTTTGCAAGAGATCAGGCGCAAGGTGCGCGTAGCGTTGTGTCATTTGCACCGAGCTGTGGCCAAGAAGCGTTTGGACCTCGTAGAGGCTGACTCCTTTGTTGATGAGCAAGCTGGCAAAGGTGTGTCGCAGATCATGAATGCGCAAATCTTTGAGGCCTGCTTTATCACGCGCCACAAACCATGAGGCATAGAAGCTTTGATAGGCTGTGCGCGTCATCGGGTTTGTGAACAGATAGTTGTCGGCCTCGCTTGGCAGCATCATTTCATCAGACTTCTTGCGAATATCTGTCAAAACTTCGATTGCGGCCGTGGAGAGCACGATCCGCCGCGAACGGCCGTTTTTGGAACGCGGCACTGTCCAAATTCTTTTGTCAAAGTCGATATGGGACCAGACCGCCATGCGCGCTTCGCCTTTGCGTGCACCTGTCAGCAGAAGAAACCGCACAAAGAGGTAAAGAAAAGGGTGCTGATTGGCGCGGCAAGCGGCGAGAAGGCGCTCGATCTCGTCAGCACTCAGGAAGCGTTGTGTATGATCGCCAACAGAAAGGCGCTTGATATTTTCCTGCTGAGGATTGTGCGCAGGGAGGTACCCCCAGTGGCGGGCAAGGCTCAACATTCTGTTAAGCAAGTGTATGTGCTTGTTAACCGTGCTGCGCTGATAGCCCGCAATGACTTGTTCACGGACCCAAACGTCCATGATCGGGTTCAGGATTTCGTCCAGTTGGTAGCGACCGAGCTTCTCGCGCATGTGTTTGTTGTAGATGCTCCAGTCGTGATGAGACTGTTTTTTGGTCGCTTTGGCGTGGGGAAAATACAAATCATCAAAGAACTGGTTTAGGGTCAGTTTGACTCCTGTGCTACTCTTGTCGGTATAGGGGCCGACAGGGCGACTGAAGAAAGATATCATAGGTGCTCCTTCTGCCAGAAATGTTGGCAGTTTGGCTTGTTTATAGGTCATGTCGCTGGAGAGATTTCTAGCAACGTGGTTGCATACAATATTCCCACTTTACTAATACGGCGCTAACAGTAGTCTTTTCGCTACCACAGCTCTCGTCGCAACAGCTTCTGTTGCCGCAGCTGATGTAACGTTCAGCGGCTATGGCCGTTTTGGTATCGCATACACAGGTTCAACAGCAGCAACAGCAGCGACAGCTGGCACACCAGCATCAGCTGGCTACGGCGCAGCTCTTACAGCACGCGACACAGCAGCTACAGCAGCAGCAGCAGCTGACGCAGCAGTTCTGACAGCGGCGACTGCTGCTGCTCAAGCGGCAGCAGTAACAGCAGCGGCAGCAGCAGCGGCTACACTCGCAACCGCCGAAACAGCTCTCGCAGCTGAAACAGCTGGCGTTGCACCTACCGCAGCTGGCGCAGCTGGCGCGTCTTCAACAGACATCACATCACGTCTTCGCATCGTTATCGATGCAAACGCTGAATCAGATGCTGGCGTTACATTCGGCGCAATGGTTCGCATCCAGCAAGGCGAAGGCCAGCAGGGCGCAACAAACGGTGCACGCTTCTACGCCAAATCAGGCGGTCTTGAAGTTGGCGTTGGCAACATCTGGGGCGCTTTCGAAAGCATGCCAGGCCAGTACCCAATCGACCTCGGCCTCACAGGTCTCGGCTATGATTACACTGTTTACGGTGTAGGCGGCGCAGACGCTTACTCATCAGGCGGTCTGGGTTCATCAGGTGCCAACGGCATCGAAGTTATGTACTCAATGGGTGACTTCACAGCACACATCTCTGCTTCAGACACAAACGATCGTATCGCCGCCTACGGCGCATACACGTTCAGCGGCTGGACAGTTGCTCTGGGTCTGCAAGACTCATCAGCAGCCACAGACACAGAGATCACAGCGACAGTTGGCGGCACAGTCGGCCCAGTATCGCTTGGCCTCGCATATGCTGAAACAGGCGCAAACGTTGACCGTTTCGTACTCTCAGCAGGCATGGATGTTGGCGCAGCGACAAACGTTGAAGCTTACTACGCGTCACAGTCAAACATGGCTGACGACAGCTACGGCATCGACTTCAACCACAGCCTCGGCGGCGGCACATCGCTCCGCGGTGGTGTAGCGTCGAACTTCAGCGGCCAGACCGTTGCTGACTTCGGTGTACGCTTCAACTTCTAATCTTAGAAGCTGACCAATCTATAGTTAAGGGCAGGCCTCGCGCCTGCCCTTTTCTTTTGCCCGCTCCTGTTGTTATTTGACTCAAATTCTTTGCACAAATTGGCCCCACAGGAGCGCGCCCCATGTCCCTCTCAGAAATATCCGCCCGTATCGCCAAAGCCGAGGCCAAGGCAGGTCGCGCAGCAGGCAGCGTCGAGCTGATCGCCGTCTCCAAAGTCCAGCCCGATGCGCGCGTCGAGGCCGTCCTCAAAGAGGGGCACCGCCTCTTTGGCGAGAACCGCGTTCAAGAAGCTGCAGGCAAATGGCCCACCTTCCGCGAGAGCTTTCCAGACACCAAAGTGCACCTCATCGGCCCTCTGCAAACCAACAAGGCGCGCCAAGCTTTCGAGCTCTTCGACGCCATCCACACTCTCGACAGACCGAAGCTCATAACGGCCTTCGCCCGCCTCGCTCAAGAGACAGGTAAATGCCCTGAACTCTTCGTTCAGATCAACACAGGCGAAGAGCCGCAAAAGGCTGGTTTGAGACCGAAAGACGCTGAAAGCTTTCTCGCCGAATGCGCGCGCAACGACTTGCCAATTTCGGGCCTTATGTGCATCCCGCCAGTCGATGAAGAGCCCAGTTTACACTTCGCCCTCCTCGCCAAAATCGCGGCTCGAAACGGCCTTTCAGGCCTCTCGATGGGCATGAGCGGCGACTTCGAAAGCGCCATCGCGCTGGGTGCAACACATGTTCGCGTCGGCTCCGCCATTTTCGGCGCTCGAGCCTACGAACTGTGAGCATTCCCCCGCTTCAAACTGTTTCCACAGGGCTCGTTGTCGCCATTGTCGGTTTCTTCAGTTCCTTTCCCATCGTCCTTCAGGGCCTCGCCGCGATGGGCGCCAGCCCCGCAGAGGCCAGCTCGGGCCTTATGGCCGCCTCGCTCTCTATGGGCCTCACAGCCATTGTCATCAGTCTCGTCACGCGGCAGCCCTCCTCCGTTGCGTGGTCCACACCCGGCGCCGCCTTCCTCGCCGTCTCTCTCGCGCCCGCGGGCGGTTTTGCCGAAGCCGTCGGCGCCTTTCTAATTGCTGGCGCGCTCACAGTGCTCGCAGGGCTCTATCGCCCCCTGCGGCAGCTCGCGGCAAATGTTCCTCTTCCGCTCGCTCATGCGCTGCTTGCTGGCGTCCTTATAACCCTCTGCGCGCGCCCCTTTCTTGCCTTGGCCGATGCGCCCTATACTGCCGCCCCCATCCTGCTCACATGGTTTGTGGTCGGCAAACTGTCGCGTCTCTTCGCCGTGCCCGCAGCCGTGCTTATGGCCGTCGGGCTGACACTTTGGGGTGGTGCATTCTCGCCGCCAAATCACTTTTTGACTCAGCCTGTCATAGTCCTCCCCGCCTTTAGCCTCGCCAGCGTCCTTGGCCTCGCGCTGCCGCTCTTCATCATCACAATGGCCACCCAGAACAGCCCGGGTATGGCCGTTCTCAAGGGAGAAGGTTATGCGCCGCGCCCCGCCTTCTTCCTCTCCGCAGTCGGCATCGCCAGCATCCTCTCCGCTCCCTTCGGCGCCCTCCAGACATGTCTTGCAGCTATCACATCCTCGCTCTGCGCAGGCGCGGACTCACATCCCGACAAAGCCTTGCGTTTCTGGTCTGCAGTCATGGGTGGGGTGTTTTACTGCCTCTTCGGCCTCTTCGCAGCCCTCATCATCTCCTTTGCCGCTGCCGCACCACCCAAAACACTGGAAGTGCTCGCAGGCATTGCGCTTCTTGGCGTCTTCGCCAACTCTGCAAGCGTCGCCCTCGCCGATGCAAAGTCTCGCGAAGCCGCCGCCATTACATTTCTCACAACCGCCTCAGGCGTCAGCCTCTTTGGGCTCAGCGGTGCCGTCTGGGGCCTCCTCTTTGGTGGCCTCGCCTTTATGCTCTCCCAAAAATCCTAATTTTCCGCTAATCTCGCTCTCATGTTCAACAGGAGACCAGTATGAAGCGCATCGCCCTTTTCACCGCCCTCACACTCACCGCTGCAACAACAGCTCAAGCAGACATGCAGCTCAGCTTCAAAGGCTGGGGCAATATTCCCTCCTGCACCACGGGTAGCCCCAATACAGTCGGCAACCCTGCCTTTACGCTCAAAGGTATCCCCGCAGGGACAACTCAAGTCCAGATCCGCCTCAAAGACCTTAATGTCCCCGGCTACAACCACGGTGGTGGCAAAGTCAAAATGACAGCCGATGGAACCATCCCCGAAGGGACTTTCAAATATAAAAGCCCCTGCCCACCCTCTGGCTCCCATACCTACGAATGGACTGCCACAGCCAAAAAAGGCAGCAAAACTTTGGCCAAAGCGAAGGTCAGCAAGAAATACCCCTAAAGATTAAGTCAAAAGGGTCTTCCTTTTTCGCTCCAGAAATATCCCAGGGAGGGAGGTCTGTGAGACAGCATCTCTCAGCGGACAATCAGCCGCGTGCCAATCTCAATCCGCGCCGCAATCCAGTGCAAATCCGCGCGCGCAAACGCAACACAGCCTTCGGTCGGATATCCGCCGCGCCGCCACTGGTGCAAAAAAATAGCCGAGCCTTTGCCTGCTTCGGCCTCGGGCCAGTTCCAATCCGTCACAATCACAAGGTCATAAAGCGGATCGGCTCGCCGCAGTCGCTCGTGGCTGCCGCCGTAAGGCGCACGCACAGGCAGATTATAAGAAGCGTCTCCGCTCTCGTCCGACCATAGGTCGCGCGGCCCGATCGGCTCCGCCCAGACCCGCGGCTGCACAAGGCGATCAGGACGATACAACATCCCGACAAGCCGATGCGCCCCCGTGGGCGTCGCCCCATCACCCTCACGCTTGGCCGCAGAAATTCCACCTTTGCCAATCACACAAGGAAACCTCCGCCCCAAAAAGCGCAGCCCCGTCGGAGTCAGAACAAGATCAGCAACACTCAAAGCAAATGCCCCGATTTCGCCGCCTTCACCTTAAGGTAGCCGTGGTTATGCGCGTTTTCACCCACAACAAGCGGTACACGCTCGACCACTTTCACACCCGTCTTTTCCATCATGGATATCTTGGCTGGGTTGTTCGTCATCAGCCTGATCGCACCAAAGCCAAGCTCTTTCAGAATAGCACTGCCCACCCGAAAGTCGCGCTCGTCGTCTTCAAAACCAAGGCGGTGATTGGCCTCAACCGTATCAAAGCCTTGGTCCTGCAAACTATAAGCGCGCATTTTGTTGGCAAGACCAATCCCACGCCCCTCTTGGTTGAGATAAAGCAAAATACCTGCGCCCTCAGCACCCATCTGCGCCAAAGCACCGCGCAGCTGTGGGCCACAATCGCATTTGAGCGAGCCCATAAGATCGCCCGTAAAGCACGCCGAATGCAGCCGCGTCAGCACAGGTAGCGCTCGGTCGGGCCGCCCAATCTCAATGGCATAATGCTCTTCGCTGCCGTCCTCAGGACGAAACACATGCAGTCGCGTGTTTTCCGCCACCTCAATAGGCACACGCGCTGCAACAATCTCCTGCAAAGCCGCGCTCGCGTCCATCGCCTGCGCCGCCGCCTCCGCATCCACCACAGTCAGCCGTTCCGCAGCCGCAAACGCCTCAGCATCCGCTAGATCTGCCACCAAAGCCGCAGGCAAAAGCCGCGCCGCCTTACAGAGCATGAGTGAAAGCCGGTGAAGCTGCGCCCCGCCCTCGCGCGCGCTCTGAAGCGGCCCTTTCATCGGGTTCGCTAGGTCGTCTTTCGGGTCCGCGACTGCCAAGACCCAGCGTAAATCTGCACCGTCAGGCAGCACAATTCGCGCCATATCGCCGTCATAACACCGCGCCTTCAGCGTCTCCGCGCGGCGCGCCGTAATCGCCAACACAGGGGTCAGCCCCCGCGCGCGCATCGCCTCAAGCCGCGCGCTCTCGGCAGTCTCTGCCGCCATCACAAGCGCCGCGCCATCAGCGCTCAAAAGGACCACAGGCACACCAATACGCAGGTCTGCCCGCGCGCGTGCCAAGGTCTCGTTTATGTCAGGGCCTAAATTCATGGCACATCCTTAGGCCAAAAAATTGCAGAACTGAAACAAAAACAGCCTGTGCAACACGAGCGCGTGAAACCTTGCTACAAAACTTGCCAGCGCCGTGATCTGCCCTATTTCTAGTAGGCACAACCCGATAGGAGGCCCTCATGGCGCAACTCAGAAAAATCCTGCTCGTCGACGATGATGATGACCTGCGCGAAGCGTTGAGTGAACAACTTGTCATGACCGAAGACTTTGATGTCTTCGAGGCCGACAGCGGCGCAACTGCCATGCAAAAGACCAAAGAAGGCCTCTATGATCTGATCATCCTCGATGTCGGCCTCCCCGACACCGACGGCCGCGAACTCTGCCGCCTGATGCGCAAACAAGGTGTCAAAGCGCCTGTGCTTATGCTCACAGGCCACGATAGCGACGCTGACACAATTCTCGGTCTAGATGCGGGCGCCAATGATTACGTCACCAAACCGTTCAAGTTTCCGGTCCTGCTTGCGCGTATCCGTGCCCAGCTGCGCCAGCATGAGCAAAGCGAAGACGCGGTGTTCACGCTCGGGCCATATACCTTCAAGCCCTCAATGAAGATGCTGATCACTGAAGATGAGAAAAAGATTCGCCTAACCGAGAAAGAAACAAACATCCTCAAGTTCCTCTATCGCTCCACAGACGGCGTCGTCGCGCGCGATGTGCTGCTTCACGAGGTCTGGGGCTACAACGCAGGGGTTACAACCCATACGCTAGAGACACACATCTACCGCCTGCGCCAGAAAATCGAGCCAGACCCCTCCAATGCAAGGCTTCTGGTCACTGAGTCAGGAGGCTACCGCCTCGTCGCTTGAAAAATAAAGTGACTTGATCTGCATCAAAGATGCATCTCAAAGTTGCCAATACAAGTTAAGTATACCGTCGCATATGCGGTCTATCATATGCACCTCCCTGTTGGACTTTGGCCGAGCCCCGCGCTCGGCCTTTTTTTGTTTAAACCCTCACTTCAATACGCAACACGCCACCCGCTTGCCTCGCCTCTCGGCCTCGGTTGTTCTTGCTCACATGAAAACGTTCAAGTGCCCCATTTCCGAGCTTTGTCTCGCAGGTGGTCTCACGCATGAGGACAGCTGGTTGACCGTCCAGAAATGTAAAAGAGACACATGGACCATAGGCAAGACACGGCTATTTGATACAGGTTCAAGTGACCAGCCCATCCCGCCGCTTATCGCTCAACCACTCAGTGAGAAGCTTCAAACCCTAAACAACCACCCCAAAAAGCCGCCCCAATAACGCGCTCACAGCCATGGCAAATATACCCCAGACCACAACCCGCAGCATGGCTGGCCCCTTTGGAGCGCCGCCCGCATAGGCCCCCAGTGCGCCCAAAACAATAAGAGCAAGCACCGTCACAGCCAGCACCACTGTTATAATAGAACCTGCTGGCGCAAGCACGGCCGCCACAAGAGGCACAGCCGCCGCAACAGAAAAGGTCATTCCCGAAGCCAAAGCCGCCTCAAAGGGCCGCGCCGAAAGCACCTCTGACAAGCCCAGCTCATCCCGCACATGCGCGCCCAACGCGTCATGCTCGGTCAGCTCCAGCGCAACAGTCCGCGCCGTCCCCTCCGAAAGCCCGCGCTCTTCATAAATTTGAACAAGCTCGTTGATTTCGGTCTCGGGGTTTTGCTCTAGAGACTTGATTTCACGCGCAATATCAGCCTTTTCGATATCTGATTGCGACGACACCGAAACATACTCGCCCGCCGACATCGACATCGCCCCAGCCACCAGCCCCGCAAAGCCCGCCAAAAACACTGTCTTCACTTCAGGCTCCGCTGCAGCCACTCCGACAATCAACGCCGAAGTGGAGACAATCCCGTCATTCGCCCCCAAAACAGCCGCACGCAGCCAGCCACTCCTGTTTACATAATGCCGCATTTCGGGATGTGCGGGCGGTCCTTTAGCCATAAGTGTATTCCTGTCTATTCTGCGAAGCATCACAAGCAATAGTCGATTCCCTGCCCATGCATGTTGTGTTAGATCAAAGGCTCTTTCAGTCAGGAGCACCACATGTCATTCACACTCGCCACTTGGAACATCAACTCCGTGCGCCTGCGCGAACCTCTGGTGCTCAAGCTGCTCTCTGAAGAAGCCCCCGATGTTCTCTGTCTGCAAGAGTGCAAAAGCCCTGTTGATAAAATCCCCCTCGATGGCTTCAAAGCGCTCGGCTATACCCACATGGTCGCACGCGGCCAGAAGGGCTACAACGGCGTCGCGATCCTCTCCAAAATCCCCATGGTCGAAGCGGGCGCCGAAGATTACGCAAGCCTCGGCCACGCCCGCCATATCGCGGGCAAGCTAGACAACGGCGTCACAGTTCATAACTTCTACGTCCCCGCTGGCGGCGATGTCGCCGACCGCGAAGTGAACGAGAAGTTCGGCCAAAAGCTCGACTACCTCACCGAGATGCGCGACGCGTTCCATGCCGCAGCCCCTCAAAAATCGATCCTCGTGGGCGATCTCAACATCGCCCCCCGCGAAGACGACGTCTGGGACCACAAGAAACTCCTCAAAGTCGTCTCCCACACCCCCATCGAAGTCGAAGCCCTCGCGCAGACGCAAGACGCAGGCAAATGGGTCGACATCACCCGTCAGGATCTCCCTGAGGGTCTGCTCTATTCGTGGTGGTCCTACCGCGCCAAAGACTGGGACGACGCCGACAAAGGCCGCCGCCTTGATCACGTCTGGGCCACCCCCGACATCTCAAGCGCCGCTCATTCCTCCCGCGTACTGCGCGCCGCCCGCGGCTGGACCCAGCCCTCGGATCACGCGCCAGTCTTCGCCACGTTTGATATCTAACCGCGCCCGCCCCTTGCAAGCGCGGCGCGCATCCCTCACATAAAGGGCAACACATCTTCCAAAGGAGTCCCCGATGGACCTCAATCTTTCACAGCCCGCCGCAACAGAAAATCTGATCTTTGACGTCACAGAAGCCACCTTCATGAAAGACGTGGTTGAAGCCTCGATGGAGACCCCGGTGATCGTCGACTTCTGGGCGCCATGGTGTGGCCCCTGCAAGACCCTTGGCCCGATGCTTGAAGGCGCCGTGACCAAAGCCAAGGGCGCGGTCAAAATGGCCAAGGTCGATGTTGATCAAGAGCAGCGCCTCGCCCAGATGCTCGCCCAGCAGGGTCTCCCGATCCAATCGATCCCCACAGTTGTCGGCTTCTACCAAGGCCGCCCCGTGGATATGTTCCAAGGCGCCGTGCCCCAGTCGGAGCTTGACGCTTTCGTGAAGAAAGTCGTCGATGCCGCGGGCGGTGATGCCTCAGGTGGGCTTGATGATGCCGTCGCTGCTGCCGAAGATATGCTCGCCGAAGGCGCAGCAGCCGACGCAGCACAGACTTTCGCGGCGATCCTCGAAGAAGAGCCAAATCACGCCGCAGCCTACGGTGGCCTCGTCCGCGCCTATATCGCACTCGACGATCTCTCGGGCGCAGAAGCAACTCTCAACGGTGCGCCCGCCGAAATCAGTGCAGCGCCCGAACTTGAGGCCGCTCATGCCCAGCTTGAGCTTGCAAAACAAGCCGCAAATGCTGGCCCCGTCGCAGAGCTTCAGGCCGCATCCGAGGCAAACCCCGATGATCACCAAGCGCGCTTTGACTACGCCAATGCACTGCAAGGCGCGGGTGATATGGCCGAAGCCGTCGCCCAGTTGCTTGAGCTCTTCCGCCGCGACCGCGAGTGGAACGATGGCGCCGCCAAAGCCCAGCTCTTCACACTGTTTGACGCCCTCCCGCCACAAGACCCAATCGCGTTGGCAGGCCGCCGCAAGCTCGGCTCCATGATCCTGATCTGAGGAAAAACATGCGCAAATTTAAAGATCTGCCCAGCGTCATTCCCATCTTTCCGCTTCCTGGTGCGCTGCTCTTGCCGCGCTCCAATATGCCGCTGCATATCTTTGAACCGCGTTACCTCACCATGCTTGATGACGCGCTCAAAACGCCCGAACGTCTCATCGGAATGATCCAACCCGACACAGGCCCACACAGCGCCGATGATGCGCTGATGACAATCGGCTGCGCTGGTCGCATCACACAGTTCAACGAAACAGATGATGGCCGCTACATGATCACCCTCACGGGCATATCGCGGTACCGCATCTCTTCCCAAGTCGAGGGCTTCGCGCCCTACCGTCGTGCTGAAGTGAGCTGGGATGGTTTTGAAAAAGATATGGGCCCCGAAGAGCACGACCCCGTTTTTGACCGTGCCAAATTCCTCGCACTGCTCGAGCGGTTCTTCTCCGCCAAGGGCCTCAATACAGACTGGGAAACCCTGCAAGAGGCTGATGACGAACTCCTCGTCAACTCCCTCTCCATGCTGCTTGATTTCTCCCCCGAGGACAAACAGGCGCTGCTCGAAGCACCCTCTCTTTCCACCCGTCGCGAAACCCTCGTGACCCTGATCGAATTCGCCCTGCACAGCGGCGGCGATGGCGAGGATATTCTCCAATGACCGAAACACCGACGTTCGACCGCCACATGCTTGAAGCCCTCGTTTGCCCCGTCTCCCAAGGGCGGCTCGAATATGACGCCGAGGCCCAAGAGCTGATCAGCGCCTCCGCAAACCTTGCTTACCCTATCCGCGATGGCATCCCTGTGATGCTGTTTGATGAAGCGCGCAAGCTCGAGGCGTAACTGCGCATACCGCGCTCGGAAAACGGCAATCTGCCAAGCCAGCCTCTAACATCCCCCAAACCCACCGCACGCAGCGTCAACACCTGCGCGCTGCAGCAAAATCCTGTTTTGTCGGTGCACGGGTTGTGCACGCATTGTGCACGCTTTTCACCCCCCTCCTGGGAGAGGGTTCAAAACACGTTAACCTTTGGAGATCACAATTGCATGAGGTCGGGCAAATCGCCGTTCAAACCTGCCGCTTCGCGCATAAATCCGCGTTTCACACCGGGCATCGCATTGATCAGCCCCATGCCAAGGTCGCGCCCCGCTCTGAGGATCGGATTATCATTTGAAAACAGCTTGTTGGTTAGATCTGTCGTCGCCGCCAAAGTCGCCGTGTCAAACCTCCGCCAGCTTTGATAGCGCTCCAGCACAAGCTGGCTGGCAAAGTCCTCGCCGCGCTGCTCTGCGTGCTCGATCACATGCGCCAGCGCCGCCACATCGCGGAGTCCCGCATTGAGCCCCTGCCCCGCAATCGGATGCATCCCGTGCGCCGCATCACCAACAAGCGCAAGCCTTTGCTCTATAAAGGAATTCGCAATGGTCAACTTGAGCGGATAGGCAAAGCGCTTGCCGTCCAGTTTGATCTCCCCGAGGAAGTCCCCAAAGCGCGGGCGCAGCACTTCAAGATAGTCTGAATCACTTAGATCGTTGATGCCATTCGCCCGCTCCGAACGCTCTGACCAGACAATAGAGCTGCGGTTTCCCGGAAGCGGCAAAATAGCCAACGGCCCCTCAGGCATAAAAAATTGATGCGCAATGCCATTATGCGGTTTTTCATGGGCAATCGCGCAGACAAGAGCCGTTTGGCCATACTCCCAGCCCGTACGCCTGATTCGTGCGCGCTCAGCCGTGCCTGATGCACGTCCGTCCGCCCCAACAATCAGCCGTGTAGAATGTACATCGCCAGAGGCCAAAGTCAGCCACGCACCGCTATCATTCACCTCTTGGGAAACAACCTTTCCCTCGATGGTTTCGATCCCCTGATGCGCCGCCACCGCCTCAAGCAACGCGCGTCGCAGGTAGCGGTCTTCAAGCATATGGCCCATAGGGCCTTCTTCCAGCTCACCACGCTCGAAATGCAGGAAAAACGGCGCTGGTCCTTGCCCTGCGCGGCCATCGCTTGCCTTGATCTCGTTCATAGGCTGCGCGTGCTCAGACACCTTATTCCAAAGGCCCAAACGCTGCAAAAGCCGGATCGAAGCGAAGGCCAAAGCATAGGCTCGCCCATCAAACGCTGCATTCGCACGTACTGTTTCAGGCTGCGCATCAATGATGCTCACACGCCGCCCCCGCGCGGCCAAAGCCAGCGCCAATACGGGGCCGTTTAGCCCGCCGCCTACGATTGCGATATCACTGTCATATGTCATGTGTTTCACTATGCCTGAGCCTGCGGGATTGTCCATGCAACAGAACGCCGCTACCGTGGTTTTGAACGCAGCGAAAAGGGATGTAAAATGGAAAAATGGCTCACAATGAGCATGGCCGATCTGGGCCGTGGTATCGCCGCAGGCGAGATTGATCCCATTGACCTTACAGAAAAATATCTCTCCGCCATCAAGGCCCACCCCTTCGGCACACGCATCTATGCCCGCCTCACAGAAGAGCGCGCCAGAGCCGAAGCAAAGGCCGCCTCCGAGCGTGCCAAAGCAGGCTTACGCCGCGGCCCGCTTGATGGCGTTCCCGTAAGCTGGAAAGACCTATTTGATACGGCGGGTACAGCCACAGAAGCGGGCTCCGCCCTCCTCAAAGACCGCGTGCCAGATAGCGACGCATGGGTGCTTCAAAACGCTACTCAATCGGGCCTCGTTTGCCTCGGCAAAACCCATATGAGCGAGCTGGCCTTCTCTGGCCTTGGTCTCAACCCCGTGACCGAAACGCCCCCTTGTGTAAACGATCACGCCGCTGTTGCAGGCGGATCTTCCTCTGGCGCTGCGGCCTCGGTTGCCTTTGCTCTGGCTCCTTGTGGTATTGGCTCAGATACGGGCGGAAGCGTGCGCATCCCTGCGGCATGGAACGATCTTGTCGGCCTCAAAACAACGGCCACCCGCATCCCCCTCACAGGCGTTGTGCCGCTCTGCGAAAAGTTTGACACAATCGGCCCGCTCTGCCGCACAGTGGAAGACGCTGCCCTCATGCTCGCCGCGCTCGAAGGTGGACAAGCCGCCGATCTTAAAGGCGTCTCAGCAAAGGGTCTGCGCCTCGCCATCCTTGACACCATCGCCCCTGATGATGTTCGGGACGCGCCCAAAGCCGCCTTTGACAGCGCGATTGCGCGCCTCAAAGCCGCAGGCGCAACGATCGAACACATTGAGGCCCCCGAAGTCGCCGAAGTCATGCCACTCTCGCCGATCCTCTTCACATCCGAGGCCTACGGCACCTGGAAAGAAGTCATTGACGCTGCACCAGACAAAATGTTCCCCGAAATTCTCGCGCGCTTCCGCTCTGGCGCAGGCCATGCCGCCGCCGATTATGTCGCCGCGTGGCAAGCCATTGACGCAGCACGCTCGAAATGGGCCACGCGCGTCGCCGGATATGACGCCGTCCTCCTGCCCAGCGCACCCATTTTGCCGCCCGACGCCGAGCGCCTAATGACAGATAGCGACTATTACATCTCAGAAAACCTGCTCTCCCTTCGTAACACGCGGATCGGCAACCTCCTCGGTCTGCCTGCGATAACCCTGCCAACAGACACGCCGAGCTGCGGAATTCTGTTCATGGGCGCAGCTTTTGAGGAAGAAAAGCTCCTCCGCGTGGCCGCTGCTGCTGAGAAAGTCCTGTCAAGCACCTGAGCTGCGGCATGATAGAAAAGCGCCGCCAGCGTCCCGCGAAGGCGTCAACGGATAGCCTATTGGCAGTTCAAACCTCGCATGGGGCGCTATAAATGCCACAAACTGCCTGAATCCACACAGTTTTTCTGGACGAAGCGAGCTTGCTTGAGTAATTTGATTTCAAACGGGGCGCTAATGACCCCGACTTTGAGGCAGTATTGATATGTTTCCCGAGCGGTTTTCGAACCTTCCGGCCTATGCGTTCCCGCGTTTGCGCGCCCTGTTGGATCACCATCCTGCAGGCGGCGAAACCGTGCATATGACCATCGGCGAGCCAAAGCACCCCTTCCCCACTTGGGTCGGCGAAGAGCTGGCCGCGCACATCAAAGGCTTCAACAGCTACCCCCCCAATGACGGCAGCGAAGCCCTGCTTACAGCCATTTCAGGCTGGCTCAAGAGCCGCTTCTCCATAACGGCCGCCGCTGATACGCAAATCTTGGCTCTCAATGGAACCCGTGAAGGCCTCTACAACGCCTGCATGGCGCTCGTGCCTGAGAAGGTGCAGGGCGATACGCCCAATATCCTGATGCCGAACCCCTTTTATCAAGTCTATGCCGTTGGTGCAGCCTCTGTCGGAGCACGACCAATCTTCGCAAATGCGACAGAGAGTACTGGCTTCCTGCCTGACTTCTCTGGCCTGCCCACTGATATTCTCAAGAAAACAGCTGCTGCCTTTATCTGTTCTCCCTCCAATCCGCAGGGCGCAATCGCCAGTCGCGCTTACCTGCGCGAGCTGATCGCCTTGGCGGAGCAGTTTGATTTCCAGATCTTTGCTGATGAATGCTACTCGGAAATTTATCGAAATGATCCGCCCCCCAGCGCGCTGGATGTCGCCACCGAGATGGGCGCACACCCTGAACGCGTGGTGATCTTTCATTCGCTTTCCAAACGATCCAACTTACCTGGCCTACGCTCAGGCTTTGTTGCAGGCGGGCCGCAAACTATCGCACGCCTAAAGCAGCTGCGGAACTACGCTGGTGCACCACTCCCGACGCCGCTTCAGGCCGTAGCCGCACGCGTCTGGGCCGATGAAGAACATGTGATAGAGAACCGTAAGCTCTATCAGGAAAAATACACCATTGCGGACAAGGTCATGGCTGATTTCGATGGCTATCAAGGCCCCGAAGGTGGTTTTTTCCTTTGGCTTCCAGTGGAAGACGGCGAAACTGCTGCGCTCAAGCTCTGGCGCGAGACAGGCGTGCGTGTGCTCCCCGGAGCCTACCTGAGCCGCGACGCCGAAGGCCGTAATCCAGGACAGAATTACATCAGGGTCGCCATGGTGGCCCCAAAAGAAGAAATGCAGCAGGGGCTCCTCCGCCTCAAAAGCTGCTTACAAAGCTGAGGACGAGGGAAAATGGCATACCAGACACGTGGACGCGATCCGCTTCTCGATAGCAAAATGGCAGAAGCCATCGAAAAACGCGGCAAAGAGCTGATTGGCATTGCGCTTGTCATCGTAGCTCTGGCGGCCGCCGCTATGGTTGCCTCCTACAATCCCAACGACCCTTCTTGGCTCTCTGCCACAGACGCTCCGGTCCAAAACTGGATGGGTGGCATCGGAGCAGCCATCGCTGCACCTCTCTTTATGATCATCGGATGGGGAAGCTGGGGCATCGCAGCCGCGCTCCTTGCTTGGGGCCTTCGTTTCGCCCTCCACTTCGGAGCAGACCGCGCCATCGGCCGCTTGATCTTCGCACCAATCTGGCTTGCGCTTCTCTCCGTCTATGCTTCTACCCTCGTACCAGGCGAAACATGGACACATTCTTTCGGCCTTGGCGGCCTCTTCGGCGACACTGTTCTTGGCAGCCTCCTCGGCCTGCTGCCCGTCGGTGCAAGCTTTGGCCTCAAAGTGCTCTCTCTTATTCTCGGCGCAGCGATGATCGCATTTGGCGCGTTTATCCTCGGGTTCACACGGCCTGAGCTTCGCTACATCGGTCGGTTCCTCCTGATCGGAACGATCATTGCCTATGCCACCGCCATGAAAGTTCTGGGCAAAACAGCAACAGGCGCGATGACTGCTGCCCAAACAATGCAAGAGCGCAACCGCGCCCGCCGTGAGCAACGCGCCATCGCCCGCGCCGAAGCCGCCGAATGGACAGCCCTGCAAGATGCCCAGAGCCTTGAGGTTCTGCCACGCGCGCCTGCCGCCTATGCCCACCATGACGAGCCACCGCTCACAGTGGAGCCCGCCGAGAAGACAGGCCTGCGCGCACTTATGCCCAATCTTATTCGCCGCGCAGAGCCTATGCCCGAACAAGAGCTTGTCGAAACCGCACCACAATTTTCTCATGGCGAGCCCCCTGCCCCATCGGACGACCGCATTAAAGCCAAGATCGCTGATGTGATCAAATCACGCGTGCGCCAAAGTCCAACAATCCAATCGGCCATCGCTGCCCCCCTTACCAAAGGCCGTGGCCACGGCCCCGTGCCTCTTGTGCTTGACACAACGCCAGCCCACTTGCGTGCCGAGCCCCCACTGACAGGTGGAGGCATCCCAAGCCTGCCGCCAGAGCCGCAGCTCACAGCAGCCTACGCGCCAGAGCCCGAAGCCTTTGAAGCGTCCGAGGCTAATATTTTCGACGACTACGCCGACGAAGCGGTTATCGACGAGACATTCGCACCAGAAGAAGTGCCCGCCGCACCGCGCGCCTATTCAATCCCGACTGCTGAACCAAAGAAGGTCGTTCAACACGCTGTCAAAAAACCGGTTCAAACCAGCACGCGTGCCAAAGCCGAGGCCCAGCCGACATTCAAATTCGAAGACAAGCGCCCCGCCTACGAGCTTCCTCCGCTTTCGCTTCTCGCCGATCCGGTCAAAATCGAACGTTTCCATCTCTCCGATGAAGCCCTAGAGGCCAACGCCCGTATGCTCGAGTCCGTACTCGATGACTACGGCGTCAAAGGCGAGATCGTCTCGGTCCGTCCTGGCCCTGTTGTCACAATGTATGAGCTAGAGCCTGCGCCAGGCTTGAAAGCCTCTCGTGTGATCGGCCTCGCCGATGATATCGCCCGTTCCATGGCCGCTCTTTCCGCGCGTGTTTCTACTGTCCCCGGACGCTCCGTCATCGGTATCGAACTCCCCAATGACAACCGCGAGATGGTCGGCTTCCGCGAGATCCTCTCTGGCCGCGAATACGGCGACGGGAACCACAAACTGCCCCTAGCACTTGGCAAAGACATCGGCGGTGATCCCATCGTCGCCAACCTCGCCAAGATGCCTCACCTGCTTATCGCGGGTACAACTGGCTCAGGTAAATCTGTCGCTATCAACACGATGATCCTCTCGCTTCTCTACAAGCTCACGCCTGAAGAGTGCCGCATGATCATGATCGACCCCAAAATGCTCGAACTCTCCGTATATGACGGCATCCCGCACCTGCTCTCCCCCGTTGTGACCGACCCGAAGAAAGCCGTGGTTGCTCTCAAGTGGACAGTTGGCGAGATGGAAGAGCGCTACCGCAAAATGTCCAAAATGGGCGTGCGCAACATCGACGGCTACAACTCCCGCGTGGCCGATGCTCTGGCCAAAGGCGAGATGTTCTCGCGGACCGTCCAGACCGGCTTCGACGACGACACAGGCGAGCCAGTGTTTGAAACAGAGGAAATGCAGCCTGAGAAAATGCCCTATATCGTCGTCATCGTCGACGAAATGGCCGACCTTATGATGGTCGCAGGCAAAGAGATCGAAGCCTGCATCCAGCGCCTCGCTCAAATGGCGCGCGCGTCTGGCATTCATATCATCATGGCCACACAGCGCCCCTCGGTCGACGTCATCACAGGCACAATCAAAGCCAACTTCCCCACACGGATCAGCTTCCAAGTGACGAGTAAAATCGACAGCCGCACAATCCTTGGCGAAATGGGCGCCGAACAACTCCTCGGCATGGGCGACATGCTCTATATGGCAGGCGGCGCCAAGATCACACGCTGCCACGGCCCCTTTGTCTCCGATGAAGAAGTCGAAGAAATCGTCAATCACTTGAAGGCTTTCGGCCCGCCCGAATATGTCTCAGGTGTTGTCCAAGGCCCGCCTGATGACAACGCAAGCGATATCGACGCAGTCCTCGGCCTTGGCGGCAACACCGATGGTGAAGACGCGCTTTACGATACAGCCGTCGCCATCGTCATCAAAGATCGCAAGTGCTCCACATCCTACATCCAGCGCAAGCTCTCGATCGGCTACAACAAAGCCGCCAAGCTCGTCGAACAGATGGAAGACGAAGGCATCATCTCGGGCGCGAACCACGTCGGCAAACGCGAAATTCTTGTGCCAGAACAGCACTAAGCGGTCTTTCGCCCTTAAAATTATCGAAACACCAGTTTGTTATCGCTTAACAACTGGTGTTTTCGTATTTTACCCCCAAGTCACTGGTGCAACGAAGCCCCTGAACACTTAGGTATTGGTTATGAAACTCAAACACATTTTTCTCGCGCCTGTTCTGGCCCTTACCCTCGCAGCCCCCGCCGCCGCGGAAAAGCTTTCACTCAACGCGCTCTCGCAATATCTCAACGCGATGAAAACAGCCAAAGGCGCCTTCACCCAGATCAATGACGATGGCACAATCTCCACAGGCACGATCTACATCAAACGCCCTGGCAAGATCCGCTTCGAGTATAACCCCCCCGAAGAAACCCTCGTGCTGGCCAGCGCCAACACCGTGGCCATCTTTGACCCAAAGACAAACCAGGGCCCTGAAAGTTACCCCTTGGCCAAAACGCCCCTCTCAATCATCCTCGCGCGCACAGTAGATCTCGCAAGCGCCAATATGGTGACAGGCCACAGCTTTGATGGCACAGCCACAGTGATCACGGCGCAAGACCCTGCACACCCTGAGTACGGCAATATCCAGCTTAAATTTACAGGAAGCCCCGTAGAGCTGCGCCAATGGGTCATCAATGACGACAGCGGCTCAAGCACAACAGTTGTGCTCGGCGAGCTCGCAAAAGGCGGCTCTCTGCCCAACGCCCTGTTTGATATCGATGCCAATACGAAGAAACGCGGCGGGCGCTAGCTACCGCGTCAATAGCTCAACGAAAGCGCCTACAGCTCGCCAATTGGGCTTTATACATCTCTGAGCGCTGGCCAACTTCTCCAGCCACCCGCATCAACCAAGCCTTTTGACGATAGGTTCCTCGGGCATAGCCTGTATGCCCGTCATGGTAGGCCAGATACTGATTTCGCGCATCATGAAGCGAGATACCGTTCCGCTCCCGACTGATGTTCATATAGTAGCCCATGAAGTCACTCGCATCGCGGATATTATTCCGCCGCGCCATGCGTTTGCCTTCTTTGCGTTGGTATTCCTTCCAGGTCGCATCAAGTGCTTGCGAATAGCCAAAAGCGCTCGACTGTCGTCCAACAGGGATCACTCCAAGCGTATACTGAAACGGCGTGCGCGCGTCTGACTTGAATTTGCTTTCTTGGTAAATGGTGGCCATCTGCACATGCACAGGCACGCCCCATTTGCGCTCGGTCGCCTTGAAGGCTTTGTAATAGGTTGGGCGCTCTTTCAACAGGGCACATGCGTTATCGAGCTGCCTTGGCGCGCTCGTTCCTGCGCCACGACCACAGGCCGCCAGCGTTGCCACAATTAGAAATGCGCAAAGGATTCTGCTCATCTGCCCCTCGCTTGCTTATTTTTTCAAAGCATAGCGCATCATGGCCAAAACCTAAATCAAATTTCCGTGGCGCAAGCGCTTTTCTGCGCGCAAACCACCCCCAGATGCATCGAACTGTAGGCGAGAGCGTCACAGAGTGTTTCCATCATTTTCACGCTCAGAAATAGACAAGCCCCCATTGAAAGCGTTAAGCTGCTCGGGTAGGGGCTAAACTCATGATGATACGCAAACGCGCCAAATACCACCTCGGACAAGTCGTCCGCCACAAGAAGCACCCTTTCCGAGGGGTTGTCTTTGACGTGGATCCGCAGTTTTCAAACACTGACGAATGGTATGAAGCAATCCCCGAGGACAGCCGCCCCCAAAAGGAGCAGCCCTTTTATCATCTCCTCGCCGAAAATGATCAGAGCTACTACGTGGCCTATGTCTCCGAACAAAACCTCGTCGCAGACTATTCAGGCGAGCCGGTCGATCATCCCGACATTCCTGATCTCTTCGGCCCCTTCCAAGATGGCCAATACCCGCTCCAGTTCCAACTGAACTGAGCTGGAATTCCTACCCGCACACTCTTCTTCTTTTTAAAAATATCCCAGGGGGTGCGGGGGACAGCGTCCCCCGCCACGGTCGGATTGTGCGCAGCACAATTCGAAACCGCTATTCCACAGGCCGCCCGTCCTTCTTCCACGCGCCAAAGCCACCATCCATCTCGGCAATATTCTCGCCGCCCATGTCCTTTAGAGCTTTCGCCGCTAAAGCCGAGCGCCATGCCCCAGCACAAAACAGGATGATCTTCTTGTCGGTGGCAAAAGCCTCTTTGTGGTAGGGGCTCGCAGGATCAAACCAGAATTCCAACATCCCCCGCGGCGCATGCATCGCGCCAGGAAAGCGTCCCTCCCGCTCAAGCTCACGCGGATCCCGAATATCCACGACAAGCGCCTCTCCCGCTTCCGCCAGCCGCCAAACTTCGTCGCGGCTCAGCGTTTCAATCTCTTCTTTCGCCCGCATCACGAGCTCTTTCACAGGTGTAATTGCCATGCTCAATACCCCAGCGCCGCGCCGTCTTTGCGCGGATCAGACGCGCCTTCCAGCACGCCATCGTTTCTGATGCGAATAGCCTGCGCCCCGCCGAGCGGTCCGTCAGGCACAACAACCTTATGTCCCATGTCGGCAAGCTCGGCACGCACAGCCTCACTATAGCCCTTCTCAACTTTTAGCTCGCCCGCATCCGAAAAACACCGCGGTGCATCAATCGCGCTCTGCGCATCCATACCGAAATCAGTCATATTCGTGACAAACCGCGCATGACCACATGACTGATACTGCCCGCCCATCACACCAAAAGGCATCGTCGCGCGGCCATTTTCAGCCAACATTCCAGGAATAATTGTATGCATCGGCCGCTTACCTGCGCCGTAAACGTTCGGATGGCTTTCATCCAGAGTAAATCCTGCACCACGATTTTGCAGCAAAATCCCGAATTTTTCAGAGGCAATACCAGAGCCAAATCCATGGAAAATAGAATAGATAAAGCTCACAGCCATGCGGTCTTTATCTACTACAGTGATATATACAGTATCCTTATGGACCGCCTCACTGATTGGCGCAGCCGCAGCCATCGCGCGCTTCGGATCAATCAGCGCAGCCAACTTTGTCGCCGTCTCCATACTCAGCATATGCTCTACGCGCTTGGAGACATCAGGGTCGGCAATAAAGCGGTTGCGCGCATCATAAGCGAGCTTCGTCGCCTCCGCTTCAATATGCGCTCGCATCGCACCAAACGGCTCCATGCTCGCCAGATCAAAATGGCTCAGGATATTGAGCATCAAGTTGGCCGTTGCACCCTGTCCGTTCGGCGGGTGCTCCAGAAGGTCTGCACCCTTATAATGGCTTCCAACAGGTTCGGTGTAAAAGCTTGTCGCATTGGCAAAATCGCTCAGCTCGTGAACGCCGCCAAGCGCCTTCAGGGCCGCGACCATGTCTTCAGCAACTTCGCCTTCATAAAAGCCCTTTCGCCCCTCTTTCGCAACACGCCGCAGCGCCTCAGCCTGCGCAGGCGAGCGAAACATCTGGCCGACTTCGCCAGGCTTGCCATCAATCATATAATGCGTTCGTCCGTGCCCCTGAAGCGCTTTGCCGGCTTCTGGCCAGTCAAACGCCACCCGCGCCGCGACAGGCACGCCCTCGTCGGCATAGCGGATCGTCGGCGCAAGAATAGCATCGATCCCGATCTTTCCGTAATCTTCCGAAAGGCGGCAAAATGCGTCCATTGCCGTGGGGATTGTGACAGCCTCAGGTCCGTTCAGCGGCACAGTAGTCTCCCCCCGCGCCTTCAGCGCCGAAAGGTCCGCGCCTGCGGGCGCACAGCCCGACCCGTTAAGCGCGCGAATGGCTCCGCCGTCCTTGTCCTGAAACAAGACAAAGCAGTCACCACCGATCCCTGTCATCTGCGGTTCGCAAATTCCAAGCAGAACCGCACCAGCAATCGCAGCATCCATAGCGTTGCCGCCGCGCTCCATAATATCAACAGCAACTTTCGCCGCCAAAGGGTGCGAGGTCGCGCACATGCCGTTCTGGGCCAATACGGGAGAACGCCCCGGAAAATGAAAATCGCGCATATCTCGTCCATCCTGTTTCGCTTCACAGAAAAGACTATGCTCCGCAAAGACCAAAGCCAATGCGGATTCATCAGAACGATACGTCAGAAAGGTAAGGCCTCGGCGCCGCACACTGGGTGGGGGCTATTAACGCACAGCGCCGAGGGAAGCTATATGCAGCTACAAAGAGGGTTATGACAGTTGAATCAGGCGAATCTTCGGGCTGAATATGTCATTTTCAAGTTTTCTCGATTCATAGAGCAACAACCCTGAAATCCTCAACGCAGGATAGAGAAGCCCAGCTCATTGTGGCCAGCTTTGCGCTGATAGGTCAGATCCGTGGCCAACTTGCGCACCAGATACCAGCCAAAGCCGCCCTCCGGCAGGCCTTCCAGCGGCCCATCAAGCCTTGGCAAGGTGCCGTGAGGCAGCTCTTTCATAGGCAAAGCCCGCCCTTCATCAACGACCAAAAAGCGCAGGTCCGCCGCCCGCAACGTCAGGGTCATCACAATACGCCCTTGCGCAGAGCTCCCGTAAGCATGTTCGACAATGTTGTTGAGCACCTCGCCCAGTACAACTTCAGCTGACCCAATCACATCCGCCCCGACACCCAGCTCTTCAAGTGCGCAGGCCAATTGCTTCAAAGCCTTCCGCACTTCAAATTCGCAGCTTGGAAAATCAAGCTTCAGTGACTTCGGATTTTGGTCAGACTCGCGCATCTTCTGCACTTCCTCAATCGGCGATTAACCCGCCTGATAGAGCTTCGGAATATCGTCCACACTGCCATGGATCGTAAAAATAGAATCCATCCGTGTCAGCCGAAACACTTTATCAACAGTCGGTGTCAGCCCCGCAAGATCAAGCCGCCGCGTCGTCCCCATAAGTTTCATCACAGCCACGATCGCGCCCAGCCCGCTCGAATCCACAAACTGAACATCCCGCAGATCAAGCGCCACATGGCTTGCCGCCCCCGTCAACTCGCGCAGGGCATCCTTAAACTTAAGAGCGGCAGCCGCATCAATACGCTCCGCCATCACCCTTACAATCAGTACATCGCCCGCTTCAGTGCAGCTAAACTCCATAATTCTCTCCGTTACCGTAGAAATACGCCCTTGAGTGACAAGACTAGACGGCAAACCTTTCTATTCGGTAATGAAGGAACAACTCAGGAGGACTCCCCATGAAAAAAGTGATGATCGCAGGTGCAGCCCGCACGCCCATGGGCGGCTTTCAAGGTGTTTTTGATGGCGTTCCCGCCTCAACACTCGGCGGCGCCGCCATCCGCGCAGCGCTCGCAAACGCTGGCGCAAACACAGTTGATGAGCTGCTCATGGGCTGCGTTCTACCCGCAGGCCAAGGTCAGGCCCCTGCTCGTCAGGCTGGCTTTGCAGGCGGCTTGGGCGAGGATGTTCCCGCCACAACTGTCAACAAAATGTGTGGCTCAGGCATGAAAACCACAATGATGGGCTTTGACCAGATCGCCCTCGGCAACACAGACACAGTGATCACCGGCGGCATGGAATCTATGTCAAATGCGCCCTATCTTCTCGAAAAAATGCGGTCAGGCGCACGGATCGGGCACCAGAAGGTGATTGATCATATGTTCCTCGACGGGTTGGAAGACGCCTATGACAAGGGCCGCCTCATGGGTACATTCGCCGAAGACTGCGCTGAAAAATACCAGTTCACCCGCGCCTCGCAGGACGACTATGCCATCGGCTCTCTCAACGGCGCCCTTGAAGCAATCCGCTCTGGAGCCTTTGATGGCGAAGTTGCCCCCGTCACCCTGACAACACGCAAGGGCGAGGTTATTATCACTGAGGACGAACAACCCGCAAAAGCGCGCCCCGAAAAGATCCCCACGCTAAAACCCGCCTTTCGTGAGGGTGGCACAGTCACCGCTGCCAATGCCTCTTCGATCTCCGATGGCGCGGCCGCACTTGTCCTCGCCTCCGAAGAGGCCGCAAAAGCCCAAGGCCTCACTGTCCGAGCGCAGATCATTGGCCATGCCAGTCATGCCCAAGCTCCCGGATGGTTCGCCACCGCACCAATTCCCGCGGCGCAAAAACTCCTCAAAAACATCGGCTGGAGCGTGGAGGACGTAGATCTCTGGGAAGTCAACGAAGCCTTCGCTGTGGTCCCGATGGCCTTCATGCAAGACATGGGCATCACCCGCGACAAGATCAACGTCAACGGCGGCGCTTGCGCCCTCGGTCACCCGATCGGCGCTTCAGGCACGCGCATCATTGTTACGCTTCTCAACGCCTTGGAAAAACGCGGTCTCAAACGCGGCGTTGCCGCAATCTGCATCGGTGGTGGCGAAGGCACAGCAATTGCAATCGAACGCGTCTAAACCTTTCTCTTTCCAAAAATATCCCGGGGTCTGGGGCAGCGCCCCGGCTCTGCTCTCCCAAAAGGCAAATCCATGCGTGTAAACTACGACACCCTCGCCAAGACAATTCACTCTCTCACAGAGGGCGAAACAGACGAGGTCGCCTTGATGGCCACACTGGTTTGCGAGCTTCATCACGCAGATGACCGCTTCGACTGGACAGGTTTTTACCGCGTCACAGAGCCGAACCTGCTCAAAATTGGGCCGTATCAAGGCGGTCATGGCTGCCTGCAAATCCCCTTTTCGCGTGGTGTCTGCGGTGCCGCAGCGCGCACAAGAGAGGTGCAACTTGTTGACGATGTCGAGGCCTTCGAGGGCCATATCGCGTGTGCATCTAGCACCAGTTCCGAACTGGTGTTGCCTGTGTTCAATGCCGCAGGAGATGTCATCGCTGTCTTGGATATCGATAGCGATCAGCCCGCAGCCTTTATAAAAGAAGATGCGCAAGCCCTGACAACGATACTGGCGAGCGTTTTTTCACAGTGAGCCAATTTCCGATTGGGCTTCAGACAATTTGACCCGTTGGGATCGCGTGAAAAAACGCTTTGAAATTTCATTCTCTTGATGCATCGTGAAAATTGTTACGCAAATTTCACGGGAATCAAATGAACCAGGCCGCCACCTCTTCGCAAACTCTCGGGGCCGATCTGCGCGCCTTGCGAAAGGCGCGAGGTCTGACCCTGACAGATATGGCCGAAACGCTGGGCCGTTCTGTCGGCTGGCTCAGCCAAGTGGAGCGTGACTTGTCCGAGCCCTCAATCACCGATCTGCGCCATATGGCGCGTACGCTCGGCGTCTCTGTTTCAATGCTGTTCAGCCACGCTCCAGCTCCCACGCATGAGGCCGGGTATGTGGTACGCAACGGTGCCCGTCGCCCCATAGGCTCTGGCGAGGCGGGGCTTGTCGAAGAGCTCCTCTCCCCCGACCTCACTGACGATTTTGAGATGGTCCATTCTACCTTCCAGCCTCACTCCCGCATTGGCGAAGAGGTGACCCGCCCAACGCAAGAGGTCGGCTATCTGATCTCTGGCAAGCTTGATCTTGTCATCAGCGGCAAACGTTTCACAATCCATCCCGGCGACAGTTTCCGCATCCGCGGCGAACCGTTCGAGTGGATCAACCCCTATGACCACCCCGCAGTGGTCATCTGGGTTATTGCACCACCCGTGTACTAAGGCGCCGTGAAATGAGCTTCGAAGCCTGGACCATATTCGCACTTTTCTGGCTGGTGTTTGTCACAACACCGGGCCCCAATGCTGTCAATTGTATTCAGTCAGGCATGAGTCTTGGATTTGTCCGCGCCTTACCAGCAGTCGCAGCAATCCTCTGCCAAGCCTCGCTCTTTCTCACACTGTCAGGCTTTGGCATAACAGCGCTTCTAGCGGCGTCGCCAACAGCCTTTCTCATCCTCAAATATGCAGGCGCAGGGTTTCTCGTCTACCTCGGCTTGCGCGCAATACTGACCGCACATTTGCCGATCAAGGCAGGCAAGCACGCGGGCCGCTCGCTCTTCACCCGCGCCTTTCTCATCGCCACAATCAATCCAAAATCTGTCGCAGGCTACTTTGCCGCCTTCAGCCAGTTCGTAGACCCGAACACTCCGATTGCCGCTCAAATGTGGCTGATCGTACCCACTGCGCTCAGCCTCACAACCTTGAGCTATTGCACCTACACAGCGCTCGGCGCAGGCCTTGGAAAGCTCGCCCTTGGAGCCGTCTTCAACGTCTGGTTTCGCCGCGCAATGGGCCTCTGCTTTATCGCCTATGGCCTCGCCCTTGGCGCCACATCAGGGAGGACTTAAGCTTTGTTTGAGACTCTTTTTGCAATGGACACCGCCCTCATCCTGACCTTCACAGGCGCCGGTATCCTGCTCAATATCACGCCTGGCTCCGATGTCGCCTTCTCCATGGCTTCAGGTATTTCAGGCGGCCCGCGCGCAGGCGTTGCCGCGGCCACAGGCATTACCCTTGGTGGCCTCACACATGTCTTCTTCGCAGTCGTTGGCATCTCCGCGGCACTCATGGCCGTACCGCACGCCTATGATATCATCCGCTACCTCGGCGCTGCCTATCTGATCATACTGGCCGTCAAAACATGGCGCGCGCCACCCGAGCTAGAGAAAGCACGCGGCGCATCCCGCCTCGTCTCGGCCCTCAAGCGCGGCTACCTGACAAACCTGCTCAACCCTAAAGTCGCGCTCTTCATTGTCGCCTTCCTGCCCCAGTTCACCCGTCCCGAAGCGGGTCCAATCTGGCAGCAAATCTTTATCCTAGGGCTCATCTTCAACGCCTCAGGCCTCGTCATCAACAGCACCTATGGCATCGCCGCTGGCCTTGCAGGCCACCGCATCATTCGTATGGGCGGAACGCTCAACAAAATCACATCTATCGTCTTCGGCGGCTTAGCTGCGCGCCTCATCTGGGAGTAAACACCATGTCCGATATTCCAACAAAAGCCCGTGTGGTCGTCATCGGTGGCGGCGTTGTAGGCTGCTCTGTTCTGTATCACCTCGGTCTCAAAGGCTGGACAGATTGTGTGCTCCTAGAGAAGAACGAACTGACCGCAGGCAGCACATGGCACGCCGCAGGCAACGTGCCAACATTTAGCACCTCGTGGTCGATCATGAACATGCAGCGCTACTCGACAGAGCTCTACGCCCGCCTCGGAGCAGAGGTCGATTACCCAATGAATTATCACCAATCAGGCTCCATTCGCCTCGCCCATACCAAAGAGCGCATGCAAGAGTTTGAACGCGCGGCTTCCATGGGCCGCTACCAAGGCATCGCCATGGAAATCTGGACGCCCGAGGAGGCCAAAGAACACTACCCTTTCCTTGAAACCCACGATCTCGCAGGTGTGCTCTACGATCCGACAGACGGCGATATTGACCCCGCCCAGCTCACTCAAGCCCTCGCCAAGGGCGCGCGCGACATGGGCCAGAAAATCCTTCGCTTCTGCCCCGCCACAGGCGTCACCCAGCAGGCGGACAAAAGCTGGATCGTCCACACTGAAAAAGGCGATATCGCCGCCGACTATGTGGTCAACGCCGCAGGCTATTACGCCCAGCGCGTTGGCGAGTGGTTCAAGCCCTATGGCGGACGTACTGTTCCGATGATGGTGATGGAGCACCAGTATCTGCTGACAGAACAGATCCCCGAAGTGGTCGCATGGTCCGAAGAGCACGGCAAAAAGCTTCCCCTCATCCGCGATGTAGACGTCTCATACTACCTGCGCCAAGAAAAAGGCGGCTACAATCTCGGCCCCTATGAGCCAAATTGCAAAGCCCACTGGGAAGGCGGCGACGCAGAGATGCCCGATGATTTCTCCTTCCAACTTTGGCAGGAAGACCTCGACCGCATCGAGGATATCGTCACAGATGCCATGGAGCGTGTGCCACTTATGGCCACAACAGGTGTCTCAAGCGTCATCAACGGCCCGATCCCTTATGCCCCCGATGGCCTCCCACTGATCGGCCCTATGCCGGGCGTTGATAATGCCTTCGAGGCCTGTGTCTTTACCTTCGGCATCGCCCAAGGCGGCGGTGCTGGCAAGGTCATGGCCGAATGGATCGTCGATGGTGCAACAGAATGGGATATGTGGGCCGTCGATCCGCGCCGCTACACCGACTACACAGATCACGACTACTGCGTGGCGAAAGGCATGGAAGTCTACGGCAACGAATACGCCATGCACTTCCCGTGGCATCGCTGGCCCGCCGCCCCCGACCGCAAGCTGTCTGCCGTCCACGCACGCGTCAAAGCCCTCGGCGGACAGATGGGCGACTACAACGGCTGGGAGCGCGCCAATTGGTTCGCTCAGGACGGTGACGATACCTCCGAAGAAGCAACGCACACATGGGCCCGCTCTGGCCCATGGGAGCAGCGCATCCGCGAAGAATGTGAAGCAGTGCGCGATCATGTTGGCGTCCTTGATCTCCCGGGCTTCTCCCGCTTCAATCTCTCTGGCACAGGCGCAGCAGAGTTCTTGCGTAGCCAGATCACTGGCGCCCTGCCTAAAATCGGCCGCATGAATCTGATGTATTTCGCTGACACTCGCGGACGCATCCTCACCGAAATGAGCTGCGTTCGCCACGACGAGGACAGCTTTACACTTATCACAGCCGCCACAGCCCAGTGGCATGACTTTGAGCTTCTGCGCGCACGCCTCCCCGAGGGCCTCAGTCTCACCGACCACTCCACTGAGTTCGGAACCCTCATCGTCACAGGCCCGCAATCTCGCGCGCTCTTTGAAGACATCGGAACAGAAGCAGACCTCTCTCTGCCATGGCTCTCTCACCAGTCGGCCACAGTCGCAGGCCAGCCCTGTGCACTCGCCCGTGTCTCTTTCGCAGGTGAGCTCGGCTGGGAAGTCCACGCCACAAATGCCGCCCTCCCCGCAATCTACGAGGCCATCATCGCAGCAGGCGCCAAGCCCTTCGGCATGTGGGCGCTCAATTCTCTACGCCTTGAGAAAGGCTACCGCGCTTGGAAGGGTGACCTCTCCACAGATTACTCCCTCTTTGAAGGCGGCCTTGAGCGCTTCGTGAAGCTCGACAAGCCTCAGGACTTCCCCGGCAAAGCGGCGCTTCTGGCCGAAAAGCAGCAAGGCAGCAAAAAGCGCTTCGTCACACTTCTGGTTGAAGCTGGCGATACAGACGCGCCCTATATGTCCTGCATCTACTCGGGCGGCGCGATCGTCGGCGAAACAACCTCAGGCGGCTGGGGCTACCGCATCGGCAAATCCATCGCCTTGGGCATGGTCAGAGCCGATCTTGCCCAAGCTGGCACAGAACTCGAAGTCGAAATCTACGGCACGCGCTACAAAGCTGTGGTGCAAGAAGACGCCCCCCTCTGGGACGCCAGCAACGAAAGACTGCGCGCATGACAAACATAACGCTCCTCGACGGCTCCATCGGACAGGAAATCGTCAAACGCTCTGGCAGCCGCGCCACTCCGCTCTGGTCCACATCCGTAATGATGGAGCAGCCCGAAGTCGTGCGCGCTGTGCATCTTGACTACTTCAACGCAGGCGCAACCATCGCCACGATGAACAGCTATGCGATATGGCCTGACAGGCTCGAACGCGTCGGCCTCGCAAACGAACACCCCCATCTTCTCGACACCGCCGCCGCCGAGGCCGTGGCCGCGCGCGCCGCTTTCGGATCTGGTCGGATCGCCGCCTCTTTGGGCCCCCTCGGCGCAAGCTATCGCCCTGATATCACGATCCCGCTTGACGAGGCCGCTGAAGCCTACCGTATCAACATGGAGCGCCTCGCGCCCAGCGCCGATCTCTTCCTGATCGAAACGGTCTCCTCCGTGCACGCCGCACGCGGCGCGCTTATGGGTTGCGCCACATCAGAGAAGCCCGTCTGGCTCGCCATCACAGTCGATGATGATGACGGAACCAAGCTGCGCTCAGGCGAATCTGTTTCCGATCTTGCCCAGCTTGTTTCAGAGTTTGCCCCTGCCGCGTTGTTGGTGAACTGCTCCCGCCCCGAAGCCATCGCTGCAGCGCTCGATCTCATCGCGCCCATGGGCCTGCCCTTCGGCGCCTATGCCAATGGATTCACGCGTATCTCCGAGGGCTTCCTAAAAGCAGCCCCGACAGTCGACGCATTAGAACAACGCAAAGACCTCGGCCCAAAAGAATACGCCGCCTTCGTCATGCATTGGATCACCCAAGGCGCAACCATCGTGGGCGGCTGCTGCGAAGTCGGCCCCGAGCACATCACCGAACTCGCCACCCAACTCAAAGCCGAAGGCCACACCATCATCTAACGTCCTCTTTCCAAAAATATCCCGGGGGTGCGGGGCTGGCCCCCGCCGCTCCGCCAAGCCAAGCCCCATCATCCATGGAGTCACCCAAATGCCCACTCTCCCCTCAAAAGCCCGCGTCGTTATCATTGGCGGCGGCATCGTCGGTTGCTCCGTCGCCTATCACTTAACAAAACTTGGCTGGAAAGATGTGGTTCTGCTTGAGCGCAAGCAGCTCACCTCAGGCACAACATGGCATGCCGCAGGCCTAATTGCTCAGCTACGCGCCACGGCCAATATGACCAAGCTCGCGAAATACTCCCAAGAGCTTTACGGCAACCTTGAGGAAGAAACAGGCGTCGCCACCGGCTTTAAGCGCGTCGGCTCCATCACAGCAGCCCTCACAGGCGAGCGCCTCGAAGAGCTGCACCGCTCCGCCGCCATGGCCCGCGCTTTCGGTGTTGAGGTCGAAGAAATTTCGCCGTCCGAAATTAAACAACGCTACGAACATCTCAACATCGAAGGTGTCACAGGCGGCGTTTACCTCCCCCTTGATGGTCAGGGAGACCCAGCCAACATTGCCCTCGCCCTCGCCAAAGGCGCGCGCCAACGTGGCGCAACCGTGCAAGAGCGCGTCAAAGTCACTGATATTGTCAAAAATGGCCGCCGCGTGACATCCGTCAACTGGCAAGGCGAAGATGGCACATCAGGCGAAATAGAGACCGATATGATCGTCAACTGCGCAGGTATGTGGGGCCACGATGTCGGGCGTATGGCAGGCGTAAATGTCCCCCTTCACGCTTGCGAGCACTTCTATATCGTTTCCGAGCCCATCACTGGCCTCACACAGCTGCCCGTTCTGCGCGTCCCCGATGAATGCGCCTATTACAAAGAAGACGCTGGCAAGCTGATGCTCGGCGCCTTCGAGCCGCGCGCCAAACCTTGGGGCATGGAGGGCATCTCCGAGAGCTTCGAGTTCGACCAGCTTCAAGAAGATTTCGATCATTTCGAGCCGATTCTCGAAAAGGCCGTCAACCGTATGCCCATGCTCGGCGAAGCCGGCATCCATACCTTCTTCAACGGGCCCGAAAGCTTCACTCCTGATAACGCCTATCACCTCGGCCTCGCACCAAATATGGATAACGTCTGGGTCGCCGCTGGCTTCAACTCAATTGGGATCCAGTCCGCTGGCGGCGCGGGTATGGCCCTCGCAGCATGGATGGACACAGGCGCAAAGCCGTTTGATCTCGGCGATGTCGATATCTCCCGCATGCAGCCCTTCCAAGGCAACAAACACTACCTCTTCGAGCGGTCCAAAGAGGCCCTCGGCCTCCTCTATGCCGATCACTTCCCCTTTCGTCAGAAAGACACCGCTCGCGGCATACGCCGCACACCCTTCCATGACAAACTTCTCGCAAACGGCGCCGTCATGGGCGAGCTCGCGGGCTGGGAGCGCGCCAACTGGTTCGCCAATGAGGGGCAGAAGGCAGAATACGAATACACATGGCAGCGTCAGAACTGGTTTGAAAACCGCGCCGCCGAACACGCCGCCATCCGCGAAAACATCGGCATGTATGATATGTCGTCCTTCGGCAAACTGCGCGTCGAAGGCCCCGATGCGGAGCGCTTCCTCAACAACGTCTGCGGCGCAAATATGTCCGTGCCCACAGGCAAGATTGTCTACACACAGTTCCTCAATGCGAAGGGTGGCATTGAGGCCGACGTTACAGTCACGCGCCTCAGTGAAACAGCCTATCTCGTGGTTACCCCCGCTGCCACGCGCCTCGCTGATGAAACATGGCTACGCCGCAATCTCGGCTCTAACATAGCTGTCATCACCGATGTCACAGCAGGCGAAGGTGTCCTCGCCGTTATGGGCCCCAACGCGCGGGCGCTCCTGCAAGCTGTCTCGCCAAACGACTTCTCAAACGAGGCCAACCCCTTTGGCACCGCACAGGAGATCGAGCTTGGCATGGGCCTCGCTCGGGCCCACCGCGTCTCATATGTGGGAGAGCTTGGTTGGGAGATCTATGTAAGCACAGACATGGCAAGCCACGCCTTCGAAACGCTCCATGCCGCTGGCCAGCCCCTCGGCCTCAAGCTCTGTGGCATGCACACAATGGACAGCTGCCGTATCGAGAAAGCCTTCCGCCACTTCGGTCACGATATCACCTCCGAGGACAATGTCGTCGATGCAGGCCTCAGCTTCGCAGTTGATCTCTCCAAACCCGATTTCATAGGCAAGGCCGCCGTCGCCGCCCGCAAGGAAAGCGGCCCCAAGGCGCGCATGGTGCAGTTCCTTTTACAAGACAGCCAGCCACTCCTCTACCATAACGAGCCGATCCTGCGTGATGGCGAAATTGTCGGCTACCTAAGCTCAGGCGGCTACGGCCACACTCTCGGCGCAGCCGTCGGCCTTGGCTACGTTCCCTGCGAAGGTCAATCTGCCACTGAGGTTCTGGCAAGCTCCTATGAAATCGATATCAAAGGAACTCGCGTCAAAGCAACGGCCTCTCTCAAGCCGATGTATGATCCCAAATCAGAGAACGTGCGCGCCTAGCTCTTCCTCTTTCTTCAAGTATCCTGGGGAGCGCGAGGGGCAAAGCCCCTCGCCGCAGTCGGATTGTGCAAAGCACAATTCGAAACCAAAGCGTTGCGTCACGGGACTAGCCCTCCCCATCAAAACAGCCTAGTCATTCAGAGAAGAGGAGCGCCACATGCCAGAGAACCGCGACACACCCCAAGGCCTCGCCTTTGCGCTCACAGCCTACGTGCTTTGGGGATTCCTGCCCCTCTACATGAAATTGCTCAGCCATATTCCCCCTGCCGAAGTGGTCGCGCATCGGGTGATCTGGTCTCTCCCCATCGCCGCAACCCTGCTCATAATTCTTGGGCGCACAGGCGATATCAAAACCGCTCTCACAACGCCCAAAATGCTGGCTATGGGCTGCGTCACTGCCGCGCTGATCTCGATCAACTGGGGCTTCTACGTCTGGGCAATCACATCAGGACACGCCCTAGACGCAGCACTTGGGTACTACATCAACCCGCTCTTCTCCGTCTTCCTCGGTGCGGTCCTGCTCGGCGAGCGGCTCAACAAACTTCAGCTTGCCGCTCTTGCCCTCGCCTTTGCCGCCGTGGTGATCCTTACCCTTGAAGCAGGCAAGCTCCCGTGGGTCGCGATCGCACTCTTCGTCACATGGGGCTTTTATGCGCTGGCGAAGAAGTCGCTCCCCATCGGGCCCAATCAAGGCTTTCTGCTTGAAGTAATGATCCTCACACCGCCTGCGATAGCCTATCTTATCTGGCTTGGCCCAACAGGAAACTTCCTCGGCAGCGCCTATGATACATGGCTTCTCCTCGGCTGCGGCGTGGTCACCGCCGTGCCGCTTCTCATCTACGCCAACGGCGCCAAGCTCTTGCGCCTCAGCACAATAGCAATTTTGCAATACATCGCTCCCACGATGATCTTCCTCATCGGCGTCTTTGTATTCAAAGAGCCCTTCGGCGGCGCGCGGATGATTGCCTTCCCAATGATCTGGATGGCGCTTGTGCTCTATTCCATCGCCATCTTCCGCAACATGCGCGCCGCACGCAAACTCGCGGGCAAAACAGCGGCAACGCCATGACAAAAACACTCCTCACCATAGGCCAAGGCTACTCGGCCAACGCCCTCGCTGGACGCCTTTCCCCCAAGGGCTGGAAGCTCTTCGGGACAACCCGCTCGCCCGAGAAATTCGCCGCGATACAGTCCCTTGGCGTTATCCCGTTGATCTTCCCCGAAGGCGATCTGACGGACGCGTTGTCCGAGGCAACACACCTGCTGATCTCCGTTTCACCCTCTGAGAACGGCGACCCCTTCTTAGCGAAATACGGTTCTAAACTACGCCAATATGCGCCCAATCTAGAATGGGTCGGCTATCTCTCAACAACTGGCGTATATGGCGACCACGCAGGAGGCTGGGTCACAGAAGAGACCCCGCTCACGCCAAGCAGCCGGCGTGGCCTGATGCGCGTCGAAGCCGAAAACCAGTGGCGCGGGACAGGTCTGCCGCTCCACATCTTCCGCCTCGCAGGAATATATGGTCCCCATCGCGGCCCATTTGAAAAAATCCGCAATGGCACAGCCAGACGGATCATCAAGGAAGGCCAAGTCTTCTCACGCACCCATGTGGACGATATCGCCCAAGTGCTTCTCGCATCGATCAAAAGCCCGAACGCGGGCGCGGCCTATAATGTCTGCGATGATATGCCAGCGCCTCCGCAAGACGTCCTCGCCTATGCCGCTGAGCTTCTTGGTATGGCCCCGCCGCCAGAGGTGCGCTTTGAAGACGCCGAACTTTCCCCCATGGCGCGCAGCTTTTATGGCGAAAGCAAACGCGTCGCAAATGAACGCATCAAGAATGACCTCGGCGTGACACTCCATTACCCCGACTATAAGTCTGGCCTTCAGGCTGTCCTCGCGGCCGAAACGCGCAAATAAACTTGCCTTTCGCGCCCCAGCCCCTACCTAACTCTAAACCCTAGCTTTCGAGGCCCATATGTCCCTGCGCGCAACGCTCGCCAAACTCGTCGATCACCCAAGAACCGCAACGATCATTACAGCCGTAATCATCTTTAACGCGATCATCCTCGGCTTGGAGACATCCCAAAGCGCCATGGCAAACTATAGCGGGCTGATCAAAACGCTTGATACGCTCTGCCTGACCATCTTCGTGGTCGAACTGCTCGCCAAGCTCGTCGCCCACGGCCCCCGCTTTTTCCGCTCGGGTTGGAACATATTCGACTTTGTGATCATCGCCATTTCGCTTATCCCTGCGGGCCAAGGCTTCTCCGCAATGCGCGCCCTGCGCATCCTGCGGGTGCTCCGTGTGATCTCGGTCGCCCCGTCTCTACGCCGCGTGGTCGAAGGCCTCATCACGGCAATGCCCGGGATGGGCTCGGTCTTCATGCTGATGGGCCTGATCTTCTACATCGGCGCCGTCATCGCCACAAAACTCTTCGCCGATGCCTTCCCGCAGTGGTTCGGCTCGCTCGGGGCATCCGCTTACACACTCTTTCAGATCATGACGCTCGAAAGCTGGTCCATGGGGATCGTACGCCCCGTGATGGAAATCTACCCCTACGCATGGGCCTTCTTCCTGCCATTCATCCTCGTGACAACTTTCGCAGTGGTCAACTTGCTCGTCGGCCTCGTGGTCAACTCCATGCAAGACGCCCACCACACCGAAGACATCGCCAACACCGACGCCTACCGCGACGACGTCAAAGCACGCCTCGATGCGATTGATAAAAAGCTGGATGCTTTGGGCGGCGAGCGGAAAGGTTAGGTTTCTCTTTCTGGGAAATAGTCTTCATCTATCGAGCGGATGACATATTGCGCCCGCGCCCTCACGCCGACACCGTGCTGGATCATCAGTCTGGCCAGCATTTCACCGTCGATCAAAACAATCCGTTGTTGAACACGGCTGATATAATCCTGCGCTTCGCGAGAAAACGCCGAGGTCGTAACAAACACGCCCTTCGTTGCGCTTTCGCCTGTGAGAGAGCCGACAAACTTCTGGATATCAGGCCGACCAACCTTGTTTGAAGGATCATAGCGCTTGGCCTGAACATAAACGGCATCAAGCCCCAGAGCGTCTTCATTGATCACCCCGTCAATCCCGCCATCTCCCGATTTACCGATACTCTTTCCCATGGAAGAGTCCCCACCGCCGTAGCCCATAGCTACCAGCAGATCGACAATCAGCTGTTCAAATCGCGCAGGAGAAACAGAGAGCACCGCCTCCAGCAAATCGTTCCTCAACAGCGCTTCAATTTCACGGTGGCTCTTCGCCATTAAGTCTTCTGGCGTCGACGCTTCACTCTTGCTGTCAGCATTTTTAGCGTCGTTTGAATTGTCGTTTTGTGTCGTCGAAGACCGCTGCAAAAACTCAAGAAACCGGTCATATCGTTTTAAGTAATCAGCGTTCAGCCCTTGAGGCGGGTTCGCTAGCAACGCTTCCCCCTCTTGGGTGAGCCGGTAATGCCCCCGCTTGATCGGCTCAACCAATCCAGCTTGCGACATATAGTTTCGCGCCCAATGCGCGCGGTTTGCCAAGACGGTTTGTTTGCCACTCGGCAACAGCTCTTCAAACTCGTTTTCTGAAATCGCAAACTCGCTTCGCAGCGGCTCGAGGCAGCTTGGGATTGTTTCATGCCCTGTGGCAATGAGCTTCAGGACAGGTAACATCAAAACTTGATAATTAGGAATCGTCATACACACTACACTCTGTTTTAGTCTAAGCCCGCTGCCCCTTCACCTGAGCAACCCCAAGCACATCGAGCACTTTCGTGACGATGTCCGCGGCCTCTAGCCCTGCCTCGGCATACATTTCTGAAGGCGATCCTTGGTCAATAAACCAGTCAGGCAAGACCATAGAGCGGAACTTGAGCCCCGCGTCAAAAGCGCCTTCCTCGGCCAGAAGCTGCGCCACATGCGAGCCAAACCCGCCCACAGCGCCCTCTTCCAGCGTGATCAGAACTTCATGTTCACGTGCCAGCCGCAAGATCATCTCTTTATCCAAAGGCTTCGCAAACCGCGCGTCTGCGACAGTCGGAGTAATCCCCTTCGCGGCCAGCTGTTCGGCGGCTTTCTCGGCCTCGGCCAGCCGCGTGCCAAAGCTCAAAAGCGCCACGCGCGCGCCCTCACGCACAACACGGCCCTTACCGATCTCAAGCGCAACGCCGCGCGCCGGCAGCTCTACGCCAACGCCCTCGCCGCGCGGATACCTGAAGGCAATAGGCCCCGCATCATAGCTCGCTGCCGTAACGACCATATGCTTCAGCTCCGCCTCGTCAGACGCCGCCATCACAACCATATTGGGCAGGTTCGCGAGATACGCGATGTCATAGCTCCCCGCATGCGTCGCCCCATCGGCGCCAACAAGCCCTGCACGGTCAATCGCAAAGCGTACAGGCAGGTTCTGCAACGCCACATCATGCACAATCTGGTCGTACCCGCGCTGAAGGAACGTCGAATACATCGTGCAAAACGGCTTCATCCCGCCCGCCGCCAAAGCCGCGCAAAAAGTGACACCATGCTGCTCTGCAATGCTCACATCAAAGCAGCGGCTGGGGTAACGTTCGGCCATCAAGTCAAGCCCAGTGCCGCTCGGCATCGCCGCCGTGACAGCGCAGATCTTGTCGTCTTCTGCCGCAAGCGCAACCAGCTCATCACCAAACACAGCCGTATAGCTCGGTGCATTGCTCGGCGTTTTCACTTGCTTCCCAGTGATCACATCAAACTTCGCCGTCGCGTGGCCCTTGTCGTCGCGCGCCTCGGCGGGGGCATAGCCCTTACCCTTTTTGGTGATCGCATGAATAAGGATAGGCCCCGTTGCGCGCGCCTTCACAGTGCGCAGAAGCGGCAGCAGCTGGTCCATGTCATGGCCATCAATCGGCCCGATATAGCTAAAGCCCAGCTCTTCAAAAAGCGTGCCGCCCACGGTCATACCCTTGAGCATTTCCTTGGCCCGCTTCGCCCCCTCTTGAAAGAACGGTGGCATCAGACTGACCGCGCCCTTGGCCGCAGCCTTGAGTTCCTGAAAAGGCTCCTCGGCATACAAACGGCTCAGATAACTCGAAAGCGCGCCCACAGGCGGCGCAATACTCATCTCGTTGTCATTCAGGATCACAATCAGCCGCTTGCCCAAATGCCCAGCGTTGTTCATCGCCTCAAAAGCCATGCCCGCGCTCATCGCGCCATCGCCGATAACGGCAATCGCATCGCCCAGTCCTTCGGGGCAGTTTCCGCCCAAGTCGCGCGCCACAGCAAAGCCCAGCGCAGCGCTGATCGAAGTGGAGCTATGTGCCGCCCCGAAGCAATCATATGGGCTCTCAGAACGCTTGGTAAATCCGCTCAGGCCGCCACGCTTGCGCAAAGTGCGGATACGGTCCCGCCGCCCTGTTAGGATCTTGTGAGGGTAAGACTGATGCGAAACATCCCAGATAATCTTGTCTTTGGGCGCATCAAAAACAGCATGCAGCGCCACGGTCAGTTCAATCACACCCAAACCGGCGCCCAAATGTCCGCCCGTTTCACTCACCGCCGAAATCGTCTCGGCGCGCAGCTCTCCAGCCAGCGTAACGAGTTCGCCATCGCTCAGCCGCTTCATATCAGCGGGGCTGGCCACTTTATCTAGCAGCGGGGTCTTGGGGCGGTCGGTCATAATCACCCTTTCAAGGGAACACTCATTTGCGCCGCGAGATAACGAAGCGCGCAGCCTCTCGCAAGCAATCAGCATTGTCTTTATAAACAGATAAGGCCTCACAGGCCTCTTCCACAAGGCTTGCCGCTTGGCGTTTTGCCGCATCAAGCCCCAGAAGCGAGACAAATGTCGCCTTGCCAGCCTCTTCATCCTTGCCCACGGCCTTGCCCGTTTCTTGCGCATCACCTTCTACATCAAGAATGTCATCAGCAATCTGGAAGGCAAGCCCAAGCCTGTCGCCATAGGTCTCTAATCCAGCACAATCAGCGCCCGCCATCACAGCGCCAGCCGTCGCTGACCAACGGATCAGCGCGCCTGTCTTGCCGTTCTGAACAGCCTTGATCTCGGCCAGAGTCAGCGGCATCTCACTGGTTTCCGCCGCAATATCCATCATCTGGCCGCCAACCATCCCGCCATGACCACTCGCCTCAGCCAGCCCCCGCAACAGCGGGAGCGCATTGGGCATATCCTCGCTCGCGAGCAGCTCAAAGCCCTTGGCTTGCAAAGCGTCCCCCGCCAAAACGGCAGTGTGCTCGTTCCATTTCTTGTGCACCGTGGGCTTACCACGGCGCAGGTCATCGTCGTCCATGCACGGCAGATCATCATGGATCAGCGAATAGGCATGGATACACTCCACAGCCAGCCCCGCACGTGTCGCAGCTTCAAGCCCCTGCCCGTGCAGCCGCGCCGATTCGATCACAAGAAAAGCCCGCAGGGCCTTCCCGCCCTCCAGCGCATAGCGCATCGCTTCGAGCAGCTCGGCCTCAGGCCGCGAACGGGCCTCTTCAAAAAACGCTTCAGGCGCTTGCTGCATCAGGCTCTGCGCCCGCGTCAACGCCGCCTCAAAGCCCAGTGGTTCAATCAACGTCAAGCGGCTTCGTCCCTGTCGGATTGCCTTCGCCATCCAGCGTAATCGCGGCGACTTTTTCTTCTGCGTCCTTCAGCTTACCTTCGCAATGCTTCTTCAAAAGCGCGCCGCGCTCATAAAGCTTGATAGAGTCATCCAGTGGCACATCACCCCGCTCAAGCTGGCCCACAACTTTCTCAAGTTCGGCCATCGCCGCCTCAAAGCTCATCTCGGTAACAGGTGTCTCGCTCATGCGTCTCTCCAGCTCAATTTTCCCGACCATACAGGCGCTTCGTTTAGGGTTCAATTCACAACCGCCCGCGCATATGCTCTCCCTATGACAGTGGTTGAGACGAGTAACATTGAGCTTTTCCCCGAAGAGGCCCGCGCCGCTTTGGACAGGCTCACTCATGTCGCATCCACGGCCCTTCAAGGCCGCGTCTACAGCATCGGCCCTGCGCTTCACCTCGTACCAAGCCGTCACGCCGTGTTTCAAGGCAGCTTTCAGGGCCAAGACGCTGTGTTCCGCCTTACGCTCTCCGCCGAGGCGCAAGCGACAACCACAAAAGAATGGGATGAACTCGCCCGCGCCTGGGCTTATATGAATACGGCTCCGCTCACCGTTCAGGAGCCTCTCTTTCACGCTCCCGAAGCTGGCCTAACCATTACGGCGCTGGCCAAAGGCGAAGGCCTGCTGACAGCGCTCTGGCGTCTACCGTCGGAGGAACGCTCCGCCCCCATAGCGCGCTCCGCCGACTGGCTGCGCAAATTTACTGCGCCAACCGAAGAGTGGCGCGCCCCCAATCGACGCCCGTGGCGCAGCTGGGCCGAGAAAGCCGCCGAAAAACAGCCGCACGACAGCCTGCGCAACGTCGAATCCCGCGTGTTTCAAAAAATGAAAAAACTGTACCGCCAGATCGACTTTCCCGAATGGCGCGTGGCGCTCGCCCATGGCGACTTTCATCTCAACAATCTCTTCTGGGATGGCCAGACCGTCACCGCGATTGATCTTGGCGCAACCAATCACGCCCCACTCTACAAAGACATCGCCCGTGCGCTCGTTCATATGGCCCGCCGCGGCATGCTTCCCTCAGGCTCACGCCGCTTCGGTGTCGACGCCGCCGCCTTTGAAGCCTTCACAAAGCGCTTTGAGTTTTCCGACCAAGAAGAAAACGGCTTCTTGCCCTACTTCATCTGCTTTGAAGCCCTAATCAAAGTCGAGCACCCAAACATGCCCCAAGCGCGGCTTGATCATGCTGAAGCCATGTCAAATGCGCTTCTGGATGATCTCAAGCAGATCACTTAGCCATCTTTGCCTTCAGCTCGTAAAGCACAGCCAGCGCCTCGCGCGGCGTCAGCTCGTCGGGGAAGACGTCGGCCAAAGCGCCTTCCACTTCACTCTCCTTGGCCTTTACTGGTGCGGGCGCAGGTGTGGCACTAAACAATGGCAAATCGTCAATAACGGCCTTTGCAGAGCCTTCCCGCTCGCCCTTCTCCAACGCGTCAAGCACAACACGCGCCCGCGCAATCACGCTCTCGGGCAGACCAGCCAACTTGGCAACCTGCACCCCATAAGAGCGGTCCGCGACACCTTTGCGCACCTCATGCAAGAAGATGATATCGCCCTCCCACTCTTTCACCATGACAGTGGCGTTGGAGCAGCGCTCAAGCTTGTCAGACAGCTGGGTCATTTCATGATAGTGCGTCGCAAAAAGCGCGCGGCAGTGGTTGCTCTCGTGCAAGTGCTCCAGCGTGGCCCAAGCAATCGAGAGGCCATCATACGTCGCCGTGCCGCGCCCAATCTCGTCGAGAATAACAAGCGCACGTTCATCCGCCTGATTGAGGATCGCGGCGGTTTCCACCATCTCGACCATAAAAGTCGAGCGCCCCCGTGCCAGATCATCACTCGCGCCCACACGGCTGAAAAGCTGGCTCACAATCCCCACACGTGCCGCCACCGCAGGCACATAGCTTCCCATCTGTGCCAGCACAGCAATCAGCGCATTCTGGCGTAGAAAGGTCGACTTACCCGCCATGTTCGGTCCCGTCAGAAGCCAAAGCTGGTCGTCTTCAGCCAACACGCAGTCATTCGGGACAAAGCTTGTGCTACCCTGCCGCCGCAAAGCCTGCTCCACAACGGGGTGGCGCCCTTGGCTGATCTCAAGCGCATGGCTCATGTCAACGGAGGGCCGTGCCCAATCTTCTTCCCGCGCGATGCTGGCAAGCCCAAGGGCAAGGTCGATTTCGGCCAGCGCCCCCGTGGCCGCAAAGACAGCCTCCTGCTCCGCCAGAATGGCACCGCGCAGCTCGCCAAAAATCCGCAGCTCAATCTCGGTCGCGCGTCCGCCCGCATTGAGTATTCGTGTTTCCATCTCGTTCAATTCAGGCGTGGTAAAGCGCACCTGATTGGCGGTGGTTTGGCGGTGTTTGAAGCGTTCGTTAAGTGGCGCGCCCAACATTTTCTCCGCATGGGTCGCCGTCACCTCGATGAAATACCCAAGCACATTGTTGTGCTTGATCTTGAGCGCCGCAATCCCCGTGTCAGCGGCATAGTCCGCCTGCATCTTAGCAATCACGCCGCGTCCCTCGTCGCGCAAGGCGCGGCTGGCGTCGAGCTCTTCGTCATAGCCGGCTGCCACAAACCCGCCATCGCGGGCAAACAAAGGCGGCTCCGCCACAAGCGCCGCATCAAGCAGATCAACGAGTGCATCATGCCCCAAAAGCTTTTGGCCTGCTTCTCTCAAAAGCGTGGGCAGCTCAAGTTTGGCCATATTAGAGCCTATATCACCCGCTTTCCCAAGACCGTTGCGAATACTCGCCAAGTCTCTCGGCCCGCCGCGCTCTAGCCCAAGCCTTGAAAGCGCGCGCTCCATATCTGGCACATGGCGCAAGCTGTCACGAGTGTCCGCCAGAAACCCTGTATCAGCCAGCCCAACACTCACAGCATCCAGACGCGCAGAAATCTCGGCCACGTCACAAGAGGGCGAGCTAACCCGCCGCTCCAAAAGCCGCGCGCCCTGCGCTGTCAACGTGCGGTCAATCGCCCCCAGAAGCGAGCCAGCGCGCGCACCCTGCATAGAGCGCGTCAGCTCAAGATTGCGCCGCGTGGCCGCATCAATCTGCATAACCCGTCCCGCCACTTCGCGCACGGGTGCTGCCAAAAGCGGCAGCTTCCCCTTCTGGGTGATCTCCAGATAATCAAGCACAGCCCCCAGCGCCGAAACTTCAGCGCGTGAAAATTGGCCAAAAGCGTCCAAGGTCTCGACTTCAAAAAAGGTACAGAGCCGCTTCTGAGCCCCCTCGCTGTCAAAGCTGGCCTTGCCCAGTTCGCTCACAGCGACGCCTTGTTCCTCAGCCAGCGGCGCAAGCTCGTTAAACTGTGCATCCGCAAAAACAATTTCACTCGGTGAAAGCCGCGCAAGCTCTGGCCCCAGCCGCACGCGCGATAGCTCCATAACCCGAAAGTCACCTGTGGACATATCAAGCCAAGCCAGCCCTGCCACATCGCGAATCTCGATATACGCCGCCAAAAAGTTGTTGCGGCGCGCCTCCAAAAGGCTGTCTTCTGTCAGCGTGCCCGGCGTGACAAGCCGCACAACATCCCGCCGCACAACTGATTTATAGCCGCGCTTCTTGGCCTCTTCGGGACTTTCCAACTGTTCACAAACAGCCACACGAAAGCCCTTGCGAATAAGCGTCAAAAGGTAGTTCTCAGCCGCATGATGGGGCACACCGCACATGGCAATATCCTCGCCGTCGTGTTTGCCTCGCTTGGTCAGCGCAATATCCAGCGCTTCCGACGCTGCCACAGCATCGTCAAAGAACATCTCGTAAAAGTCGCCCATGCGATAAAACAAGAGCGCCTCGGGGTAATTCCCCTTAATCTCAAGATACTGCGCCATCATTGGCGTCACAGTTGGCTTGGCAGCGCTCACAGGCTCATCCCCCCGAATGGTTGGGGCCAAACTAATCTGCCAAGCGACCGCGCGAAAGCCGAAAGTCTGAAATCGTTTGAGAGAAGCGCCGACAAAGGCTATGACTGCCCGACCCCTTATTAAACCAGTATTGAATCAGGCCAAAAATGACCAAGCAGAAGATCTCCCGCGAAGACGCCCTTGCCTTTCACCTTGAGCCAACACCTGGCAAATGGGAGGTGCAGGCAACTGTCCCCATGACAACACAGCGGGATCTTTCTCTTGCCTACTCTCCGGGCGTTGCCGTCCCTTGCGAAGACATCGCCGCCAATCCAGAGCTCGCCTATGACTACACCAACAAAGGCAATCTCGTCGCCGTGATCTCCAACGGTACGGCCGTCCTCGGCCTTGGCAATCTGGGCGCGCTCGGCTCCAAGCCCGTGATGGAGGGCAAGGCCGTACTCTTCAAACGCTTTGCTGATGTCAACTCAATCGATCTTGAGCTTGATACAGAAGACCCCGACGAGTTTATCAACGCCGTGCGCCTGATGGGCCCGACATTCGGCGGCATCAACCTCGAAGACATCAAAGCGCCCGAATGCTTCATCATCGAGCAAACTCTCAAAGAGCAGATGGATATCCCCGTCTTCCACGACGACCAACACGGCACAGCCGTGATCTGCGCAGCTGGGCTTCTCAACGCCCTGCAAATTTCCGGCAAGAAAATCGAAGACGTCAAAATCGTCGTTAACGGCGCTGGCGCAGCAGGCATCGCTTGTATCGAACTGATCAAAGTCATGGGCGCAAAGCACGACAACTGCATCCTTTGCGATACCAAAGGCGTGATCTATCAGGGCCGCACCGAAGGCATGAACCAGTGGAAATCGGCTCACGCCGCCAACACGCCTGCGCGCACACTCGCAGAAGCCATGGATGGCGCCGATGTCTTCCTTGGCGTCTCCGCCAAAGGCGCGGTCACGCAAGAGATGGTCGCCTCCATGGGCAAAAACGCCGTGATCTTCGCCATGGCCAATCCTGACCCCGAGATCACACCCGAAGAGGCCCATGCCGTGCGCGAAGACGTGATCGTCGCCACAGGCCGCTCGGATTATCCCAATCAAGTGAACAACGTCCTCGGCTTCCCCTATCTCTTCCGCGGCGCGCTCGATATCCACGCTCGCGCCATCAACGACGAAATGAAAATCGCCTGCGCCGAAGCGCTGGCCAAACTGGCGCGCGAGGATGTCCCTGACGAAGTCGCAATGGCCTATGGCAAAAAGCTCAGCTTCGGGCGCGACTACATCATCCCGACACCGTTTGATCCGCGCCTGATTTATGTGATCCCTCCCGCCGTCGCCAAGGCAGGTATGGACACAGGCGTCGCCCGCCGCCCGATCATTGATATGGACGCCTATGAGGCCTCCCTCAAATCGCGGATGGACCCGACAGCCAGCATCCTGCGCAGCCTCAACGCCCGCGCCCGTCAAAATCAGGCGACAATGATCTTCGCCGAAGGCGATGATCCCCGCGTGCTGCGCGCCGCCGTCCAGTATCAACGCTCTGGCATGGGCCGTGCCCTCGTCGTAGGCCGCGAGGATGATGTAAAAACCAAGCTCACTGCCGAAGGCATGGCCGATGCTGTTGGCGAGCTCGAAATCGTCAACGCCGCCAATTCGCCCCACTTGGCCGAATACAAGGCCTTCCTCTACAAGCGCCTCCAGCGTCAAGGGTTTGACCGCCACGATGTGCACCGCCTCGCTGCGCGCGACCGTCACGTGTTCGCAGCGCTTATGCTGGCCCATGGTCATGGCGAAGGCCTCATCACAGGTGCTACCCGCAAGTCGGCACACGTAATGCAACGCATCAACATGGTGTTTGACGCAAGCGCCGAAGCAGGCGCAGTGGGCGTCACGGCACTGCTTCACAAAGGCCGCATTGTTCTCGTTGGCGATACGCTCGTCCACGAATGGCCTGACGAGCAAGACCTCGCCACAATCGCCGAGCGCTCAGCCGATGTCGCACGCCACTTGGGCCTTGAGCCCCGCGTCGCATTCGTCAGCTTCTCCACATTCGGCTACCCGCGCTCCGAGCGCGCCGAGAAGATGCACAAGGCACCAAGCGTTCTTGAAGCCCGCGGCGCTGATTTCGAGTATGAGGGCGAGATGACAGTCGATGTCGCGCTGAATGCTCAGGCGCAAAAAAGCTACCCCTTCTCGCGCCTCACAGGTCCCGCCAATATCCTCGTCGTTCCTGCGCGTCACTCCGCCTCCATCAGTACAAAGCTGATGCAGGAAATGGCCGGCGCAACAGTTATTGGCCCCATTCTTGCGGGCATCGACGAAAGCATCCAGATTTGTTCCACTGTCTCGACAGTCAATGACATCCTGAACATGGCCGTGCTCGCCGCCTGCAAAGTCGGGTAAACCATGACGCTCTTCTGCCTCGGCTCGATCAACCTCGACCACTTCTACGAGGTTCCTCACCTCCCCGCGCCGGGCGAAACCATCCTCGCCGAGAGCCACAGCACAGGCCTCGGCGGCAAGGGCGCAAACCAGTCGGTCGCCGCGGCCCAAGCTGGTGCGCGTGTGGTGCATATCGGCGCAGTCGGCCCCGATGGTGCATGGGCCGTCTCCCGCCTCAAAGCGCTCGGCGTCGACACCACGCATATCTCCGAGGTCACCGCCCCAACAGCCCACGCGATTATCAATGTGGACCCAAAGGGCGAAAACGCTATCGTCGTTTTCCCTGGTGCCAACATGCAGCAGTCTCTGACACAGCTCAAAACCGCTCTGCTTAGCGCAAAGCGCGGCGATATGCTGCTTCTCCAAAACGAGACCAACCTTGCTTTTGAGGCCGCCACACTCGCGCGCAGTCTTGGCCTCAAAGTGCTCTACGCCGCCGCGCCCTTCAATGCCGCGGCAACAGCCGCGCTCCTGCCGCTGACCGATATTCTCATTCTCAATGCTGTCGAAATGAAACAACTGTCTGAGGCCAAAAGCACAGCCGATCTTTCCCCCGAAACGATCGTGGTAACCGAAGGCTCAAAAGGCGGCTACGCCCTGACATCCAAAGGCAAACAGCGCTTCTCGGCCTTCCCCGTGCAAGCGCTAGACACAACAGGCGCAGGCGATACTTTCACAGGCTATCTCGCCGCCGCCCTGCAGGAAGGCCAAAGCCTGCAAGACGCCTTGCGCTGCGCCGCCGCCGCCTCTGCCCTCAAAGTCACAAAAAGAGGGACAGCTGACGCCATCCCCTCTCGCTCCGCAGTCGACAGCTTCCTAAAGGCTCAAGCCTAGCTGACTCTTCCTCGTTCTAGAAATATCCTAGGGGAGAGGTTTCAAAAGCCCTCGGCTTTTGAAACTGATGGGGCAAAGCCGCCTCACCACCAATACGCGGCGCAACCTACCCCGCAAACGGCGCTGCACCGCCCCAGAGAGCCTTCACCTTTGCGTCACGACCACAGGCCTTGCGATAAAACTTATACGCACTTGCCTTGCTCTTCGGACCCGCCCGCGTCAGGACAATATCAGAGCTCTTATAATAATCCTGATGATAGTCCTCGGCTGGGTAAAAGCCGCTCAGCGGCAAAATCTTAGTAACGATTTTGCGCCCCAAGTCCTGACCCGCCGCGCTCACAGCCTGCTCAGCGGCCACCCGCTGATCTGTGCCGTTATAAAACAGCGCTGTCTTATACGCAGGCCCTCGGTCACAAAACTGCCCGCCATCATCCGTCGGATCAATCGAGCGCATGAACTTGTGCAAAATCTCGTCACGGCTGATCTTTCCCGCATCAAAAGTGATCTTCACAACCTCATAATGTCCTGTGTGATCCTTGTAAGTCGGGTTTGTCGATTTCCCACCGGCAAAGCCTGAGACCGCAGCAATCACACCGGGAACCCCCTCAAAGTCAGACTCCACACACCAGAAACAGCCACCAGCGACAACAATCTCCTCGCGCGGACCTGCCTCAGCCATGATGGCTTGCATCATCAGCGCCAGCGCAATCAACACCGCCAGCATCAAGGCCTTCATTTCTCTCACACAGCACATCATAGCTTTCACTCCTGCTAAACGTCCCCTCATTCTAGCGCGTAAAAACTCCCCTGTAGACAGGCCTCACAGAGAGGTTACTACTGATCCCCGAAACGTGAGAGGTCGAAACATGAGTGACAAAATAACAACCCACGCCGCCGAAGAAGATGCACGCAACGAAGACCTCCAGATTTGGCTCAACGGCCGCTGCGTCCCCAAGGCCGAGGCGCTTGTGTCTGTCTATGACAGCGGTTTCATGCTCGGCGATGGCGTATGGGAAGGCTTGCGCCTCTACAACGGTCAATGGGCCTTCTGGGATGAACATTTTGACAGGCTCTTTGAGGCCGCCAAAGCGATTGATCTTGATATCGGCATGACCCGTGATGAGCTCTATTCGGCCCTGTTAGAGACACAATCCGCAAATGATATGACAACAGACGCCCATGCGCGCCTCATGGTCACTCGGGGGGTCAAAACGCGTCCCTTCCAACACCCCTCACTCAGCCGCCAAGGCCCCACCATCACAATCATCATGGAGCACTCCCAGCCCAAAATCCCGCGTCCCATCCGCCTCGCCACGGTCCCTCACATCCGCGGCCTGCCGATGACACAGGACCCAAAGCTCAACTCCCATTCCAAGCTCAACTGCATTCTCGCCTGCATCGCCGCTGAAAAGGCAGGCGCCGACGAGGCGCTGATGCTTGATGTCCACGGCTTCGTAAACACAACCAACGCCTGCAATTTTTTCATCGTGCGTAAAGGCGCCGTCTGGACCAGTACAGGCGACTATTGCATGAACGGAATCACCCGCCAGAAGGTGATTGATGTTTGCCGCGCTGATGGCATCCCAGTTTATGAGCGCAATTATTCGCTTGTCGATACCTACGGCGCAGATGAAGCCTTCCTCACAGGCACATTCGGCGCACAAACCCCCGTCAGCGAGATAGACGGACGCCAGATCGGGACAGGGGAAATGGGCCCCGTAACAAAACGCATCCGTGCGCTCTACAAAGCACTGATTGAGGCCCGCGCATGACCAAAATCGCAATGTGGTCCGGCCCACGGAATCTATCAACCGCGCTCATGTACAGCTTCGGCAACCGCGCCGATTTCGCCGTGGTCGATGAGCCCTTCTACGCCCATTACCTGCGTGAAACGGGTCTCGCACACCCAATGCGCGAGGAGGTTCTCGCCTCCCAGCCCCAAGATGCAGATCAGGTTATACAGTCTCTAACAAACCCCATATCAAAGCACTTCTACCAAAAGCACATGTGCCAACACATGCTGCCCTCGGTGCCGCGCGACTGGATGAACACTGTCAAAAACGTCTTTCTGATCCGTCACCCGGCCCGCGTAATCGCCAGCTTCGGCGCAAAATATGAAGACTTCGGCCTCGCTGATATCGGCTTCTCCCAACAGCTCGAACTCTTCGAGATGCTCCGCGCCGAGAGCCATACCCCCCTTGTCATCGACAGCGCAGATATCCGTGAAGAGCCTGAACCGATGCTCACAAAACTCTGCACCGCGCTCGATCTCTCCTTTGATCCCGCGATGCTGAGCTGGCCCAAAGGCGGCCACCCCTCCGATGGCGTCTGGGCCGCCCATTGGTACAATGCAGTGCACAGCTCCACAGGCTTCGCCGGCCCCGAAGGGCCACTGCCCGTCCTGGAAACAGAGGCTCAGCAAGAGCTTCTCGCAAAAGCCCTGCCCATCTACGAGCGCCTCGCCGCCCATAAACTTGCGCCCTAAAGCCATAAGCGAGTCAAAATTCAGCCCCAAAAAGCTACCTTTTAGCGCAGGTTTGCCAAAAAAGTCATATTCCCCCTTCCCTCATGCCCTCGTTGCTTTATGTGTTTGCAAAGAAAAAATTAAGACAGAGACGTATGAACATCGCATCCGCCTTCCCGACCGAGCAGACCAAAACAGTCAAATCCGCCAAAGAATGGGTCAGCACCCTCGCAAAATTCCGCGAGCCCAATCCCGCGCGCAGCAACTTTGAGCTTTTGATCACGGCTGTACCCTTCCTCGCCCTTTGGGCAGCGGCATGGGTATCGCTCTCGGTGAGTTACTGGCTCACATTGGCGCTCTCGGTGCCAATCTCTATGTTCCTACTGCGCCTCTTCACAATTCAGCATGACTGCGGCCACGGCTCGCTTTTCAAAAATCGAACAGCAAGCGATTGGGTTGGCCGCGTCCTCGGTGTCGTCACACTGACACCCTATGATGTCTGGCGTCGCACCCATGCGATTCACCATTCTTCACACGGCAATCTCGAAAAGCGTGGCATCGGCGACATCGTCACCCTGACAGTTGCCGAATATCAGGCCCTCTCACCGCTCTGGAAGCTTCAATACCGCGCCTATCGGAACCCGTTCTTCCTCTTCGGCTTTGTGCCCGCCTATCTCTTTTTCATTCAGCAACGCTTCCCAGTCGGCCTGACAAAGACACCCAAATACTGGGTGTCCGCCATGCTTACCAATCTTGCGCTTTTGGCTGTTCTCGGAACGATCTACTATTTTGGCGGCTGGGCCCCAATCCTGTTGATTTTCGTGCCCTCAACGCTCCTTGCAGCGACGGCAGGCATGTGGCTCTTCTACGTCCAGCATCAGTTCGAAGAAACAACATGGGACCACGACGAAAACTGGGATTTGCACGATGCCGCGCTTTACGGTAGCTCGCACTATATCCTCCCGTCATGGCTCAACTGGTTCAGCGCCAATATTGCGATCCACCATGTGCATCATCTCTACGCGCGCATTCCGTTCTATCGCTTGCCAGAAGTGCTGCGCGAAAATGCCGAGCTCGGAGAGATAAACCGCATGACAATCCGCGAAAGCCTCGCCTCCGTCCGCATGCACCTCTGGGATGAAGACGGCAAGCGCCTGCTCTCCTTCCGCCAAGCTCGCGCTCTCACAGCCTGATCAAAGCCTACCTCTTCTTTCCAGAAATATCCCATAGGGAGTTTGAGTGGGGCTGGTCCCCCTCAATGGGTCGGGTTTTCGCAAAGCCAAAATGCGAGACCTAAAGAAGCTTTGCCAGCCGCATCGCCACAGACATATCTCCAGAGACTTTCAGCTTCCCCGTCATCACACCTGTCATCGCGTTCAGCTTTCCAGTGAGAAGTTTGCCAAGGTTCTCCTTGCTGATCTTAAGGGTACAGTCCGTTGGCCCATCCTCGGTTGTGACCCCTCCATCTCGCAGGATGATCACCCCCTCTGTACCACAATCAAACTTCAAAGAGCCCTCAAAGCTCTTGCCTTCCAGACCTCTTGAAAGTCCCTCCGCGATTTCATTCATATCCAATCCCCACATCTTTTTCAGCAGTATGGCGCGCCCCAGAAGCGTTCGCTCCCTTAACCTTGCGACAAGCGCACGCTGCATTAACTAATTTTCCCTTAACGCAAACCCGTTTCAGGCGGTGCACGGGGTGTGCACGGGTTGTGCACGCATATCACCCCCCTAGAATCAGGCATATCTTGAGACGTTAACCCTGAAAAACGCAGGGGTCACAAATACAAAGCGGGCCCATGCTATACTGCACGGACCCGCTTGATTTTGTTTGGTTTTTAGCCCTTCGGCAGGATTACTTCAGCCGACGATTCCGCGCCGCCAGAAGCTTCAGGCGCAAAGCATTCAACTGGATAAATCCAGCCGCATCCTTCTGATCATACGCCCCCGCATCGTCTTCGAACGTCACATGCGCTTCCGAATAAAGCGAGTGGTCTGACCAGCGGCCGACACATGTAGCAGACCCTTTGTAAAGCTTCAGCTTCACAGTACCCGTCACATGCTCTTGGCTCTTGTCTATCGCCGCTTGCAGCATTTCACGCTCAGGGCTGTACCAGAAGCCGTTATAAATCAGCTCCGCATAGCGCGGCATCAGACTGTCCTTCAGATGCCCCGCGCCGCTATCAAGCGTAATCTGCTCAATACCACGGTGCGCTTCCAGCAAAACAGTCCCGCCAGGTGTCTCGTAAATTCCGCGGGATTTCATACCAACAAAGCGGTTCTCAACAAAGTCGAGACGCCCGATCCCGTGCTTCCCGCCCAGCTCGTTGAGCTTCGTCAGGATTGTGGCAGGGCTCATCGCTTCTCCATTGATGCTCACAGCATCGCCGCGCTCAAAGCCCACTTCGATGTATTCCGCCTCGTTCGGCGCATCCTCTGGGCTCACCGTGCGCTGGTAAACATAGTCAGGCGCCATCTCGGCTGGGTCTTCCAGAACCTTGCCTTCGCTGGAGGTGTGCAAGAGGTTCGCATCGACAGAGAAAGGCGCTTCCCCACGCTTGTCCTTGGCTATCGGGATCTGGTTTTTCTCAGCAAAATCAATAAGCTTGGTGCGGCTGGTCAAATCCCATTCCCGCCAAGGCGCGATCACCTTGATGTCGGGATTAAGTGCATAGCAAGCAAGCTCAAAACGCACTTGGTCATTGCCCTTGCCCGTTGCCCCGTGGGCCACAGCATCGGCACCAACTTCTTCAGCAATCTCGACAAGGCGCTTGGAAATAAGCGGCCGTGCGATCGAGGTTCCAAGCAAGTAAAGGCCTTCATAAACAGCGTTCGCGCGGAACATCGGGAAGACGAAATCTCGCACAAACTCTTCGCGCACATCTTCTATATAGATGTCTTTCACACCCATAAGCTCGGCTTTGGCGCGGGCAGGCTCCAGCTCTTCGCCTTGGCCCAGATCGGCCGTAAAGGTCACGACCTCACAGCCATATTCTGTCTCAAGCCACTTGAGAATGATGGAGGTGTCCAGACCACCAGAATACGCAAGGACAACTTTTTTGGGAGCCGACATCATACTTTCCTCTTGTCTCGTTTGCCGCGAGGTAGCGCTTTTTGCGCCGCTCCGCAAGCGCAGCCCCTTGCTTTGCTGGCCTTCGTGGTAGAATAAAAACAGATGGATAATATAAAAACCGCCTCCCGCCAGATCGCAGCCCGCCTGCGCGAAGTCTTTGAAGCCACCCCGCTTCAGCGCAATGCGCATTTGTCTGAAATCTATGAGGCCGATATCCTGCTCAAGCGCGAAGACCTGACCCCTGTGCGCTCTTATAAAATTCGGGGCGCTTTCAACGCCATGACCAACGCGATGAAGGGCCGCGAGACCTCGCCGCTTTTCGTCTGCGCAAGCGCTGGCAACCACGCTCAAGGCGTTGCTTTCATGTGCAAATACCTTGGCGTTCGTGGTCGTATTTTTATGCCAGTCACAACGCCTAGCCAAAAAATAATGAAGACAAAGACCTTTGGGGGTGACCTCATTGAGATCAAGCTGGTGGGCGACTATTTTGACGAAACCCTCGCCGCAGCCAAGGCCTATTGCGAGGCTGAGCATGGTATCTTCCTGCCCCCGTTCGACGCCGAAGACGTGATCATGGGTCAGTCCACAGTGGCCGCCGAAATCGAAGAGCAGCTCGGCCAAGCCCCTGATCTGATCGTGCTGCCCGTGGGCGGCGGAGGCCTTTCTGCAGGCGTGACATCCTACTTTGGCGGTGAAACACACTACGCTTTTATTGAGCCATCTGGCGGTGCATGTCTCGCCGCCGCGCAAGAGGCAGGCAAACCAGTACCCTTGGCGCGTGTTGACTCCTTCGTAGACGGTGCTGCCGTCGCTGAGATAGGCCAGCTTACTTTTGAAAAGCTGCGCCCCTACAAAGACGAAGTTCATTTGCAAATCAGCGAAGACAGGCTTTGCACGACCCTGATCGAAATGCTCAATATTGAAGGCGTTGTGCTTGAGCCAGCAGGAGCGCTTACCATCGATGCTCTCAAAGATATGCGCGCGGAGATAAAGGGCAAAACAGTCGTTTGTATCGTCTCGGGTAGCAACTTTGACTTTGAACGCTTGCCCGAAGTCAAAGAACGCGCCCAGCGCTATTCAGGTCTCAAGAAATACTTCATCTTGCGCATGCCGCAGCGTCCTGGTGCGCTGAAGGATTTTCTCGGCTTTCTTGGCCCACATGATGACATCACGCGCTTTGAATATCTCAAGAAATCAGCGCGCAACTTCGGCTCCGTACTGATCGGGATCGAGACCGACACTCCTGAGAGTTTCGAACGCCTTATGCGTCTCGCCAACGACAAAGGCTTCAGCGCGCGCGATATCACGAACGACGAAGTGCTTTCATCATTTCTCGTCTAAAAGCTGTTCTTTGGAGAGGGTAAACCCTGAGGCAATCCACACCTTCTCTGCGTGCTTGAGAGCGTCCCCCAGCGCCTTGCCAGACAAATGTGGAAGGTCTTTTGCTGCCAGTGGTAAATGTTGTTCTGCTGCTGCCTCTAGGCCCGAAACATCAGCTACACCACCCGCCAGTGCCGCCCGCAAAAAAACGGCTTTTCTGGCAGTTAGCGCATCAGTCTGATAAGCCAGTTCCTCGCCGCTCTGAGTGCTCCAAGCAAAACTGCGCAGTGCATCAAACAAGCGCTGCTCTTTCTTGGAAAGCCGCAATGGCATCTCCCCCGAAAACACCAGAAGCGCCGCCAACCGTGCCACAGGCTCACTCTCGCCAAAGTCGACGAAGCGCTGCAAAACAGGCAAGCTCACGCCTCTCAAAATTCGCGCCAATACGCCTGTCTCTTGCATCAAGCTGAGCGTAGCCATCAACTCATCTGCCCCAAGCAGCTTCAATATTTCGGAAGTCTGCCGCTCAATAGAAACATGCCGCAGCCCATAACTCAGCCGCGCCGCAGCCTGTGCCGCAAGCGGATCGATCCCCTCAGCGCCAAAGCCCAACTGCGCCGCAAACCGAAAGAGCCGCACAATACGCAGGTAGTCTTCTCTGATCCGCTGATCAGGAGCCCCAACAAAGCAAATCTTTCGCGCTTCAATATCTGCCACGCCGCCTGTTGGGTCCGTCACAGTTCCACTTCGGTCGGCATATAGCGCATTCATACGAAAATCGCGCCGCGCCGCATCGTCCTCGAGTCGGTCAGAAAACGCAACGACAGCGTGGCGCCCATCCGTCTCTATATCTTTGCGGAAAGTTGTTACTTCAAGGACTGAACCCTTGCCAACAACAGTCACCGTTCCATGTTCAAGCCCTGTGGGCACAGGCTTGAAACCCAGCTCTTTCGCGAGCTTAATCACAACTTCGGGCCTTGCACTCGTTGCGACATCAAGATCTTTTACGGGCAGGCCAAGCAGAGCATTTCGCACACAGCCACCAACGAAATACGCTTGATAGCTCTCCGCTTCAAGCGCTCCCAAAAGCGTTTGTGCCGCCCGATCTTCAAGCCATATGCCTGATACCTGTGTCACCCTGAAATCCGCTCCGCCAAGCCCAGCGTCATGCGCGCTGTCGCCCCCCAAATGTAATGCGGACCATAGGGAACCGTATAGTATTTTCGATATGTCCCACGAAACTGCCGCCTCTGGACAGAATATTTCGTCGGATCAATTAGGTGCGAGAGAGGCGCATAAATGATCTCCTCCACTTCGCCTTCATCCAAAACGGGTGTGAAAGGCCGATGCACAAATCCGAGGATTGGCTGAACAGTAAAACCCGTCACAGTAAGATGTTCGGGCAACCCCCCAAATATCTCCACATTCTCAGGCGGCAAGCCAATCTCTTCATATGCCTCGCGCAAACTGGCGGCTTCTGCAGAGGCATCATCGGACTCAACCTTCCCACCCGGGAAAGCAATCTGTCCTGGGTGATGGCGCAAATGCTGAGCTCGCTTGGTCAAAATCACCGAAAGCAAACCGTCACGCTCCATCAAAGCGATCAGGACCGCAGCAGGACTTTTGATCCCTTGCTCCACGGGGATCACATCGGGATTCAGATCATAGTCAGATGAGACTCGCCCCGCCTTTATCAGCGCGGCCTTGATCTGCGTTATCTGCTCCAAAGCGCTACTTGGCCTCAAGGCCAACTGTTGCAGGATCAAGTTCAAAGTGACGGCTACAGAATTGGCAGTCAGCGGTCACCTTGCCGTCTTCAGTTGTCATCTTTTCAATGTCTTTAACACCGTAAATCGAGAGGCTCTGACGCACGCGCTCCTCCGAACAGGTACAACCAAATTTCACAGTGCGCGCGTCATAAACAGCTGGTTCTTCTTCATTGAACAGCCGCCAGACAAGCTCTGGTGGCGAAACATAAGGGCCAAGCAGCTCAAGACTTTCGACAGTCTTGAGAAGGATATTGACCCTATTCCAATCTTCATCCTTGCGCAGAGCATGCTCTCGCAGTTCTTTTTCGCTGTCAGGATTGCCGCCTTCGCTCTTTAGTGATTTGGGCAAGTGCTGCAAAAGCATACCCGCCGCCCGCCACTGCGTGCCAACGTCTTTCATATAGGTCTCACCGTGCTCAACAACGAGCTTGGTTGCGATCTGCTCTGAAGCCGCGAAATAAGCCTCGGCTGCCTCTGCGATTGAGCTTCCTTCAAGAGGCGAAAGCGCCTGATAAGGCTTTGTCCCCTGTCCCTGATCGACGAGTACAGCAAAATAACCTTTGCCAAGCTGATCAAACGGCTTGCCGTCTGTGATGCGCGTTGCATCATAGCTCGCATAGGCGCGGATGCTGGCAGTTTTGTCGGTATCAGATGGCGCAAAATAATCTGTAGCAATCATGCGCACAGGCCCATCAGTCTGAACTTGCAGAGACAACTTCCACCTTGGTTCAATCATACTTCCCAAGAGAGCTGTAATAACAACCATTTCAGAAATAAGGGACTCAACTTGTTTGGGGTAGTTGTGCTGGGCCAGAATGTCATTGACGGTCTGATCCAAGCGCACGATCCGTCCGCGACTGTCAGAGACCCGCAATTCAAAAGGCAGGATCTTTTCATCCCAGTTTACATGTGTCGCGTTTTCCATCGGGCTTTACCAATCTGTCTGTTCGCTCTGCACCTAATAGCGCAAACACATAGGTGCAAGCCATGAGATCAGACTGAATTGCCCTCAAACTCTAGCAGAATAGCCGAAATATCGTCAGAGAAGTCCCTACTTCCCGCGAATCTATCCAGTTCAAACAAGAGGCCATCAAGAAAGTTTGGCCCACGCTTTCTCTTCCAGTCGCGCATAAAGTTCACTAGGTTTTCATCGTCAAAAAAGGCGCCAGTCTCGCTCATGCATTCAGGCACACCATCAGAGAAAATAATCATCCGATCACCTTTCTGAAGCCTGACGTCAAATTGCTCATAGCGTGCATCAGGTACCAACCCCACAGGCAACCCCCCGGTACCAACAGCCTCCACATCACCATTCTTGCGCTGCACCAAGGGATACGGGTGGCCTGCCTGCGCCGCCGTTATTTTCCCAGTCTGCAAATGCACAGTTGCGTAAACCAAGGTAAAATAGTGCTCAGTCGTCATCTCGCTCTGCACGAGGTTGTTGAGCCTTGCGATCACTTCACTTGGAGCAATGGGGTAGAACGTGCCATCAGGCCCCTTTTCAATCGCGATGTTCTGGTCCTTGGAGGCCGCCGACATATAGCCCGCAAGCCGCGCTGTCATAAGCGCCGAGCTAATGCCATGTCCGGAGACATCGATCGCAAAAAGTCCAATTTCTTGATCGTTGATGGGGAAGTATCCGACAAGATCACCTCCCACATGCCCACTGGACTGCAACATCAGTGAAATTGCGGCTGTGCCAAAGTCTTTAAACCGCTCTCGCACCAAAGACTGTTGAAGCTGTTTCGCTTCGATCAAATCACTATCGATCTTGTCATAAAGCAATTTCAGCTCGCCCAATGTGCTTTCTACAAGTTCATTTTTACGTGTAAGTTCTCGCTCCATGTTGAGAATACGTTCGCCCGCCACCAAGCGCGCGCGCAACTCGGCAGAACTCACAGGCTTTGTCAGAAAGTCATCGGCTCCTGCATCGAGCCCCTGCGCGATTTCCGACTTGTCACTTTTGGATGTAAGAAGGATGAAGTAGCCAAATCGCTCGGTATCAAGCGCCTTGAAACGACGACAAAACTCAATGCCATCCATCCCAGGCATCATCCAATCGCTGATCACAAGGTCAGGCTGTTTGTTCTCGCAGAAGTCCAGAGCCTCATCACCGCTAGAGACCTCAGCCACGCGATAGCCCCATTTTTTTAGGCTGGCGCGCAGAATACTGCGTTGCAAACGGCTATCATCAACGACAAGCACAAGATTGCTGTCGATCTGTCCCGCTTCGATATGATGCCTGCTGCTTTGCATTTCTTACCCTGGGCATGTTCAGCACACCGCTTCCGCAGCAAACTAGCCATATCGCCTTAAGCCGAAGTGAAGATATCTAGTCTCTTTTTACAGGTCTTTTTGCTTTCTCTTAACTTCCAGTCGGTAACGTGTCTTGGCACAAAAGGGTTTGGCCACCATGATCAACTGGAACAAAGCAGACGAGCTACGCGAGGACATCGGGGTAGATGATTTTGGTGAAATTGTTGAAGTTTTTCTTCAAGAGGTCGAGGAAGAGCTTGCAACCCTGACTGACAAGCCCGTCGCCGAACTGCCCGCAAGCATGCATTTTCTAAAGGGAAGCGCCCTCAATCTCGGATTTGAAGATTTTGCGGAGAAATGCCGCCAAGGAGAGCGAGCAGCCAATCAAATTGAAATTTCGGCGCTGCTGTCCTGCTATAACGCGTCAAAGAAGCAGTTTTTGGAAAAATACCAACTAGATTAAGCAAAAAAGAGTGCAGCATTTAAGGAAGGTTGGTAAATAACCACTGTAGGCAAATGCGAGCAAAAATATGCGTGCGGTAAAACTCTTGGGAGTTCTCTTATCAATTTTGTTGATGGCTGGATGCTCTTCATCCAAATTCAAAAGCTATACTGGGCCGGCAGTCACACAAGTCCTCGTCGAAAAAGACGCCCGTAAACTGTATCTTTTGAACGGGACCCGTGTACTCAAGTCCTACAATGTTCACCTCGGCTTTAGCCCTCGAGGGCACAAAAGTATTGAGGGCGACGGGCGAACACCTGAAGGCCAATACATCATCAATCGTCGAAACCCGAACAGTGAGTTCCATCTCTCTATCGGTATTTCATATCCGAACGTCGACGATATCGCCCGTGCGCGTGCGCTTGGCAAAAGCCCGGGAGGCGATATTTTTATCCATGGTCGTCCCAAGAAATATAGAGACGGCAAACGCGATTGGACGGCTGGATGCATTGCGGTGACTGACCGGCAAATGGAAGAAATCTATTCAATGGTCAAAAATGGTACGCCTATTCTGATCAAGCAGTAGGCTCACAAACCTTTTTGTCTGCAAATACTGGGGCACTTAGCCGCCCATGATCAGCGTCCACCAGATCTTGCCTGTGCTTTCCTGATACCATGCGAAGCCCATATTGGTTGCTCGCTTGTCTAGCAGAATTGCACGCGTATCAGGCTTTTCCATCCATGCCCCAAGCGTTTCAAGCTCAGTTTCATAAGTTTCGGAAATAAGCTCTCCTAGTAATGGCCCAGAGTACCCAAGCCGGAGGACGCGGTCGATGGGAGAAGAGCCATCAGACCCAAAGTGCCAAGGTCGGTTTTGCGCTGACATATCACGAGAATGTGTCTCCGCAGCGGCAATCAGCTGCGCATTCATAGCAACTTCAGAAGTACCGGCAGCCTGACGGAGAGAATTCACCGAATCAAGAATTCGAAATTGAATCTTATTCGTGGCATGGTTGGAGATACGGTAAAGTTTGGGCAACGGCTTGCCGTCAGCCCCCATTTGCGGCGTTGTCGTGCCTGCTGTACACGCGGTCAACAAAACAGCTGCAACCAGAATAGAACCAATAAAGCGCATAACAACCCTTTCGAAAAGATTTTGCTGTTTTGCTTTAGCGGGGTTTCTCGGCTCACGCAAATCCCGTTCTGATCAAAACCGCCTATTACAAAGGTTTGATTTGCGACTGAGGCTCAAGAACCATATATACGGCTTTGAAAACGTTACCGGAGACGTCCGATGTCAAATTTTAATAGTTCAATGAACCGCCGTGGTTTTTTAACGGGTTCAACAGCCCTTTTGGCTACACCTGCTTTGTCGCAAACAACCAGCGTAAACGGCGCAGAAACCGTTGAAGTCGAGCGGGATTTGAGCGAAGTGGTACGCCGCAATATTTCAAGCTTCCGCTCACTGAGCTGGGAGCCCTATTTTGACAACTTAAAAAATGGGGCATGCCTTGTAGATACGACGTCAAGAGCCTTGCATTATTGGTCTGAAAATCAATCAATCTACAAACTTTATCCGACCAGCGTCCCGCTCACAGAAGACCTTACGCGCCTTGGCCGAACGGCAATTGTACAAAAGGTTGAGGGACCCAGCTGGCGACCTACGCCTTCTATGCGGGAGCGCAACCCGGAGTGGCCAGAGTTCGTAGGGCCCGGTCCTGATAACCCTCTTGGAACACACGCGCTCTACTTGTCGTGGACCTATTATCGCATCCACGGAACACACGACACGCGAAAAATTGGTCGTCGATCATCGAACGGTTGTATTGGACTTTACAACGAACATATCGCCGAACTCTTCGATTTGACAAAAGTTGGCACGCAAGTGTTGCTAATTTGACGATACGCGGACGGAGTTGAGCGGCAAAGCGCTACATTAGGTTTGCAAAGCCCTTATTATACTGATTAAGACTGAACTACGAAACAAGTATTGGACCGTGCTTAGTTCACGCGTTCAAATTCTGGAGGAAAAAATGAAGAAACTCGTTATCGCGACAGCATTTGTAGCCGCAGCTTCTGCAGCTTCAGCTGGCAACATGTCAGACCCAATCATCGAAGCACCAGTTATCGTCGAAGAAGCAGCTGGTTCTTCAGGTGGCATGGCTATCCCACTCCTTCTTCTGATCGCAGTTGCGGCAGCAGTAGCAAACTAATTTTTTCCTTCGGGAAAAAGCAAAACGGCAGCCCTCGGGCTGCCGTTTTTTGTTTTACCAGCCCTGTATATTCTCTTTGATAAGATCCGTAAGAAACGTGACATGCTCTTCGCCTGCGTTCAGGCAAGGGATATAGTGAAAGACTTCGCCGCCAGCTTCCTCGAAGGCTTCCTTGATCTCTTCATTGATTTCCTCAAGCGTTTCGATGCAATCAGCCGAAAATGCTGGCGCTACAACGGCTATACGCCGCTTACCCTCTTCTTCTGCGAGGCGCGCCACTTCTTTTACGGTGTAAGGCTTGAGCCATTCTTCCGGACCAAAGACTGACTGGAAGGTTGTTACAATTTCGATGTCACTCCAGCCAAGCCGCTCGCGCAAAAGCCGCGTCGTTTTTTGACACTGGCAATGGTACGGATCGCCCTGAAGCAAATAGCGCTTTGGCATGCCGTGATAAGACACCACAAGTGTTTCCGGGCGCTCGTCCATTTCCGCCACGGATGCTTCAATCGAGCGCGCCAAGGCATCAATATAACGGGTATCATCAAAATAGCGCGCAACAGTGCGTATCGAAGGCTGCCACTTCTCTTTCATCATTGCACGAAAGAACTGGTCATTGGCTGTCGCCATCGTTGCACCCGCATATTGCGGATAAAGCGAGAAAAACAACACGCGGTCGCAGCCGGCAGCAATCATCTCAGCAACCTTGCTGTCTGTCGAGGGATTGCCATAGCGCATGCAGAAATCCACCATGACCTCCCCGCCATACTCTGCCTCAATCCGTTCACGCACAGCAGCTGTCTGCTCTTTTGTAATCGTCATCAATGGGCTCTCGCCCTCAGCTTCATTCCAGATTGATTTGTAGGCTGCACCGCTCGCAAACGGTCGCTTGGTTAAGATGATAAGCTGCAACAGCGGCTGCCACTTCCACGGAGCGTAATCGATCACCCGGCGATCAGACAAAAACTCGTTGAGATACCTCCGCATCGACCAGTAGTCGTAATTGTCTGGCGTACCCAAATTCGCCATCAAGACACCAATCTTTGGTTTCTTAACCGCGGGGTGCTCTACGGGCAAATGGCTTGCATCGAAGTCTGCTTGTTTTGGCTTTTGCATCTAGGTGTCACCGTTCTTTATATGTACGTCAGGGTCAGGAAATTTAAGCTCATTAGTCTTTAAAGCGTCCGCCAAACGAGCTTGAGCAGAGCCAGGTCTGAGCGGTTTTTGCTGGCTTTTATGCGGCGCCCAGCCTGTGAGAAAGACAATTTCGAAGGTCGCAATGATACGGCCATTGTCATCAGAGAAGTGCTCTTTGTAAATCTCATCGGCAAGGCGGAACAACTCTCTTTTTTCAAAGGTACGCTTGCGCAAAGCCAGCGCATTTACCTCCCCCATACGCCTTAAGTCGTGAGACAGATGAAAAATGCTGTCATAGCTTGCTGTAAGTGTGATTTTATCCGCAACAGGAAGTGCAAATCCCGCTCTCTGCATCAATTGTCCGAGATCACGAATCTCGGCACACATTGCAACACGCGGGCTAAGGCCGCCTGTCAGCGCGATCTCAGCTTCGCTTAAACATTTGCGAAGCTCATTCAGGGTGCTTCCGCCAAACATACACCCAATGAACAGCCCATCTGGTATCAACGCATTGCGCGCCTGAATAAGCTGTCCAACCACGTCGTTGGCCCAATGGAGCGACATAGCGTGTAAAACCAGATCATTGAACTGGGGTTTGCAATCCAATGTTTCTTCGTCGGCAATAGGGGTGAAATTTGGAAAGGCTGACTGCCAGATTGTCGGGGTACCTGAGATCAGTAGTGGCTTGGTAAACGTTCTGTTAACCAAGGTTAGCCGATACTCCATCTCATCAATCGCTGCCTCATGCACAAAAGCCGCCTCGCCAGGGAATGCGCGTTGGCGTTGGCGCTTCAAGGCGGCGCGGTCTGTGTGTAGGTCACGAGATGTCATGGTTTAGGAATATGGGCTGGCGGTCAGGGATACAAACACTAGTTCACACAGTTTACCCAAGCGCATGTTTAAGCTGCGGCACAAATATCGAAGGTCAAGTTGGTCTCTGTAGCAAATGCTGGCTTGCATCACATTTCATAGCAGGCCTTGTGTGCAACGGTTGTGGCTGCCCGCTGCCTGGCCCATCAAGCGATGAAGAGCTTTGCGACGATTGTCTCCATACGCCACGAAAATGGAAAGCCGCACGCGCAACCTTCCTATATAGAGACGGCGCAAAGAAGCTTGTTTGGGAACTTAAATATGCAGATCGTGCTGAAATCGCCACGGCTGCGGGACCTTGGCTGATGAAGACACTGCAACCGATATTGCCCGAAAACCCTATTATCGCGCCTGTCCCGCTTCATTGGACACGCCTCCTCAAGCGTAAATATAATCAATCAGAGCTTCTGTCACAGAGCCTCTCACGAATAGGTAAATTTGAGCATGCTCCTTCATTGCTGAAGCGCACCAAGCGTACACCACCGCTTTTTGGACTCGATCGAGAAGAGCGTGAACTCTGGCTTCAAAATGCAATCAGCTTCAATTCCAAAATGGAAATTCAAACGCGAGGCCGCCACATCGTACTTGTAGACGACGTAATGACCACGGGAGCGACCCTTAGTGCTGCGACTGAGGCCTGTCTTAAAAACGATGTTGCGAGTGTGCGGGTGGTTTTTCTGGCACGTGCAGCAAAGAATGATTAAGTTCCGCCTCAACACTGATCTTTGAGGGCCAAATGAAAAATATTGAAATCTACACTTCCCCACTTTGCGGGTTTTGCCATGCTGCCAAACGTCTTTTGGATAGCAAGGGCGTAGACTATACTGAATACAACATTCTGACGGACCCAAAACTCAAACCAGAAATGATTGAGCGCGCCAATGGTGCGCGCACTGTACCGCAAATCTTTATCGATGGGATCGGAATCGGCGGATGCGACGACCTCTACGCGCTTGAAAGCTCTGGAAAGCTTGACGGAGCATTAGGGAAAGCCTGATGAAAGTCGCACTGGTTCAGCTCACCTCGACACCCGATCCACATGCCAACTTGCTTGCATGTGAGGCTTTCGTGATTGAGGCAGTTGAATGCGGTGCTAAATTCATTCTGACTCCCGAAGTTTCAAATTGCATTGCAGCTTCAAAGGCCACGCTTTTAGACGTTCTTCATTTCGAACAGAACGACCCATTTTTAGCACGAATGAAGACTCTCGCAGAGACTCATGAAGTGTCTATTCTTATTGGGTCTTTGGGGGTGAAAAGTGAAGCTGTCGAAGGAAAGTTTGCGAACCGATCTTTTCTGATTGATCGGATGGGAAAAGTTGTCGCGAAGTATGATAAAATTCATATGTTTGATGTCGATATTTCAGAAACCGAAAGCTACCGGGAAAGCGCAACCTACGAGCGTGGAACAAAAGCAGTTCTAGCCAAAACAGATTTTGGCATTGTTGGCCTATCTGTCTGCTACGATGTTCGTTTTCCACATCTGTATCGCGCGCTGGCACAAGCTGGCGCTGAGATATTAACTGTTCCCGCTGCCTTTGCGCAGACAACAGGCCAAGCCCATTGGCATGCACTCTTGCGTGCCCGTGCGATTGAAAACGGCGCTTATATTTTGGCCCCCGCGCAGACAGGCTTGCACTATACGAAAGATGGGAAAGAGAGGCGCACCTATGGGCACTCTCTCGTTGTGTCCCCTTGGGGAGAAGTGCTTGTCGATGCGGGCGTTGAGCCAGGTGTTACTTGTTTTGACATCGATCTCGGCGAAGTTTCCAAAGCGCGTTCGCGCGTTGCATCCCTAACGCAATCCAGTGTGTTTGAGGGGCCGCAATGAACAATAAACAAAGCTCTTTGGCAATCACGCTGGTCAGCGAAATTTTGGCCACAGATCAGCTATTGAGAAACAAACTCACACGCATTCTACCTGCAGGAATGGAGATTTCGCATTTCTCTGTCCTGACCCATTTAGCATATACCAATTCCGAGAAAACGCCCGCCCAACTGGCGAAGGTATTCCATGTCACCAAAGGTGCGATGACCAACACTCTCAACAAGCTTGAGTGGGCGGGATATGTGCACATCCGCCCAGATTGGGATGACGCGCGCCGCAAAATGGTTGCTATCAGCCCGGCTGGCAGACAAGCGCGGGATGCCGCGCTTTCGGCAATCGAGCCAATCATCAGGACACTTGTAGATGAGAAAGGCGCCGACGATATTCGTGCGGCAATTCCCGTTTTGCGTGAGATGCGCCTAAAGCTAGAGAGCGGTGAGTGATTAAGCAGGCTTTTTAGCAGCGGTTACATAGTTAACGCTCAAATCACGATCAGAAATCTTCCAGCTCCAACTGATCGGATTAAACACAAACCCTTTTCGATCAATTGGCTGCATTCCAGCTTTTTCGATAAACTCAAAAAGCTCATCAGGCGAAATGAACTTATTCCACTCATGCGTACCTTTGGGCAGCCAACGCATGACATATTCTGCACCAATGATGGCCATCGTAAAACTCTTTGCATTGCGGTTGATAGTTGAACAGATGTGCAGCCCCCCTGGCTTCAGCAGATTTGAGCATTCCATCAGGTAGTCCTGCGGATCAGCAACATGCTCAACAACCTCCATATTCACCACAACATCAAACCGCTCTCCTGCATCCGCCAAAGCCTCTGCCGTAACAGCCCGATAATCTATCTTAAGGCCGTCCTGCTCGGCATGTAGCTTTGCAACTTTGATATTCTTTTCTGCGGCATCCGCGCCCAAGACATCGGCCCCTAGGCGTGTAAGTGGCTCGCTCAAAAGCCCTCCACCACAACCGATATCAATAATCCGAAGACCTTTGAACGGCATAGGTTCAGCCAGATTGCGATTGAACTCCGCTGCAATTTGCTTCGTAATATAATCAAGCCGGCACGGGTTCATCAGGTGCAAAGGGCGAAACTTGCCGTTTGGGTCCCACCATTCGGCAGCCATCGCCTCAAACTTGGCGAGCTCGGCTGGATCAACTGTTCTGGTCTGGTTTTGCATAGTCGGGCCCTCAAATTTCTCTGATGCGTCTGGAAAGATACGACATGCACGAATCTGTAGATGAAAAAAACGTTCGTGCGCGACTGTATCCCTCAATTGAACCCTTTGACAGGCGGATGATCGACGCAGGTGACGGCCATATGCTCTATGTTGAGCAGTCAGGCAATCCTACCGGCGTTCCCGTCGTGGTTCTTCATGGTGGTCCTGGCGGTGGGTGCAGCCCAGCGATGCGGCGATTTTTCAATCCTCGGCATTACCGTATCATACTATTTGATCAGCGCGGGTGCGGACGCTCAAAACCTTTCGCATCGGTCGAAAACAACACAACTTGGGATTTGGTTCGAGACATTGAAACAATCCGCAATGAACTCCAGATCACTTCATGGCACGTTTTTGGCGGAAGCTGGGGCGCCACACTTTCCCTCATTTATGCTATCACCCATCCAGAACCAGTTAGGTCAATGACACTACGCGGCGTTTTTCTTGGACGCCAAACCGAACTTGACTGGTTTTATGGTGGTGGAGCTGGAGCCTTTTGGCCCGATATATGGGAGCGCTTTCTCGACCCGATTCCCAAGGCAGAACACAATGATTTGGTCAGCGCCTATAACAAGCGACTCTTTGGAACGGACGATGCCGAAGCCTTAAAGTGTGCACAAGCTTGGACAGCATGGGAAAACACGCTCGCGTCGATACAGTCTGAGGGCAACTTCTACATCCCCAATGACGCGTTCTGCCGCGCTTTTGCGCGCTTGGAAAACCACTACTTTCACAATCGGCTATTCCTCGAGAGTGACAATTTCATATTGGAGAACAGCGCAACAATTTCACATATTCCAACTCGGATTGTTCAGGGCCGATTTGATATGATTTGTCCGCCCGTTTCAGCGCATGAACTGGCCACGGCCATGGAAAAAGCCGAACTCCAAATCGTGGGCCTGTCGGGACATGCTCTCTCCGAGCCGAGGATCAGCGCGGCATTGGCAGAGATCATGGACGATATCGCACTTCAAGCCTAATCGATTCGGCCTTGCATCCTTTGAGCATTGCGACTACACACCTGCTCAACAGCGGCGTGCTGACTACCAGCGCACCACCGAATTATACAGCGGGCCGCACGGCCCGCTTTTTTGTTTGAGCAAAGAGAAAAATGTCGAACCTGATTGCTAAATCCGCCAGAGACAAACGTTTGGCCGAAATCGTAACCCCCGTCATTGAAGACTTGGGTTATGAGCTTGTGCGCATTCGCCTGCTAAGTGGTGAAGTTGAAACACTACAGATAATGGCTGAGCGTCCTGAAGGCGGTATTGAGGTCGATGACTGCGCCGCCATCTCCAACGCTGTTAGCGCTTTGCTCGACGTCGAAGATCCACTGTCAGATGCCTATACGCTTGAGGTTTCTAGCCCTGGTATCGATCGCCCACTGACCCGCCTCAAAGACTTTGAAACTTTTGAAGGCTTCGAGGCCAAAGTCGAAACCGGTGAAATGATCGACGGGCAAAAGCGCTTTCGTGGTGAGCTTGCTGGCGTTGAAGGTGACGAGGTTTTGCTCACCATTGATCAAGGCACGATTGGGCTTAAATTCGAATGGCTTGTAGAAGCCAAGCTCGTCATGACCGACGAACTAATCAAAGAAATGCTGAGACAACGAAAAGCCGCTGGCGCATATGCGGACGGCGGAGAAGTAGATATTGAAGAATCGCCTGAGTCTGAGGAGGACGAGTAAATGGCAATCACATCCGCCAACCAGCTAGAGCTTTTGCAAACCGCAGAGGCCGTAGCCCGCGAAAAAATGATCGACCCTGTGCTTGTTATCGAAGCCATGGAAGAGAGTCTCGCACGCGCAGCCAAAAGCCGCTACGGCGCTGAAATGGACATTCGCGTTGCGATTGACCGCAAGACAGGCAAAGCCACATTTACACGCGTCCGCACCGTCGTAGACGAAGCAGAGCTGGAAAACTATCAGGCGGAAATGACCGTCGAGCAGGCCAAGCTTTACCTCGATGATCCAAAGGTTGGCGATACATTTGTTGAAGAAGTGCCCCCCGTCGAGATGGGCCGGATTGCCGCGCAAAGCGCAAAGCAGGTTATTCTTCAGAAAGTTCGCGAAGCTGAGCGTGATCGCCAATTTGAGCAGTTCAAGGACCGTGCAGGCACAATCATCAACGGCGTTGTAAAGCGCGAAGAATATGGCAACGTTATTGTTGATGTTGGCAGCGGAGAGGCCATCTTGCGCCGCAATGAAAAGATTGGTCGTGAAAGCTACCGTCCGAACGACCGCATTCGCTGCTTCATCAAGGATGTACGCCGCGAAGCACGTGGCCCACAGATCTTCTTGAGCCGCACAGCGCCGGAATTCATGGCTGAGCTCTTCAAAATGGAAGTGCCAGAAATCTACGAAGGTATCATCGAGATCAAAGCTGTTGCTCGCGACCCAGGTTCGCGCGCTAAGATTGCTGTTATTTCTTATGACAATAGCATCGATCCTGTTGGCGCCTGCGTCGGTATGCGCGGCAGCCGTGTTCAGGCTGTTGTAAACGAGCTGCAAGGCGAAAAAATCGACATCATTCCTTGGAACGAAGATGTACCGACCTTCCTTGTGAACGCCCTGCAGCCCGCAGAAGTTTCTAAAGTTGTTCTGGATGAAGAAGCCGAGCGTATCGAAGTCGTTGTTCCAGATGAGCAGTTGAGCCTTGCGATTGGCCGCCGCGGTCAAAACGTCCGTCTCGCTTCACAGCTGACAGGCCTTGAGATCGAAATCATGACAGAAGCGGACGAATCCGAGCGCCGCCAGCGTGAGTTTGAGCTTCGCACGAAACTGTTCATGGACAAACTGGACCTTGATGAATTCTTTGCACAACTGCTCGTTTCAGAAGGCTTCACCACACTTGAAGAAGTCGCCTATGTTGAGGTTGACGAGCTTTTGGTTATCGAAGGCGTCGACGATGACACAGCCAACGAACTTCAGGCACGTGCGCGCGATATACTTGAAGCCGATGCAAAAGCTGCAATGGAGAATGCTCGCTCGCTCGGTCTAGAAGACAGTTTGGCGGAATTTGGTGAGATGTCTCCTCAAATGCTGGAAGCTCTGGCAAAGGACGATGTAAAAACGCTCGAAGACTTCGCAACCTGCGCTGACTGGGAACTGGCCGGTGGCTGGACAAGTGTTGAAGGCGAACGCGTCAAAGATGACGGCATCTTGGAGCCCTTCGGCATCACTCTTGAAGAAGCTCAAGACCTCGTGATGTCAGCCCGCATTCAACTTGGCTGGATTGATCCAGCTGAACTCGAAACTGCAGACCACGACGTCGAAGAAGAAGACGCGGAATAAGTCAGGGTATTGATGACAACAGACGCCGAGATCATAGGGAAAGACTCACTAGATGCAGTGCGCAAATGCATTGCAACTGGAGAGCTGCGCCCCAAATCGGAGCTTCTTAGATTTGTTGTCGGACCAGATCAGACCTTGGCCTTTGACGTTGCAGGTAAACTGCCTGGTCGTGGTATTTGGGTGAGCGCCAATAAAGAGGCGCTCACTCTAGCTACCAAGAAAAACCTCTTCAGCCGCTCGGCAAAAGAGCAAGTTAAAGTACCTGATAACTTGGTTGAGTTTGTTGAGAATGTGCTTCTGAAGCGCGTGATTAGCCTGCTCGGCTTGTCACGTAAATCTGGTGGAGCGGTTACAGGCTCTACAAAAGTTAAAGACTGGACGACGAGCGAACGCGCACGCATTCTGTTTCAAGCAAGCGATGGCTCACCACGCGAAAAGTCAAAGATTCGGCTTTGGGGCGATGGAAAAACATTTGAATGCCTCGCACGACACGAGCTAGGGGCCGCCTTTGGGCGAGAATTCGCAGTTCATGCGGCCTTAGATGCTGGAGGTTTGGCATCTCGTGTTATAGAGGAAGCAACAAGACTAGAGGGCTTTCGGCCCACCGCGCCCGACGGGCGCATGAAAGGATGAGTATATCGAATGAGCGATAGCGACGGCAAAAAGACACTTGGTCTCCGCGGCGGTCCGCGGTCTGGCAACGTAAAGCAAAGCTTTAGCCACGGGCGCACCAAGAATGTGGTGGTAGAAACGAAGCGCAAACGCGTTGTCGTACCCAAACCCAGTGTCGCGACATCGGGTGCGGGCGCTGGCGGAAACAAATCTTCTGCTGCTTCAAGCAACAGGCCTGGCGGCATAACCGATGCGGAGATGGAGCGTCGGCTGAAAGCTGTTCAGGCTGCAAAAGCGCGTGAATCAGACGAAGAAGAACAGCGCGCAGCTGAAGAAAAGCAGCGCGAAGAAGAGCGTATGCGTCGTCGGGCAGAAGCCGAAGAAAAAGAACGCGAAGAAAAAGAGCGTGAAGAGCGCGCACGCGCCAAAGCAGAAGACGATGCGCGCAAGCTTCGCGAAACGGAAGAAGCTGCAAAGCGCGCGGCTGCTGCACCTGCACCCGATGCAGACGCAGGCGCGAGCCGTACAGCGGCCAAGCCAATGGCAGACCGTCGCAAAGTCGAAACTAACGATCGCGATGATCGCAGCAAAGCCAATAAGGCTCGGGGCGACGAAGGCCGCCGTAGCGGTAAGCTCACTCTCAATCAGGCGCTTTCTGGCGGTGAGGGCGGACGACAGCGCTCAATGGCTGCAATGAAACGTCAACAAGAGCGCGCTCGCCAAAAAGCGATGGGTCAAAACGTTGAGCGTGAGAAAATCGTCCGTGAAGTTCAGTTGCCCGAAGCAATTGTCGTAAGCGAACTCGCCAACCGTATGGCAGAGCGTGTTGCTGATGTTGTTAAGGCCCTGATGAATATGGGTATGATGGTTACTCAGAACCAGACCATTGATGCCGACACGGCTGAGTTGATCATCGAAGAATTTGGCCACAAAATGACACGTGTTTCAGCATCTGATGTTGAAGATGTGATTAAAGAGGTGCCGGAAAACGCGGAAGACCTTAAACCACGTCCTCCCGTCATTACGATCATGGGTCACGTGGACCACGGCAAGACATCACTTCTTGACGCTATCCGCGACGCAAAAGTGGTTGCTGGCGAAGCTGGTGGGATCACGCAACACATCGGTGCCTATCAGGTCACAACAGAAAGTGGTGCGGTCTTGTCGTTCCTGGACACACCAGGTCACGCTGCCTTTACCTCTATGCGTTCGCGCGGCGCGCAAGTTACGGATATTGTTGTTCTTGTTGTTGCAGCCGATGATGCGGTGATGCCTCAGACTATCGAAGCGATCAACCACGCCAAAGCGGCTAAGGTACCGATGATTGTTGCAATCAACAAAATCGACAAACCCGCTGCAAACCCGACCAAGGTACGCACTGACTTGCTACAGCACGAAGTTGTTGTTGAAGCCATGTCTGGTGATGTTCAAGACGTAGAAGTGTCGGCAATCACAGGACAAGGCCTTGATGAGCTGCTCGATGCCATTGCCCTTCAAGCCGAAATTCTGGAGCTGAAAGCAAACCCAGATCGGGCTGCAGAAGGAGCCGTTATTGAGGCACAACTTGATGTTGGACGAGGTCCTGTTGCAACTGTTCTGGTTCAAAAAGGAACACTCCGCCAAGGCGATATCTTTGTCGTTGGTGAGCAGTTCGGTAAAGTTCGTGCCTTGATCAACGACAAGGGCGAGCGCGTACAAGAAGCTGGTCCATCTGTGCCTGTAGAGGTTCTTGGCCTGAATGGCACACCAGAAGCTGGCGATGTACTCAACGTAGTAAGTTCAGAGGCACAGGCCCGCGAGATTGCTGAGTATCGTGAGAGTGCAGCCAAAGAGAAGCGTGCTGCAGCAGGCGCTGCGACGACACTTGAGCAGCTGATGGCGAAAGCAAAGGATGACAAAAACGTCACCGAAATGCCAATCGTTATGAAAGCCGATGTACAAGGTTCTGCTGAAGCTATCGTGCAAGCGATGGAAAAAATCGGAAATGACGAAGTTCGCGTTCGCGTTCTGCACTCTGGTGTTGGCGCAATCACAGAAAGCGACGTCAGCCTTGCTGAAGCCTCCGGCGCACCTGTGTTTGGCTTCAACGTTCGGGCCAATGCGCCTGCGCGTAACAGTGCAAACCAGAAGGGTGTCGAAATTCGCTACTATTCTGTCATCTATGATCTTGTAGACGATGTGAAGAAAGCAGCGAGCGGCCTGCTATCTGCCGAAATTCGCGAGAAATTCATCGGATATGCTGAAATTCGTGAAGTGTTTAAAGTTACTGGCGTTGGCAAAGTGGCTGGCTGTCTTGTGACCGAAGGCGTCGCACGTCGGAGCGCTGGAGTACGTCTGCTCCGCGACAACGTTGTTATTCACGAGGGTACGCTCAAGACACTTAAGCGCTTCAAAGACGAAGTGGCCGAAGTCCAGTCAGGACAAGAGTGCGGGATGGCCTTCGAGGCATATGACGACATTCGTGCTGGCGATGTGATCGAAATCTTTGAGCGCGAAGAGATTGAACGCAACCTAGATTGATTTCGCCCGAAAGCTAAATGAAAAAGGCTGGTAGGTTACCCTGCCAGCCTTTTTTCGTGTCGATCAGAAGTTACAAGGTCGCCAGTATACTCTATGTTTCCAACCCGAATGATAGCACGCCCGTTTTCAAGCATGCGAACAAAACAACCCTGAACATATACACCGCTAGCAACAATAATTGTCCGCATAGCATATCCTCCAAGATATTTGTGCTCTTGGATACCGCATCAGATCACTCAAAAAAAGTAAATTATGTGTTAATTCACAACCAGTCGCGTAAAATAGGGATCAAAGGGATATCCGCAGCAGGCATTGGATAATCTTTCAGCTTCTCTGCATGCACCCAAGCAAGCGCCTGGCCTTCCCTTGGGGATACAATCCCGTTCCACTTTCGGCAGGCAAAAAGAGGCATCAATAGGTGAAAATCATCATAGCTATGTGAGGCGAAAGTGAGCGGTGCGAGGCAACTGTTCCATGTTTCAATCCCGAGCTCTTCGTGAAGTTCGCGCACTAGTGCACCTTCCGGACTTTCTCCAGGCTCAACCTTGCCCCCAGGAAACTCCCAAAGGCCTTCCATAGACTTTCCTTTTGGTCGTTGAGCCAAAAGAACACGGTTGTCTTTGTCTAAAAGAGCGACAGCAGAAACGAGCACTACTTTCATGATCGGTAGTCCGCGTTGATCTCAATGTAGCCGTGCGTCAAGTCACAGGTCCAAACTGTTTTAGCGCTTTGGCCAAGCCCAAGATCAACCCTAACTACGATCTCAGGTAGTTTCATCAAAGCAGCCGCGTCTTCTTCGCGGTAGTCAGGGTTAACCCAACCATCCTTGGCGACAAGCACGTCTCCAAACCAAATCGAAAGCTTGTCCCGATCAGCAAAGGCACCTGATTTTCCAATAGCCATGACGATACGCCCCCAGTTTGGATCTTCACCAGCAATCGCCGTTTTTACCAAAGGCGAATTTGCGATCGCCATAGCGTGCATATGGGCGTCTTGCTCAGTTTGCGCACCCGTTACGCGGATCTCTACAAACTTCGTTGCGCCCTCGCCGTCTTTAACAACCTGATGCGCCAAATCGAGCATTACATCACGAAGAGCCTCTCTAAACTGTACATTTTCACGCCCAACGGAGACGCCACTTTTGCCAGTGGCGCATAAGAGAAGTGTGTCAGATGTTGAGGTGTCGCTGTCTACAGTGATCGAGTTAAATGTTGGGCCAGTCAGCTCATCCAATACAGTCTGCAAATCAGATTGGCCTATGGCAGCGTCAGTAAAAATATAGACCAACATCGTCGCCATATCAGGCGCGATCATGCCTGATCCCTTGGCAATCCCAGCGATATTAACCGTCTTGCCCGCCACGTCAAAGCTGGCACATGCTCCCTTTGGGAATGTGTCAGTTGTCATAATGGCTTTCGCAGCGTCGGCTATATTTACCTCTGACAAGTTGCTCTTGAGCCCTTCTAGAGCAGACACGATCTTGTCATGTGGCAAGCGCTCACCAATCACGCCTGTCGAGGACGTAAAAACACGGTTGGCGTCCATATCAAGTGCGGCTGCAGCTGCAGACGTAATTGCCTGAACCGACTGTATGCCAACAGCGCCAGTGAAGGCGTTGGAGTTCCCCGAGTTTACAATGATCGCTGCTTGACCACTCGCTTCGTCCCCAGTTTTCGCCTGACAATCAAGCACTGCCGCCGAGCGGGTCGAAGAGCGCGTGTAAACACCAGCAACCGTTGTGTCCTCGCAGAGCACCGCAAGCATGACATCCGTGCGGCCCGCGTACTTTACCCCTGCCGCGGCAGTAGCAAAGCTCACGCCCTTAATGACAGGAAGCACAGGGAAGTGCGCAGGCGCGAGTGGCGATACTTTGGTAATCTTGGCCATGAGCCTTTACTCCGTAAGCAGCGTGTCTTCTTTCAAGACGGCTGGGTCAATCTCTCCTTCGGAAACTTGCTCAATACTGCCAAGCTTCTTTAAGCGCTCTACTTCATCTTCGATCACAGTGTTGAAAAGCTCGCTCTCGAGCTCAGCTCTCACTTCGTCAAACGGAGGGACATCTGAGAGCCGCGTTTCGTTCAGTTTAATGACATGCCAGCCAAACTGCGTTTGAACAGGGTTCGAGATTGCACCGTCTTCCATTCCCGCAACGGCTTCTTCAAACGCAGGCACCATCATACCTTTACCAAACCAGCCAAGATCACCACCATTTGGCCCAGAAGGCCCCGTAGAACGCTCTTTTGCGAGCTCGGTGAAATCCGCGCCTGCAGCCAGTTCTTCAACTATCTTTTTCGCGTCCTCTTCCGTCTCCACAAGAATGTGAGCAGCCTTGAACTCTTTGTCGGGCGTGGCCTCAGCGTATTTTGCATCATAGGCGGCTTTTAGCGCATCGTCTGTGAGCTTCTCTTCAACTATCTGCTCAATAACCGTTGATGCTATAAGAGAGCGTCGTTCGTTTTCAAGGCGGCGCTGGACTGGTGCAGGTGCATCGCCTTCAAAACGGTTTGCAAGGATGGTCTGATTGACCAATTGATCCAAAATCGCCTTGAAGAGTACGTCATCGGGAAGCTGTAAATACTGCTCTGGGAGCCCACTGCGTGCAGCGGCCATATGGCCCAGTGTTATTTCCGTTCCATTCACTGTCGCGACGACCGTGCCAGAGTTTGGAGCAGTATCGTCAGCGTAAGCATAACTAGAAGCAAAAGCGCTCGCCAAAACCAGTGACATAATCTTGAAGTGTTTAGACATCATATTCCCTTTGTTTCATTCGCGTATCGCGCGCGGCGTTGACACTGCGAGAGCCGACCCTTACATCGCCTTAAGGCCAAGACACGCTATCTGTTCCACGCCGTTGTAGGACGCGCATATAACCGGAGCAAGCAAATGTCTTGCGACGAGATAAAATGAGCGGATCGGACTAAACATGCTTGGACTTGGATCACTGGCCAAAAAAGTTTTTGGCACGGCAAACGACCGCAAGGTTAAGGCGACAAAACCGCTGATTGACAAAATCAATGCGCTTGAGCCTTCTTTTGAGTCACTCAGCGATGAGCAGATTATCGCAAAAACAGCCGAATTCAAAAGGCGCGTCGCTGACGGCGAAAGTCTTGATGATCTCTTGCCTGAAGCCTTCGCCAACTGCCGTGAGGCCGCCAAGAGAGCCTTGGGCTTGCGTGCCTTTGATGTTCAGCTCATGGGTGGTATCTTTTTGCACCAAGGTAACATCTCGGAAATGAAGACTGGTGAGGGAAAAACGCTCGTTGCGACATTCCCCGCATATCTTAACGCACTCACGGGCAAGGGCGTACATGTTGTCACAGTAAATGATTACCTCGCTCGCCGTGACGCCGAGTGGATGAGCAATGTTTTTAGCGCGCTTGGCATGACGACAGGCGTAATCTACCCACAGCAGCCCGAAAGTGAAAAATCAGAAGCCTACGCTTCAGACATCACTTATGCGACCAACAACGAACTCGGCTTTGACTACCTGCGCGACAATATGAAATCAGAGCTGAAGCAAATCAATCAAAAGGTCCACCACTTCGCCGTCGTCGACGAAGTGGACTCGATCCTGATTGACGAAGCGCGCACACCGCTGATCATTTCTGGCCCTTCAGAAGACCGCTCGGAGCTCTATATCGAGATCGATAAACTCATTCCTGAGCTGACCGAAGAGCACTATAGCCTCGATGAGAAAACTCGCAATGTGACCTTCTCTGACGAAGGTAACGAGTTCCTCGAGCAGCTGCTACGCCAGCGCGGAGTATTGGAAGAAGAGCAGAGTCTTTACGACCCTGAGAGCACAACAATTGTGCATCACGTCAATCAGGGCCTACGTGCTCACAAGCTTTTCATCAGAGACAAAGACTATATCGTCCGCAACGGCGATGTTGTTTTGATTGACGAGTTTACGGGCCGCATGATGGCGGGCCGGCGCCTTTCAGAGGGGCTTCATCAAGCAATCGAAGCGAAGGAAGGCTGCAATATTCAGCCCGAAAACGTAACTCTGGCTCAGGTAACCTTCCAAAACTACTTCCGTCTCTATGACAAACTTGCTGGCATGACCGGAACCGCCACAACAGAAGCCGAAGAATTCATGGAAATCTATGGACTTGGCGTTGTCGAAGTTCCGACAAACAAGCCCATTGCACGGATAGATGATGACGATGCGGTCTACCGGACGGCGCAGGAAAAGTACGCCGCCATTGTTGAGACGATCAAAGAATCCAATGCCAAAGGCCAGCCCATTCTTGTGGGCACGACCTCGATTGAAAAGTCTGAGTTCCTGAGTGAGATGCTGACCAAAGAGGGCGTGAAGCATAATGTCTTGAACGCGCGCCAACACGAGCAGGAAGCACAAATTGTAGCTGATGCAGGCAAGCTTGGGGCCGTCACAATCGCGACCAATATGGCCGGCCGCGGAACTGACATCAAACTTGGTGGCAACGTTGAATTCAAGATCATGGAGGCCATCGCTGCCTCCCCTGAGGATGACAACGAAGAAGTTCGCGCAAAAATTGAAGCCGATCACAAAGATTGGGAGCAAAAAGTCAAAGACGCAGGCGGCTTGTTCGTCTTGGCCACAGAGCGCCACGAAAGCCGCCGTATCGACAACCAACTGCGTGGCCGCTCGGGCCGCCAAGGCGACCCAGGGCGCTCATCGTTCTATCTTAGCCTTGAAGACGATCTGATGCGCATCTTTGGCTCGGAACGACTTGATAAAGTCCTTTCGACGCTTGGCATGAAAGAAGGCGAAGCGATTGTGCACCCTTGGGTCAACAAGTCACTTGAGCGCGCACAAGCCAAAGTTGAAGGCCGTAACTTTGACATCCGCAAACAACTTCTCAAGTTCGATGATGTCATGAACGAACAGCGCAAAGTGATCTTTAGACAGCGCCGTGACATCATGGAGGCGGCTGATCTTTCAGCGATCACCCAAGACATGCGCAATCAAGTTATTGATGATCTTGTTGATGAATACATGCCGCCCAAAACCTACGCCGACCAATGGGACACAGAGGGCCTCTATGCCGCCTGTATTGAAAAATTAGGTATTGATGTCCCAGTGATCGATTGGGCCGCAGAGGAAGGGGTGGACGACGAAGAGATCACCGAGCGGCTCGAAAAAGCCAGCGACGAGTTTATGGCTTCAAAGGCCGCTCACTTCGGCCCTGAAACCATGCGGATGATTGAGAAGCAGGTCTTGCTGCAGACAATAGATAAGAAATGGCGTGAACACTTGCTAACGCTCGAGCATCTGCGCTCTGTAGTGAGCTTCCGTGGGTATGCACAGCGCGATCCTCTCAATGAGTATAAGAACGAGGCCTTCCAACTTTTTGAAGGCATGCTCGACAGCTTGCGTGAAGACGTCACACAGCAGCTTGGCCTTGTACGCCCGCTTTCAGAAGAAGAGCAACAGCAGGCTCTTGCGATGATGCGAGAGCGTGAACAAAGCAGCATGCCGCAAGACAAAGCTAGCGAGCTCGCCACTGCCCCCGCAGAAGGCTTTGTCGAGAACGACCCCAACACATGGGGCAACCCCGGACGCAACGAAGAATGCCCTTGTGGGTCTGGCAAGAAGTTCAAGCACTGTCATGGGCGCGTCTAAAGCCACCACAGAAACGCCTGAATGACTCCGTGCTTTTGCCCTAAGAGTGCCCAAATTTTTAACGAAACTGTCTCCGAACCTTTACGGCGGAGGCAGCTATGCCCGACTATAAGAGATATGGAATTGCTGGCGCAACACTGGCTACGATCTTGCTAACAGGGCAGATCATGCAAATCACGTCCGCGACAAATCATGCTAGCGCAGCTGATGTGCAAGCTATGCCTTTGCCCGTCGCGATCTCAGACATTAAGTTGACAGCGGCAGATGAAGCAACGCTTGTGACAGCCTCTCTGGACAGCTCTTTGGCAACCTCACAAGGCACACAGCAGCCCCTGACAAGCGAGACTTGTAAAGTGACGCTATCAGGGACACCGATCGCAGCCGCGCTTGTGGATCTGGAACTGTCTGCCCCCTGCGCTCCAAACGAACGCGTGGTGATACACCACAACGGTATGATGTTTTCAGACGTCACAGACGGAACTGGTATGTTCAGCACAACTGTTCCCGCTTTGAACGAAACAGCCGTGTTTATCGCTTCGCTAGCTGGCGGCGCGGGCGCTGTGGCCAATGTGACGGTAGAGGAGATTTTCTCTTATGACCGCGCAGTGGTTCAGATGCAGGGCAATTCGGGTATCGGGCTCCATGCACGTGAATTTGGCGCTGAGTATGGCGATCCCCGCCACATCTGGAGCGAACGCCCAGGTGATATCGTGGATGGCGTGACCGGGCATGGTGGCTTCTTAATCCAACTTGGTGACAGCAGCCTCGAGAACCCGCTCGTTGCCCAGATCTATACCTTCCCCTCTGGTATGGCGAAGGAGATCGGTGATATCGCTCTCAGCGTGGATATCGAGATTACTGCAAGCAACTGCGACAAAGACATTGAAGCCCAAACGCTTCAGACAAGCCGTGGCGAAAAGATCGCGGTTCAGACTTTGGACATGTCTATGCCCACTTGTGACGCCGTTGGTGACTTTCTAATGTTGAAAAAGCTCGTCAATGACATGAAGGTAGCTTTCAACTGACCGTCACGTTGAGAGGCTCTTTTGATGAGTATTAAACGTGCGGCGTATATCGCCGCACTTTTCATTTTTAGCTCTGTGCAATCACTCATTGCTCAGGATGTGACACTCACATCTCGTGACAAGTCTGTTCAAATCAACGGGAACCTCTTGGGCTTTGACGGGCAGTTTTACCGCGTTGAAACGGACTATGGCGAGCTGACTGTTGACGGATCGGGTGTGGACTGTGCTGGCCCAGGCTGTCCAAATTTGAGCGCCTTTGTTGCAGAAGTAGACATTTCAGGTGCGGCTGAAATCGGAAGTCTTCTGTTGCCTGCCTTGATCGAAGCTTTCGCAGCGAAGAACGGATTCAAGACTGAGCGCGAAGGCCAAAGTGAAGAAAAGTTTAGCATCACCCTCTCTAAGAAACCGGATGAGACCACACTGGCTCGCTTCTTTTTTAACATTAGCTCCAGTGGTGAAGGTTTCGCAGACCTCCTTGCAGACCAAACCGATATCGTAATGTCGACGCGTGAAATAAGCACGACGGAACGCAAACTCGCCCGAGAAGCCGGCATGGGAGATATGACTCAACTTGGCCGCGCCCGAGTTTTGGCTCTTGATGCGTTGGTGGCGATCGTTTCAAATCAAAACCCAGTTGAAGACATCAGCGTTCTGGAGCTTTCTGAAATATATTCAGGGAAGCTCAACAATTGGAAAGAGCTCGGTCCGCAAGAGGCCGCGATTACGCCCTATCTGCGAGACATTGAAACAGGTTCGGGGGCGGTAGCTTTGCAGCGGCTTCTGCTCAAAGAAAACCAAACATCTGGAAGCGAAACACGGTTTTCAACTGATAACTTTGATCTGTCACAGCGCGTGTCTATCGACCCTTTCGGGATCGGGCTTGTCGGGCGTTCAGCGACACTGGACACCAAGATCCTTACACTCACAGGGCCCTGTGGCCGCTCTTTGAGGCCAACACGTCGCAATGTCAAAACAGAAGACTACCCTCTCACAACCCCCTTGTTTTTATACCTTCCTGCAAGACGTCTGCCCAAGATCATGCGCGAATTTTTGAGCTATACTCGCAGTCCGGCTGCGCAGCTGGTGATACGTCGCGCTGGGTTTGTTGATCAGGCGCCTGAAGAAATATCTATCGACTTTCAGGGCGATCGTTTGGCCAACGCCATTTCAGTCACTGGAGAAGAAATCACTTTGGAGACAACGCGTGTCATGATTGGCACGTTACGCAAGATGCGAAGACTGACAACATCCTTTCGTTTCGAGACTGGATCTGTGAGGCTTGATGCGCAATCTCGATCGAATGTGGAGCAGCTGGCCAGCGCTTTGGAAGCAGGGATATACGACGGAAAAAGCCTTGTTTTTATTGGCTTTAGTGATGGCAAAGGCCCCGCCGCAGCCAATCTGGAAATCTCTCGCCGGCGGGCCGAAGTTGTGAAGAATGCGATCGAGAAAGCCGCGGAAACGGCAGATTTTACTCAGCTCGACGTAAGCGTTCAGGCGTATGGTGAAGCGATGCCTATGGCCTGTGATGATACCGAATGGGGGCGCCAAGTGAACCACCGTGTCGAGGTTTGGATCCGCTAAATCAGACCAGCCGCGCGGAAGCTCAGCTCGGTTGATTTTCCTACAATCAAGTGGTCATGAAGTGTGATTCCAAGAGCCTGTGCTGCACGCTCAATTTGGGCTGTCATTGAAATATCTTCAGGCGACGGTGTCGGATCACCTGACGGGTGATTATGTACTAAAATCAGTGCACTAGCATTTAATTCTAGAGCGCGTTTGACAACCTCACGAGGATAAACAGGGACATGATCAACCGTTCCAGAGCCCTGTTTTTCGTCAGCGATGAGAGTGTTTTTACGATCGAGGAACAATACGCGGAACTGCTCTGTGTCGCGGTGGGCCATGGCGGTATGGCAGTAGTCGATTAGGGCCTCCCAGCTGGACACAACCGGGCGTTGGAGGACGCGGGAGCGGGCAAGGCGCTGCGCAGTTGCGGCAACGATTTTTAACTCGCAGATAACGGCCTCACCGACCCCTTTAACTTCCAACAAACGCTCGGGCGACGCGGTTATTACACCGTTGAAATCATTGAATTTATTTAGTAAATCTCGTGTGAGTGGCTTTACGTCACGGCGCGGGATGGCGCGGAAGAGAAGAAGCTCGAGAAGCTCATAATCAGGCATCGCATCCGCCCCGCCAGACAGAAAGCGGGCACGAAGCCGCTGGCGATGATCTGCGATATAGGACGGAAGCTTACCCTCTGGAATCGCTTGAGAAATCACCACTTCATCGCTCTCAAAGAGCGGTAGTGAAGCTTCAGAAAACTGGTGGCGCTGTGACATGAGAAAAGCCTGCCTGAGCAGGGTGAATAAGTGGTTAATTTTGAAAAGGTTAATGATTCGATTTGAGAAAATTTGGGGGGTGAAAAGCGTGCACAACCCGTGCACCGCCTTTTCAAAACAGCCAAAAAGATCAGGTGTTACAGCTGCGTACGGTCCTCGTTAACCAAAAAGAAAGGGCGCACCCAACGGCACGCCCTTTAGATCAGAATGATTCGAGACTTAGCCCTTCATCGAATCCCAGAAGCCTTTGACCGACTTAAAGAAGCTCTTGCTCTCGGGATTATTGTCTTCTGACAGCGCTTCAAACTCTTTGAGCAGCTCTTTTTGCTTGCTCGTCAAGTTGACGGGAGTCTCGACAGCCAGCTCAATGAACATATCGCCCGAACCGCCGCCGCGCAGTGCAGGCATGCCCTTGGCGCGCAGACGCATCTGCCGACCAGACTGAGAGCCTGAAGGGATTTTGACACGCGAGCGGCCCCCATCAATTGTGGGCACTTCAATATCACCGCCAAGCGCGGCGGCTGCCATGCTCACGGGAACGCGACAGAAGAGATTGACCCCTTCCCGCTCGAATATTTTATGTGCTTCGACTTCTATGAAAATATAGAGGTCGCCCGTTGGTCCGCCACGCATCCCAGCTTCGCCTTCGCCTGCAAGGCGAATGCGCGTACCTGTCTCAACACCTGCGGGGATATTGACAGCAAGAGAGCGGTCTTTCTCGACACGGCCTTGGCCATGACATTTTCCACAAGGGTTCTTGATGGTCTGACCGAGGCCTGAGCAGGTCGGGCACGTACGCTCGACCGTGAAGAAACCCTGCTGGGCACGAACCTTACCCATGCCTGAACAGGTCGGGCACGTTGTTGGCTCGGCGCCGCCTTCGGCACCTGTTCCGCTGCAGCCATCGCAAGCGACAGATGTTGGCACATTGATGGTTTTTTGTAAGCCAGAGAACGCATCTTCAAGGGAGACGCGCAGATTGTATCGCAAGTCTGCACCGCGCGCGGCGCGCTGACGCCCCCCGCCGCGCTGACCACCCATGAAGTCTCCAAAGAGATCATCAAACACATCAGAGAATGCAGAAGAGAAGTCACCTTGCTGGCCGCCGTATCCGCCGCCCTGACGCCCGCCGCCCATGCCGCCTTCAAAGGCTGCATGACCATAACGGTCGTAGGCTGCCTTTTTGTCGGCGTCCTTCAAGACTTCGTAAGCCTCGCCCGCTTCTTTGAACTGAGCTTCCAAGTCTGGATCATCGGTGTTGCGGTCGGGATGAAGCTCTTTCGCTTTGGTACGATAGGCTTTTTTAATTTCATCCGCCGAGGCACCTTTTGAGATGCCCAGCACTTCATAATAATCGCGTTTAGCCATGGGTCATTACCCTTTCTGGAAACGGCGAAGGCCGACCCGGCGCGCGGACCGGCCCTTACCAAGCTTCCTAAGGCGCTTAGCTGCGCTTTTCGTCGCCAAGATCTTCGAAGTCAGCATCGACGATATCATCGTCAATTCCGCCCTCGTCGGCAGCGTTAGGCATATCATCGCCCGCCTCTGCCTGTGCCTTGTAGATCGCTTCGCCCAGCTTCATGGCTGACTCTGTGACGTTCTGGATACCAGCCTTAAGCTTGTCTGCAGTGATGTCCTCTTTTTCGAGATCATCGCGCAGAGCAGCAATGGACAGTTCGATAACTTCGACTGTGGTTGGATCAACCTTGTCGGAGTGCTCTTCCACTGACTTTTCTGTCGAGTGGATAAGGCTCTCGGCTTGGTTGCGCGCTTCCACAAGCTCGCGACGGTCCTTATCGGCTTCGGCGTTCTCTTCTGCGTCCTTCACCATTTTCTCAATGTCGGCGTCTGAGAGGCCGCCTGAGGCTTGAATGGTGATTTTCTGCTCTTTGCCTGTGCCTTTATCAGCCGCGCCAACCGAAACGATACCGTTGGCGTCGATGTCAAATGTAACTTCGATCTGCGGCAGGCCACGGGGAGCTGGCGGAATGTTCTCAAGGTTGAACTGACCGAGCATCTTGTTGTCAGATGCCATTTCACGCTCGCCTTGGAAAACACGAATTGTCACTGCATTTTGGTTATCTTCTGCTGTTGAGAAGATTTGCGACTTCTTCGTCGGGATCGTTGTGTTGCGGTCGATCAGACGGGTGAAGACACCACCGAGCGTTTCAATGCCGAGCGAGAGAGGCGTTACGTCAAGCAAAACAACGTCTTTGACGTCGCCCTGAAGAACGCCCGCCTGAATGGCCGCGCCCATGGCAACAACTTCATCAGGATTCACGCCTTTGTGGGGCTCTTTACCGAAGAATTTTGTTACTTCTTCGATGACCTTTGGCATACGCGTCATACCACCAACGAGAACGACTTCGTCGATATCGCTTGTGGAGAGGCCCGCATCTTTAAGCGCTGCGGCACAAGGCTTCAGCGAGTTTTTGATCAGGTCAGAGACGAGGCTTTCAAGTTTCGCACGCGTCAGCTTCATAACCATGTGCAACGGCGAGCCGTCTTTGCCCATAGAGATAAAGGGCTGGTTGATCTCGGTTTGTGACGAGCTGGACAGTTCGATCTTGGCTTTCTCAGCGGCTTCTTTGAGACGCTGGAGGGCCATTTTGTCTTTGGTCAGGTCAACACCGTTTTCCTTTTGGAACTGGTCCGCAAGGTAAGCAACGATGCGCATGTCAAAGTCTTCACCGCCGAGGAATGTGTCGCCGTTGGTGGACTTAACTTCAAAGAGGCCATCGTCGATTTCGAGGATGGTCACGTCAAATGTACCGCCGCCGAGGTCATAAACCGCGATGGTTTGGGTTTCTTTTTTGTCGAGGCCATAGGCCAGCGCAGCCGCTGTTGGCTCGTTGATGATGCGCAGGACTTCGAGACCAGCGATTTTGCCGGCGTCTTTTGTCGCTTGGCGCTGAGCATCGTTGAAGTAAGCGGGAACGGTGATAACCGCCTGCTTCACTTCTTCGCCAAGATAGCTCTCAGCCGTTTCTTTCATTTTGCCAAGGATGAAGGCAGAAATCTGGCTGGGCGAATACTTCTCGCCGCGCGCTTCGATCCACGCGTCGCCATTGCCGCCATTCACAACATTGAAGGGCATGTGCTTTTTGTCTTTTGCGAGGTCCGCGTCATCAAATCGGCGGCCGATGAGACGCTTGACACCAAAGACGGTGTTTTCTGGGTTGGTCACAGCTTGGCGCTTTGCGGACTGGCCGACGAGGCGCTCGTCTTCTGTGAAAGCAACGATCGACGGCGTTGTGCGCGCGCCTTCGGAGTTTTCGATCACGCGGGCAGCAGAGCCGTCCATGATGGCGATACATGAGTTTGTTGTGCCGAGGTCAATACCAATGACTTTTGACATTTTTCGATCCCTTCTACGTTAAGGCGATGTTGCGAGGTCAGACCCGTTACGGCATCTGCCCCCGATATGTTAGTTTGAACAGGGGGATCCTGATCAAACGCTTCGGAGGGTATATAAGGAGCACAAAATGCCCCTGCAAGCGCCGAGACGGTGAAGAATCAGCAAATTTAGGAGCTTTTAGCCCAGAAAGATGGAAGCGTGGTAAATCTGGCTCATAAGATCGACCTGAATGGGGCTTTATTTTATAGCGAAGCGCTTACTCGAAGCGCTCAGGAAAGCTTGCTCGACGATATCCGACAAATTGCGCGCGCGGCGCCGCTCTATGCGCCAGAAACACCGCGAGGGCAAAAAATGAGCGTCCGGATGACTGCCGCGGGTAAGTTTGGATGGATCACTGACAGGCGGGGCTACCGCTATGAAGGGCGTCATCCGCGCGGAACGGCTTGGCCCGACATTCCCGAGAGCCTGCTGACAATCTGGAAGGCCATCGCACCAGACGCGCGGACGCCCGAATGTGCGCTGATCAATTTTTACGGCGAGGGAGCGCGCATGGGCCTTCATCAGGACAAGGATGAAGCAGACTTTGGCCAGCCAGTTGTCTCTGTTAGCCTTGGGGACGAGGGACTGTTTCGTATTGGTGGTGTTGAACGGGGCGGCAAGACAACATCACAATGGTTACGCTCTGGAGATGTCCTTTTGCTCAGCGGCGCAGCGCGGCTCGCGCATCATGGTGTTGACAAGATCCGCTTCGGCTCAAGTACACTTTTGCCTGGTGGCGGGCGGATCAATGTGACGATGCGGGTTGTACGCTAGCGACGTGCGCTCCAAGAGATACTGGCGTGGCGGCGGGTATAGAACTCACCCATGAGGCCAACCATGATCAGGACAAGCCCGATCACAAAAGCGTACTCCCAATGCGTGTAGCGCGGATTGTAATTGATGAAAGCAAAACCGCGCGACTGATCAATGATGTGAAAGAGCGGGTTCCAGTCAAACATCGCGAGCATGTAGCCGGGCAGCGTATTGGCAACAAACATCTTGCCCGAGGCAATCATATTGGCGCGTTGGTAAATCAGTGTGAAGGCCGCGACGAAACCCGGAAACCACGGCTTAATCGCGAGAAGTACCATCCCGACGGCGCAGCCTGTGAACCATGCAAGCAGCAGCATGCCCATTGCCGCGATGGGGCGATCAATCGTGAAAGATTGAACCGCCATGTAATAGCCAAAGAGAATAACGAATGCCGAAAGGATCTGCAGATAGAGTGACGACAGCGCAGAGGAGGCAATCGAAACGATCGTGTTCATCGGGGCATGAAGCATCATAGGCGAGGACGGACCCGCAGAGCCAGAGACTGCCCCAACGGCCTTAACATGGGTCATGTAAAGGAAGATGCCTGTCATGATGTAAACGAGAAAGTCGCCACGCAAGGCTGCACCGCGCAATCCAAGAAGCGAGAACATGACGTAAAACGCCAGTACCATAATCGCCATTTGCATAAGGTTTGTCACAAGCGACATAATCGCGTTGCCGTGCGAAGAGCGAATGGAATGAACCACCGAATGGTAGATCAACTCAAAGATAATGAGGGCCGATGTGATCGTCGACCTACGCCGCCTTACCTGAAACATCTACTCGCTACCCTGACTTACGCGGTTTGTTTTACGCGCCAATTCTTGCCGAACCGTTACACACATACCATAAAGGGCCTGAGCGGCCTAAGCAACAAAACCGTGATCTGAGGCATAAAGAGTGAAGGACTGAAGCAAATGGACTACGAAAAGCTGACCCACGTGATGCGCGAGCTTGCGCTTGTTGCGGGTGACAAGATTATGGAAATCTATGGTCGTGACGACTTTGAGGTAAAGTCAAAGTCTGATGACAGCCCAGTCACAGAGGCTGACGAAGCCGCAGATGCTATTATCTCAGCGGGTCTGCGCGCTGCTTTTCCTGATGTGCTTTTGATCACTGAAGAACAGGCGGCAACACACGACATGCAGGCTGACACCTTTCTAATTGTTGATCCCCTGGACGGAACCAAGGAATTTGTACATCGCCGAGGCGATTTTACTGTGAATATCGCTTATGTAGAAAATGGTGTGCCGACCCGTGGAGTTGTTTATGCACCCGCAAAAGAGCGGATGTTTTATACGCTTGCGGACGGCAGCGCTGTTGAAGAAGACGGGCCGTTTGAAAAGACACATGCGGGCACCACACGGGCGATCCGCGTGGCCGAGAGCGACAATTCGGCCCTTATGGTTGTTGCGTCAAAGTCGCATCGCGATCAGGCAACGGACGACTACATCAACAAATACGCCGTTCAGGACAGCAAGAGCGCGGGCTCAAGCCTGAAGTTCTGTCTTGTGGCGACGGGCGAGGCCGACATTTACCCGCGCGTTGGCCGAACGATGGAGTGGGATACTGCGGCAGGCCACGCTGTGCTTCATGGTGCCGGCGGCAAAGTCGTTGTTTTTGCGACACATGACCCACTTGTCTACGGTAAGGAAGGGTATGCGAACCCGTTTTTCATAGCATACTCGCCTGCTGTAGAGCTGAAAACTCCCTGATATGTCAGCGCCTTCCGTCAGCGTTGTGATTGTAAGCCACGGTCGGCCCGAGAGCCTTTTGTGGTGTCTTTCGGCGCTGGCGGGCGTAGCATATCAGCCCTTTGAGATTGTTGTTGTCGCCGATCTGGCCGCCTGTGCTTATGTCGGCGAAAGCCCCTACGCAGGGCGCATCAAGCTTGTGGCCTTTGAAGAGCCTAATATTGCCGCCGCACGCAACAAAGGCGTGGCCGAGGCAGCAGGCGCGATCATTGCGTTTATTGATGATGATGCAGCGGCTGAACCGTTATGGCTGCATCATCTGGTGTCAGGATTTAAACTGCCTGAAGTGATCTGCACGGGCGGGTATGTGCGTGGGCGCAACGGCATTTCGTTTCAATGGACTGCTCGGCAAGTGGACGGCGCTGGGCGGACGGAGACGCTTGCCGCCGAAAACAGCAATTCGTTTATCCCCCAAACAAAGGCTGGTTTTGCTGTGAAGACCGAGGGCACGAACATGGCTGTGCGGCGTGATGTTCTTGTAGCGCTCGGTGGGTTTGATGAAGGGTTCCACTTTTATCTGGATGAAACCGATCTCAACTTGCGGATAGGGGGTACGCACCACAAGACCGCGCTATGCCCCAGCGCTGAAGTCCACCACGCCTACAAGGCCAGCACACGACGCAAGGCCGACAGGACGGTAACAGACTTGTTTGATGTAGGAGCAAGCACTGTACTCTTGCTTCGTAAGAACGGACATCCGCTTGAACCACGCTGTTCTGAGATGGTTGAGGAACAGGCAGAACGGCTGGCTGACCAAGTGAGCCGCGACCTTATGAGCGAGAGCGAAGCGGCGGGCGTTATGCAGAGCCTTGAGGCCGGATTTGAGGCAGGAGCCGTACGCGCTTTTGGGCAATATCCGGATACGTTACATCATCCGTCTGATTTCAAGCCTTTTTTGCCAGATCGCAGTGGCGGCGTGACTGTAGCTGGACGCTTTTGGCAAGGCAAAAAGCTTCGTAAGAAAGCCGCACAACTTGCAGCACAGGGGGCGAATGTCTCGCTCTATCTCTTCTCCTGGAACACCCGTTTTCACCATGTTCGCTATGATGTGGCAGGCTATTGGGAGCAAAGCGGCGGGCTATTTGGCAGGGCGACACGCGATGAGCCACTGTTTCAACTCAACCGACTACGATCCCGTGTCAGGCGTGAACAGGAGCGTGTCAGGCTGGCTCGCGGCTGAACTTTAAATGTTAACAAATTCGCCACATTATGGAAAAAATGGGCTTATTATTTCTTTTTTAAAAACCAAGCTATACATCTTGTCATGTTTTTGTGTCATGGTTCGGCCTAATGGCGCGCACCAAAAGACGCGCAGTATATTGAAGAGTTGGGGCCATGAAGAAAAAAATTACAAAAGCTATTTTTCCTGTAGCGGGACTGGGGACGCGTTTTCTCCCTGCTACAAAGTCTGTTCCCAAGGAAATTATGACCTTGGTGGACCGACCGCTTATCCAATATGCAATTGACGAAGCGCGCGCCGCTGGGATCAAAGAATTTATCTTTGTCACCTCGCGAGGCAAAGGCGCGCTTGAAGATTATTTCGATGAAGCCCCACAGCTTGAGCAAACGCTGCGCAAAAAGGGCAAAGACGAACTTCTCGAAATTTTGCAATCCACAAACATGGAAAGTGGTGCGATCGCCTATATCCGCCAGCACAAGGCACTTGGTCTTGGTCATGCGGTATGGTGTGCGCGCCGACTTATCTCTAACGAACCTTTTGCTGTAATCCTACCAGACGATGTTATCGCGGCAGAAAAGCCTTGCTTGCAGCAAATGGTAGAAGCTTATGAAGAGAACCCCGGGTGTATGGTCGCGGCAATGGAAGTGCCTCAGTCGCAAACAAGCGCTTACGGTATTCTGGATGTAGCCGAAGATATGGGCGCACGTGTGAGTGTGAAAGGCATGGTTGAAAAGCCTGACGTCGATAAGGCTCCATCAAATCTTGCTGTGATTGGCCGCTATATCCTGACTCCAGATGTTCTGAGAAATCTCAACAAAAAGAAATCGGGCGCGGGCGGAGAAATCCAACTGACCGACGGGATCGCCGACGAAATCCAAGAAGGTCGCCCCGTCTATGGCTACCGTTTTCAGGGTCAGCGGTTTGACTGCGGGTCTAAATCAGGCTTTCTTCAGGCGACCGTGTCTTTTGGGCTCGACCGCCCAGAGCTGCGCGACGATTTGATGGGATACCTGCAGCACGTGGTGAACGACACCCGAAAAGCGGCAGAATAACAGCCGAGGTGAACTTTGGATAACGTACTTGTCACAGGTGGCGCGGGCTATATTGGCTCGCACGCCTGCAAAGCTTTGAGGGCGGCTGGCTTCAACCCAGTTACATTTGACAGCCTTGTTACAGGCTGGGAAGACGCTGTGAAGTTTGGTCCGTTTGAGCGCGGTGATCTCTTGGATCGTGCACGGCTTGATGAAGTGTTTGCCGCCTACCGGCCTGTGGCAGTGATGCATTTTGCAGCGCTGAGCCAAGTGGGCGAGAGCATGCAAATTCCAGGGAAATACTGGCTCAACAACGCTGGAGGCTCTCTTAACCTGATCGAGGCCGCAGCAGCAGCGGGCTGTAAGCGGTTTGTCTTTAGCTCAACTTGTGCCACATACGGCGACCAAGACAATGTTGTCCTCAATGAGCAGAGCGCGCAGCTACCCATCAACGCCTATGGCGCTAGCAAGCGCGCGATTGAGGATATGTTGAGCGACTTTGGCGCCAGTGACGGGATCGAGAGTGTTATTTTTCGCTACTTTAATGTGGCAGGGGCGGACCCAGAGGGCGACGTGGGCGAGTACCACCAACCTGAGACCCACCTTATCCCGCTGATCCTTGATGCAATTGACGGGAAGCGCGCGGCGCTGACGATCTTTGGGACAGATTACGACACGCCAGACGGAACCTGCATACGCGACTATGTGCATGTCTGCGATCTGGTCGATGCACATGTTTTGGGCCTGAAGTGGCTTGCCGAGGGCAAAGGAAGCCGCGTGTTCAATCTCGGCACTGGCGCAGGGTTTTCCGTGCGTGAGGTTATGGATCGCGCAGCTGAAGTCACCGGGAAGCCTGTGCCTTGCACCGAAGGGCCGCGACGCGCGGGGGACTGCACCAAGCTTGTTTCTGGATCAAAGCGTGCTGAAGAAGAACTTGGCTGGCGCCCCCAGCGCTCGAACCTCGAAGAAATGGTGGCTGATGCGTGGATGTGGCATCAGAGCGGGCATTATGAAAAGTGAGCGCCCCTCGGCACGACTTTTGGACCTGTCGCGACTTCTCAGCCGCGCAGGAAGGGTCTTAACGGGCGTTGACAGAGTAGAGCGCGCTTACCTCGACGCGCTGATCACTAGCAATGTCCCTGCTTTCGGGCTGATCCGCACGCCACTCGGCTTTTTGCTATTGGATGAAAGCGGGATGCAAAAACTCGCTGCCAAGATTGACGGTGATATATCTTGGGGTCCTGCGAGCCGCTTGGCCAAAATCTTTTCCAAATTACCGCCAGAGCTTCAGCGTGCTTTGACAGATGCCCGAAAGCTTGCTGTTGCGCGATGCACACGACGCGGCTTGGGACGGATGCTCAAGCGACATTTGCCTGACAGAACGGCCTATTTCAACACAGGCCATAGCAACCTAACCGACTATGTAACGATGGGCGTAAAAGCACTGCGCGGTGGCAAAATTGTCGTGTTTGTGCATGACACAATTCCACTGGATCTCCCACATTTTCAGCGTGATGGATCAGTGGAACGCTTCAAGCTTTTCTTGGGGCGTGTTTCCGCAAAAGCGGACCTTGTGATCTATAATTCGCGCGCCACACAAACGGCGACGGAATTGCAATTGGCCAAGATCGGGCGTGTGCCACAAGGCATGGTTGCGCATCTTGGGGTGGATATGGCGGAGCCAGACAAAACTGCACTTCCAAAAGGACTGCCGTTTGAGGAGCCTTATTTTCTTTGTGTTGGCACGATTGAACCACGCAAAAACCATCTCCTGTTGATCGATGTCTGGGAACAGATGGAAAAACAGGTTCCACCCCAAGATATGCCACAACTTCTGATCTGTGGGCAGAGAGGCTGGAAGAACGACGAATGTTTCTTCCGCCTAGAGAATTCACGGCTCAAGGGACGGTTTATCCACGAACTTTCTGGACTGAGCGACGGGGCAATTTCTGCCTTGCTCGATGAGGCTGCTGGAATTGTCTTCCCCAGCCTTGCGGAAGGCTATGGGCTTCCTGTTTTGGAAGCAGCGGCGCGGGGTGTTCCTGTAATTTGCACCGAGCTGCCTGTTTATAAGGAGCTTCTTGGGGATATTCCCGTTTACGCAAGTGTGAATGACAGCTATCTTTGGGTCAGAAGAGTATTGTCGTTGGCTGAGAGCAGGCGGACAGGACAAAGGCCTAAAAAAGAAGCCTTCACCCCGCCGACATGGGATGCGCATTTCAACCTCGTCTTAAGTGAGACGTGAGAGAGTGACACCCAGTTACGTTTTTAACCAGTGAGGTGAGGTAGCAGTTGGGCTTGGTCCAGTCATATCGCTTAAGGTTGCAACGCCGACGTTGGCGTATTCGCGCGTTTCGTAAACGCCGCGAGCTTAGAGCGATGTCAGACCGAAGCGCGCAAGTGAAGCAGGATGATATTCTCTGTTTCACCACCATGCGCAACGAGAAGATCCGGCTGCCTTATTTTCTCAAATATTATCGCGACCAAGGCGTTGATCACTTCTTCATTGTCGACAATGACAGCGGCGATGGCTCGCTGGAATATTTGATGGAGCAGCCTGATGTTTCTGTCTGGCACACCGACAAAAGTTATAAACGCTCTCGCTTTGGCGTAGATTGGCTTAACTGGCTCCAAATGAAACATGCGCATGGGCATTGGGCGCTTGTTGTCGATCCAGATGAGTTTCTGGTTTATCCATTCTGTGACACACGGCCCATCCGAGCGCTGACCGATTGGCTTGATGCGAGCTCAATTAAGAGCTTTAGCGCCATGCTTCTGGATATGTATCCGAAGGGGCGCATCGATGCGCAGCCTTACCGAGAGGGGCAAAATCCACTTGAGATCACCAGCTGGTTTGACGCTGGGAACTACATGATCAACAAGAACAAGAAGTTCGGCAACCTATGGATACAAGGCGGCCCACGCGCGCGGACGTTCTTCAAGGACAAGCCAGAGAAAGCCCCAGCGCTCAACAAAATCCCTCTGGTGAAGTGGGATCGCAAATATACCTATGTCAGCTCGACCCATATGTTGCTGCCACGCGGTTTGAACCTCGTTTATGACGAATGGGGCGGGGAGAAAGCCAGTGGCGTGCTGCTGCACACAAAATTCCTCGACACCTTCACTCAGAAGGCCGCCGAAGAGCTTGAACGGCGGCAGCATTACTCCGCAAGCGTAGAATACCGCGCCTATGCCGAAAGCCTCAAGGACAACCCAGACCTTTGGTGCAAGTGGAGCGAAAAATACATCAACTGGCGACAGCTTGAAATTCTTGGCCTGATGTCAAAAGGGAACTGGGCATGAGCGGCGTTGGCATCATCATGCTGGTGCACACGGCCTTTGAGCGGGCTGAACAGGTTGCACGGCATTGGAACGCCGCGGGCTGCCCTGTTGTCATTCACGTAGATGAAGCCGTTTCCCGCAAGGCCTTCGCCACCTTTAAGACAAAACTGTCAGACCTGCAGGATATACGATTTTCCAACCGTCATCGCTGTGAGTGGGGCACATGGGGTATTGTCGCAGCGACTCAAGAAGCGAGCGAGCAGATGCTGGAGAACTTTCCAGATGTCCGCCACGTTTATCTTGCTAGCGGCTCCTGTCTTCCCTTGCGCCCTGTGGAAGAGCTGATTGACTATCTGGCTGAGCGGCCCAACACAGACTTCATCGAAAGTGCAACAACTGCCGATGTCCCTTGGACAGTCGGTGGGCTTGACGAAGAACGCTTTACCCTGCGGTTTCCCTTCAGCTGGAAACGCCACCGCATTTTGTTTGATGGTTATGTCAAACTTCAGCGACGGCTCAGGTTTAGCCGCAAGATGCCCAACGGGATCACCCCACATATGGGGAGCCAGTGGTGGTGTCTGACACGCCAGACGCTTTCAAGCATTCTGGAAGACCCAGACCGCAAGTTATATGATCGCTATTTTAAGCGAGTTTGGATCCCTGATGAGAGCTATTTTCAGACATTGGCCCGTCAACGTAGCCAAAAGATCGAAAGCCGCTCTTTAACACTTTCGAAGTTTGATTTTCAGGGCAAACCACATATTTTTTACGACGATCACTTGCAGCTTTTACGCCGCTCCGATTGCTTTGTTGCGCGCAAGATCTGGCCCCATGCGAACCGCTTGTACGAGGTGTTCCTGTCTGTAAAAGACAGCCCCGCGAACCGCACAGAACCAAACCCTGGCAAAATTGACCGCATTTTTGCCAAAGCAGTCGACCGTCGAACACGCGGGCGACCCGGCCTCTACATGCACAGCCGCTTCCCCAATCATGGCTGGGAAAATGGAACGACTTCAGGGCAGTATTCTGTACTTCAAGGCTTTTCAGATTTGTTTGAAGAGTTTGAGCCCTGGTTTGGCAAGGCAACGGGTGCAAAAGTACACGGGCATCTTTTTGCACCGGACAAGGCGCATTATTCGGGCGAACAAGGCGTCGTTAATGGTGCGTTGAGCGATAGCGCAGAGGTACGTGACTACAATCCGCGCGCTTTCCTCACCAGTCTGATATGGAACACGCGCGGAGAACGACAGTGCTTCCAGTTTGGACCTGCAGATAACCAAGACCTAACATGGCTTATGGCGGCTGATCCAAACGCCCAGATATCTGTGATCAGTGGCGCTTGGGCTGTGCCCCTATTTCGCTCAAACAAAAATTTTAGCGAGCTGCGCACCGAAGCGGCCGAGCTGCAGAAAATCGAAAGCGAATTTTTGGATGTGTTGCGTTCGCCTCATTCCAAGGCGCGGATACGGATCTGGACCATGGCAGACTTCATCGAAAACCCGATGGAGCATTTGCAAACCGTAATCGACGAGATCGGCTTTAAATCACTTCGGCGTTTGGCAGAGGCGCCGAAAATGAACGATCTGACGGGATTTGGACAATTTTTGCAGAACCTGAAGAACCAAGGCATGCACCCCTATCTGATGGGAGATTTCCCTGTTGTCGGGAATCCTGTCGGCGTGCAGCAGCCCACCCCGAAACCTTATTTGGTAAAAAAGTAGCGTTATGAGCAAACGGTTTGATTATTTTGTTGTCTTTGCAGAGATGCGCACAGGCTCGAACTTTCTAGAAGCCAATATTAACAGCTTCCCTGCCCTCAGCTGTTTGGGCGAAGCGTTCAATCCACATTTCATTGGCTATCCCAACCGCGAAGATTGCCTTGGCGTGAGTGAAGAAGCACGCAACCGCGAGCCTCATGTTTTGATTGAGGCTGTCAAAAATGCGCAAGGCTTGGCTGGCTTTCGCTTTTTCCACGACCACGAACCACGGGTGTTGAACGACATTTTAAACGATCCGCTCTGCGCCAAGATCATTCTGACACGCAACCCTGTCGAAAGCTATGTGAGCTGGAAAATCGCGCAGGAAACGGGGCAATGGAAGCTCACCAATGTCGCCAAGCGCAAAGATGCCAAGGCCGTCTTTGATGCAAGGGAGTTTGGCGCACATCTCGAAGCGCTGCAGGCATTTCAACTCAAATTGATGAAGGCGCTACAGACCACGGGGCAGACGGCATTTTATGTGGCTTATGAGGACTTGCAAGATGTCGATGTCATGAACGGTCTGGCCGCCTACCTTGAGCAGCCAGATAAACTTGAGCGACTTGACCGCAATCTCAAGCGACAGAACCCAGAGCCGCTGTCTAAGAAAGTCGCAAACTTTGAGGAGATGGAAGCCTCTCTCGCAAAAACAGACCACTTTGGACTAGGACGTACGCCGAATTTTGAGGCGCGGCGCGGTGCGGCTGTGCCAAGCTACGTGGCTTGCGCGAAGACGCCTCTCTTGTTTTTGCCCGTGCGCTCTGCTCCTGAAGACGAGGTATTGCCGTGGATGGCGGCGCTTGACGGAGTGAATGAGACCGAGCTTCAAAGCGGCTTTAGCCAGAAAACACTGCGCCAATGGATGCGCACCAATACAGGCCACCGAAGTTTTAGTGTGGTCCGCCACCCTGCCCCACGCGCGCACCGCGCATTTTGTGAGCGGATATTGAACAAGGGCCCGAAGTGCTACTCTGAGATCAGGCGGACATTGCGACGCGTGCACAAGCTGCCGATCCCGAAGGACGGCCCAGACGCGAGCTGGAGCCTCGAAGACCATCGCACGGCCTTCGTTGCGTTTTTAGGGTTTGTCAAAGCGAACCTGTCAGACCAGACCGCTGTGCGCGCTGACGCGGCATGGGGCAGTCAGGCGGGGATATTGCAGGGCATGGGTAACTTTGCGCTGCCTGACTTTGTGCTGCGCGAAGATGAATTCGAGGCGTATTTACCGGCGCTTGCTATGCAGGTGGGTGTGGCGCATGAAGCAAGCCTGCCTACGCCTCAGGAAGACACGCCTTATACACTTGCCCAAATCTATGACGACGAAATTGAAGCGCTAGTCGCTGACGCTTATCAACGCGACTATTTGATTTTTGGCTTCGGAAGCTGGCGTTGATCTTTAAGCGACCAGCTTGCTCACATCTTCGGTAATAATTGTATAGAGTGTGCTGACATTTTTGTTGGAACGCAGCTTGCCACAGCGAGCTCCATCGCGCAGCGCACGAGAAACTTTGGCCAAGGCCTTGAGGTGCTCAACACCCGCATCGCTCGGCGCGAAGAGAGCAAATGCCAAATCTACAGGGAGCTTATCAACAGCATCAAAATCAATCGGCTTTTCGAGCACGACAAACACGCCAACGACTTTTTCAAGACCGTCTACGTGGGCGTGGGGCAGTGCAACACCATTTCCAACACCAGTTGGTCCTAGGTTTTCACGCTCTTGAAGGGCCCGAACCGCGACGACAGGATCTATGCCATAGACGGATCCAGCCGTTTCGCCCAGCTCTTGCAACAGGCGCTTTTTGCTCGAGGCAGAGGATAAAACCCTGACTGCCTCGGGCTTGAGTAAAGAGGACATTTGCATCGTTCGTCTACTGCTCCACAGACGCGATAAAATGCGCCTGTTATTTACCTGGGTCTATCCAACCGATATTGCCATCTTCGCGGCGATACACGACGTTTAGCCCGTCTTTACTCTCGTTACGAAAAATCAGAACAGGAGACCCTGCAAGTTCCATCTGCATAACAGCTTCACCAACGGAGAGCGATGGTATTTTTGTTTCCATCTCTGCGATGATCATAGGCTGAAGCGTTTCGGGCTCCGAATCCTGACTTTCGTGATCAGAGGCGAGGATATACGAGGACGCTCCGAAAAGTTCAACCGGTTCCACTCGATCTTTATGGTGGTCCTTCAGGCGACGCTTATAACGCCTCAGTTGCTTCTCCATTTTCTCACAGCAGCCGTCGAACGCGGCATAAATCTCACTGGCGCTCGCTTTGGCCGATGCCGTGAGACCTGTCGAAAGATGCACAGTGGATTCACAGTTAAACTCATGACCACTTTTGGAGAAAACAACGAGCGCTTCGGTGGGCCGTTCGGCATATTTTGCGACGGCAGCCCCAAGCTCTTCTTTCACATGGGTTTGTAGTGCCTCCCCGATGTCGATTTGCTTTCCGCTGATTTGGTAGCGCATCTTCTCTCCTTTACTTGGTTGAATTGCCCCGCTCCAAGGGCGCTAACGCGCCCAAGGGTGAGACAGTTATCATATTGAAATAGGGATTGTTTTTGGTTTGAACAGAGCCGCTGCAAAAAATGCAGGTCACGCTATTTTGTCCAGTGAGAAAACAAGATCCCATAGCCCATTTGAGGCCCTAGGACGGGGGCTTGTCAACTGAAAGAGCGAATTGTTGCCAAAATTCAGGAGATACGGAAGCTATCGCCAAGATAGACCCGACGGACGTTCTCGTTTTCCACAACTTCGCTTGGTTTACCCGACATGAGCACGGTTCCATCATGCAAAATATAGGCACGGTCTACGATTTCGAGAGTTTCTCGGACATTGTGATCTGTAATCAAGACACCGATTCCACGCGTTTTGAGATCAGCCACAAGGGAGCGGATGTCGTTCACTGAGATCGGATCAACGCCCGCAAAAGGCTCATCAAGTAAAAGATAGGCAGGATCAGCAGCAAGGCAGCGCGCTATTTCTACACGCCGCCGCTCACCGCCTGACAAAGCCATCGCAGGCGCACGACGCAAATGCTCTATAGAAAACTCAGATAGCAGTTCTTCGAGTTTTTTCGCACGTTCGCGTCTGTCAGGCTCCACAACTTCAAGGACAGCTGCGATATTATCTTCAACAGAAAGCCCTCTAAAAATTGACATTTCTTGGGGTAGATAGCCGATCCCAAGCCGCGCGCGGCGGTACATGGGAAGGTCTGTGACATCGATGCCATCGAGCATAACATGGCCGCCTTCGGCCTGCACAAGCCCCGCCACTGCGTAAAATGTTGTCGTTTTGCCTGATCCATTGGGGCCAAGCAACGCAACGACTTCGCCACGTTTGAGCGAAAGTGAAACATCACGGATCACTGGACGACGCTTGTAGCTTTTGCGCAGATTGCGCACCTCAAGACCAGACGCACCTTCGGCAACAAAAAGATTGGGAACACTAGTTTTTGACATTGAGCACCGTCTTCACACGGCCTTCCATCTTGGCAGTACCCGCGGTTGTATCAACGCGCATTCTATCAGCTGTAATAGCGGTTTGGCCCTGAACAAGAAGAACATTGCCAGAGAGCACAATCATACCAGATGTCACATTATACTCGGCTTGTGCTGCTTCGGCGGCGTCCTCACCACTTACCAGCGTTACACCACCCGATGCCTTCATCTGTGCGATTTGAGAACGGTCTGAGTTATAAACAATACTCACCGAGGCAGCAGAGAGGCGCATGGCCCCCTGCCCGATCAACACATTGCCCGAGAGCACGGCAGAGCCTGTGTTCTGGTTGATGTCCATGACGTTCGCCGAAACTTCAACTGGGGCGTTTGTGTCTTGCTTGATATTCCCAAAGGCAATGTTTGCGCCTTGAGAGACAGCAGGGCTGGCAAGTGCAGCGCAAAGAGAGCTGACAATGAGAAAATCAAAGCGCACAGATCTATTCCTTTTCTTTCACGGGTGTATACACCAGCTTCACGCCGTTTTTTAGCAAAATATGCGCATCGCTTTCCCCTTCGGGTATCTCAAGCGTCATTTGCCCTGCCGCAACAGTAAAGCCTGGCCCTTCGCCCGTCACAACTCCGATACTGTCAGCGCGCAAGTCAAATAGGCTCATCGCGAGTTCATTTGCATGAAAAGTATAGCCAGTACTTGTCTGAGCAAAAACACTGCCAGACAAAGTCACGATATTTTGCGCAGAGCTATGAAGCGCTTCGACTGCCGATATATCAACGGTTTGGCCAGATGTTAGCTTAATTTTTGCCGAAACCTCATGCGCCTCCATAAGCGCACTGTCTTCCGCATTCTGACGCGCAAGAGCCGCTCGCAATGAGATCAGATCACCGCGCGGCGTTACGCCGAAAACCTCAGGCTGCGATATCTGCTGGCTTTGCGTCCGATCTGCGAGATCGCTTTCTGAAAAAGGGATCGTCGCGATAGGATCAACGCTTTTCGAGAGCAAAAACAGCGTCGACAGCATCGCAAGGGCTACGATGGGAAGTGTAATCTTTGCCCATGCAACCAGTCTTGTGTGCCTGTCGATCCGGCTTTGCATCTGATCTTCGCCCTATTACGCGTGGGCGAAGATATCTGTTTCTGGCCAACCTTCCAGATCAAGCAAGGCACGCGTGGGTAAGAAGCGGAAACACGCTTGTGCGAGCTCGTCACGGCCTTCGCGGGCTAGCATCACATCAAGCTTGTCCCGCAGCTTGTGCAGATGAAGAACATCGGAGGCCGCATAGTCGATCTGCGCCTTGGTGAGCGTGTCGGCGCCCCAGTCAGAGCTTTGTTGCTGCTTGGAAATATCTTCATTCAGCAGCTCTTGGAGCAGGTTTTTGAGACCATGTCGGTCTGTATATGTGCGGACAAGGCGGCTTGCGATTTTGGTGCAATAAACCGGCGCTGTCAGGGCGCCAAAGGTATTTTGCAGAGCGGCGATGTCAAAACGACCAAAATGGAAAAGCTTGAGAACGTTGGGATCAGTGAGCATAGCACAAAGATTGGGCGCTGTTGTCTGGCCTTGAGCAACCTGAACAAGATGAGCATGCCCATCACCGGAAGACATCTGAACAACACAAAGCCTGTCACGATGCGGGTGCAAGCCCATAGTTTCACAATCAATCGCAACAATAGGACCAAGATCAAGGCCATCGGGAAGATCGTTTTTATATAGATGATTTTTCATTTCATTCCTCTAAGTTGCGAAGGAATGGTGCCCAGGAGAAGAACTCCACCTTCGCAGATTTTTATGTAATCTTAGGGACTTACGGAGGGGCCTACAAGGTAAAATGGTCCCGAAAGCGGTCCTCGCAACCAACCAAAATCTCTACACCAGAAAAGCATATCACTTCTTCTTTCTATCGGCCCAACAGCTTCGTTTCGATCGCATAAAGAAGGTTCAACCATAAGTTCGCCTTCACATCTTTGAAGACAAAAGGTCTCCGCAACCCCTGAAGTGTCGGGTTCAGCCAATCTTCTGCATACGGAAATACGCCTAAGGCTCGCCCCTTAAGCTTTGCAACAGCTTCGGCTGTCATATCATGGAAAATTGGGTTTTCTTTGCGGCGTTTTGCTATGATCCGTGCGGCCAGTGATTGCCTTCGATCTCGAAAAAAGGGCACCTCTGGACAGAAAAACATCAAAGGGTTTCGCATGATTGGCATTTCACCAAATAGTTCGCGCGCCTTCTTCATGTTTGCAACTTCTGTGTTTTCAAACTTCCAGCCCGCAGCCCTTAAGCGTGGCACGTTGCATAAAACCACATCGTAGTAACTTTGAACAACACCGTCTTCGAGTGACTTAGAGCGATACAATTGGTTTTCACCATCCGCGCGCAATACTCTTTTGTAACGTCGCTTTTTTTCGCCCTTCAAGAACATTACAGACAGGAACGCCGCTGTGGGAAATACCTCAAAGGCTCGATTAATCGCCTCAAGGTCCTCTCGCTCCATTTTGCGTACAATCTGTGTATCGTCTTGCATCAAGAGGAGATAGTCTTCCTGCGCTTCATCTAGCGCACTTTGCATATTTGTATACAAACCACCGTGCTTGCTATCCAGACCCTTTAAGCGGGCACCCACAAGATCAGAGTTTTCAGCCAGGAATTTTTTCATTTCAGACTGATCGCTTCCATCATCGTAAATGCGCACGCGTACATCTGAGACGTTGCGTTGAACCGAGTGAAGCGCATTCTTCAAATAAAAATGTCGATTATAAGAGAAAATTGCAACTTCGATCATATGTTCAAGCTTCCTGAAAATGTATAGTCAATAACTCTGCCACTAGCAGAACCAGATCACTTGGCATAGCTGACCAAAAAGTCAGTAAAGCGATTATGGGCTGCAAATTCAGTACTAAAGTTCGCGAAGATCTTGGCGAAAGATTCAGTGTTCATCTGTCCACCGAGGGCAATGTAATGCCTACCTTCCTCCAAATCAGGACTTAATGTCTCTGATACTAAAGGCTTTCCAGCAAGGTATGCCGACAACAATCTGGGGTATTCCGTGTAGACCCCTGTGGAAAAGTGCACATTCAAAACGGCAGAAGCGTTCGCAATTTTGTCGTCCAAAGCTGCGCTAAATAGTCCTTCGTCTAGGGTGACATAAGCTTCAGACGCCCCGATAAGCTTTGTCCGTCTGGCATTTACTGTACCGAAGAACACTGCTGTTCCATTGCCTTCTACATGCTGGACTGGAGCTGACGGGAAAATTTTGGCTCCAAAAACGATCTTGTTTTTCAGCGCTCTTGGGAGCCATCGATATACTTTTTTGTTATAGATACTCAAATCAAGCATCAGATCACAAATCAGAAGGTTGGTAAGCATCCTGAACCATCGTGGCTTTCTCCAGAGAGCTTGGCCTCTTGCATCCAGAAAATGCTCTGTCTGCACACAAATTTTGAAGCCTGCTTTCCTTCTCAAACCTTTGAACCTTTTGTGTGCACCGATACACACAACAATATCTTTGTCAGGCAAAGCTTCGACTTCAATTCCTTTGGCAATGTCTGCAGCAACTTGATCCAAGATTGGATGACAGGAAAGGATGGTCAGGCGATTGATTGTGATATGCATTGCAGCCTATTCTTGTTCTTTAGGGAACCGACAAAAATTCACCCGCCTGCTCCTTCAGGCAAAATTACCATCCGCTTAAAATTACTTTGCTCAGGTATCTATCGTAAGTTTTATGGTCTAGTAGAGCATTTTTCAGCTAAATATAGAAAACATTCTTTGGAAAGTTAAGATATTGAAAATTTTTGGAATTAGACCCTATTTCACTGCTAGGCGTGAAGGGATAAGAGTGCGTTCCCGACACAAAATACTCCACCAGCTTGGCCAAGGCATTTTGGAGGGGCTTTCAGTGAAAGATACCGCTGAACTAGGCAAAATTGATGTTCTAGTTGGTTGCCATGATGCTTTCTATTTTTTCAATCGGGGCGCCAAATTACGTGTAGGGATACAAACTGAACAATTTTTTGACAAATCAGGTAACGAGCTCTGGGGCATGTTGAAGAAGCCCAAAACAATCAAACGCCTCTTAACGAACTTATCTAGTGTCGACGTGATGCTGGACATAAACAATTCCAATCGTCACTGGTGGAATACCCAGAACTTGTCTCCAAGCGATAGGGCCAAACTGCACTATGGGCCCTATATTTTTCCATCTGAAGCTCGCGAATTCAAAGAAAGTTTAGGTGGGGCCAACTTATTTTTTGGTGATTTGGGAGTGCGTAGAAAGGAAGTAGTGCAAGCCCTTGTTGGGACCAAGGTCACTGTTTTGCCTCGCGGCACCTATGGGAAAAAGTTGGAGCGCGAACTTGATCGATCCGCTACAGTAGTAAACATTCATTTTGATGAAGGTGTCTATACGGAGGCCCCTCGGTTACTCACATCATACCTCGCAGGCAAGCCAGTTATGTCGGAGATACTTGATGAGCCATTTATTGAAGGAATTCACTATCTAGGGCTTGAGAATTTCGAAAGTGATAAGTTGGAAGAAGTTTATTGTGCCTTCTCGAAACTTGTCACCGAAAAGTTATCTTTTGCTAGTTTTATTCACTCTACTCTGCACATCAGACGCTAATTTGAGAGCCCCTTGAGGCACAAGCTAATACAAGAGGGGAATAAACTACCCCGCCTTTCGTGTACTCAATACAACACACCAAGTTAGGAAGTGAAAAATGAATAGACTCGTAGAAATAGCAATTTTCTCATTCAATCGTGGCGAAAATCTTCGAGTGTGTGTTGAATCCATAAAAAGAAACGCTCCAGATGTGAAGTATACAGTTTACGATGACAGGTCAGATGATCCCGCGACGCTGCAATACCTGGAAGAGATCTCCGATCGAGTAATTATATCCCCACCGCCTCAAAATGCGCGCCATGGTGGGCTGTATGCAAATATGAATTTAGCGTTATCACAAGCTGATCACCCCTTCCTGATGACGCTGCAAGACGATATGCAGCTAGTCCGCACGTTTTCGCAAGATGATGACGAAGATATCGAAAGTATTTTTAATTCTTATCCGCAAGTTGGGTTTTTAAGCCAGCTTTTCATGAGGGGTGTTGCTATTCGCAGGTATAAACGGAGATTGACACAGTCCGATAAGGTAAGAGCATACATCTCGCCTCTTGATGAACGTGAAAATCACAAATTATCTCTGGCATATTTTGACTGTCATATCGCTCATGTTAAGCGTCTGAATGCAGCAGGCTGGGAGTACGCAAATAGCGAAGGTGGGAATGTACATCAAGCATTGTCAACATTCGGCCCCATGCCATGTATGGCTGATCCTATAGCCTTCTTCTGCCCAGATGTACCATTTTATCGCAATCGAAATCGAAGAGGGCTTTCGTCTCGGCTTGCATCAATAGTATTGGGCCGTAGTGTTAAATATTTAAATGACCTGTCTCCACAAGAGGTTGTAAGGCTAAAATCTCGCGATCTCTCAAACTGGCCGATTGCAGAAAATTATCTGTCCTCACCATTTCAAAGTGTCCGCAAACCCTTCACATACCATGATGTGAAAGCTCGGTGGTGGCTATACATATTGCACAAAATTGAAAAAAATTTGGGTTATTGAGTTTTATAGGAAATGTGAGATTGGCGCTGTTAAAATGAGGTTATGTAGTAAAACCACTTAAGTATTCTAGGTACAAAGGCAATTACCATAGCCTCAAATAGTTGCGCCCAACCCCTCACTTGGAGAACCTAGACGAAACTTATTCACTGGCTATTTTAATGCGGGTGATGCCTCTCAAAGTCAAATAGCCTCACCCCATCCAGTATCTCCCGCTTCTGCCCATCACTGATCCCCGCCGAGTAGAGCCCATAGGTGAGCTTATTCGCCGACCTCGCGGAGTGATGCCCCACCAGACTTGCAGTGAAGTGCTCGGGAACACCTGTGCGCTCACACTGGGTGATGAACCACTTGCGTGTGGAGTGGAACACCGTGCCTCTGAGCTCTGGATGACGTCTGCGCAGGTAGGCGTAGCGCTTCACCACCCTGTCCACACTGAGCTGCGGGAAGAGCCTGCCTGAGATTGGCAAGGTGGTATCCAGCAGGTTCTCAAGGATACCATGCAGCGGCACCTCGCGCTCTGCTGCCTTGGACTTCAGTAACCGCACCCGGTTGGGCCTGATGCTGATGAAGCGACCAAGGTTGCTCTTGGATGTAACATCCTCAGCCATGAGCCCGCAGATCTCCCCTGAGCGCATACCTGTGAGTAGGCCGAAGAGAAGCGCGTTGTGCAGCACCCTGTCCTTGGCACTGAGTAGGAGGCTCACCTGCACATCACTCAGCATCCCGTGGGGATGTACCTCTGGCCTGTCTTTGACCTTAAGGGCTTCCCAGGGGTTGGAGTGGAGTTCCCCTTCTCCAACGCACCAGTCAAGGAACTGCTGCATTTGCTTGAGGATACGCGCCTGGGTCTGGGGTGCCAGCGTGGTGGTCTCTTGCTCTTGGGAGAGAGTTGCAAGCTCCGCCAAGGTGGCCCCCTTCCCCTCCCTGTACTTGCGCACGTTGGGAGAGAGCTGCGTAATGTAGCCGAGTGCCTCTTTGCCCTGTGCTTGGGTCAGCGCTCCCACCTGCTCACCCCCCAGATGCGAGGTCAGCAGTGACAGCGCAAAGCGCACCGACTTGTAACTGCCGGGACGTAGGCGCTGAGAGGCTTCTGTGAGGTAAGCTTGAGCCAACTCCGCTACCAGCCCATCCCCCACAAGACGCACCCGCTGATAACGAGGGCGAGCAACCCCCAGTCGAGGAGCTTGGGCAGCAGTGAGAAGAACGCTAGAAGTCTCAGAGGGAGAGGAACCAAGAGCATCACCCTGCATTGGCATACTGTCCTGCGCCTCAGCCACCACTTTGGCAAAGGTTTGGTTCAGCTCAGCCACACGGGCCTTGGCTTGGGTTGCATCCCCTGTCTTGAGGGATTGCTTGAGGGCAGTGCCGAGGACAGGCTGCAGCGCCTTGGGGTAGGTTCTGCGGTAAATCCAGGTGTTGTGGGTCTTGTAGGCGTATTTGATCTGTGGCGACATGACGTCTCCTTTCTGGGGCAATTGCCCTGGTTGTGGGTTGTGGGTTGGATTTTGTGAGCAGCGCCAAGGAAGAGCAGGGACTAAGCCCATCCCTGACGCCTGCTCGGACTAGGTTGGTCTTGTCAGGACCTGCAGAACCAACGCGATGTCTGGTTCTCCGTACTCCCCCGCAAAGGGACCTGTGAGGGCTGTCCCTGTGACGAGGTCCTCAAAGGGTATTGCCAAGTTGTTGGCCGGGTTTGATCAAGCTATGTCGGTCCCATGAACATTCCGACCCATATGCTGCGCCTGAAAGGCTTCCGCTACCCCCGCGAGATCATTGCTTACGCGGTTTGGGCGTACCATCGCTTTGCACTGAGCACGGCGGATGTCGAGGACCTGTTGGCAGCGCGGGGCGTGGTTGTCAGCCGTGAGGCGATCCGGCTATGGGTCAATCGCTTTGGGCAACATTTCGTAAACTGCATCCGCCGGGATCGACCGCAACCGAACGACAAATGGCATCTTGACGAAGTCGTTATTACAATCCGTGGCAAGAAACATTGGTTGTGGCGCGCGATCGACGCAAATGGCGACGTGCTCGATATTCTCGTGCAAACACGCCGAAACGCAAAGGCCGCAAAGCGGTTCTTCCAAAGATTGATCACCCTGTTCGGCGAACCACGGGTCGTGATCACCGACAAGTTGCGCAGTTACATCCAGCCCATCAGTAAACTGGCACCGGGCGCGGATCATCGCGCCCACAAGGGTTTGAACAATGCGATCGAAGTGTCGCACAGGCCGACGCGTAAACGAGAGAAAATATTTGGCCGATTCAAATCCCACCGGCAGGCTCAAAGGTTTCTGTCAGCACATGACCAGATCAACCTGATCTTCCGACCGCGCCGCTATCAACTGAACGCAACCTCATACCGCCACGCCCGCACTGATGCGTTCAACCTCTGGTCCGATTACACCGCCGAAATGGCGGCATGATCCAACGGTTGCCAATGTTTCACAATGGGCCAGCAACAACTTGGCAATACCCTTGCAACAGGTGCAAATGACACGGCTCTTTCCTGGCGGTCCGCTTGCACCGGACGATCTGGGATTTCCTGAAGTACATTGAGAGCAAACTGGGCGATCAGTCCACAACTGTCGTATCCGAAAAACATTAGTCCCCCGCGCGCCTGCTGTTACTGGCGCGCGGGGGACTAATGATTAGATATTAACCCGAGGGTCTGGACTTCAGAACTCAACGACAGCGCGGATAGATTGGCCTTCGTGCATCAAATCAAACCCGTGGTTGATGTCTTCCAGCTTCAGCAGGTGGGTGATCATTGGGTCAATCTCGATCTTACCGTCCATGTACCAATCCACGATCTTCGGAACGTCCGTCCGTCCGCTTGCACCGCCAAACGCCGTGCCGCGCCAGCTGCGGCCAGTGACCAGTTGGAACGGACGGGTGGAAATCTCCTGTCCTGCTCCCGCGACGCCGATGATGATGCTTTCGCCCCAGCCCTTGTGCGCTGATTCCAGCGCTTGGCGCATGACGTTGACGTTGCCCGTGGCATCAAACGTGTAGTCCGCGCCGCCGCCCGTCAGTTCAACCAGGTGCGCGACAATGTCGCCGTCAATCTTGGACGGGTTCACAAAGTCGGTCATGCCAAAGTGCTTGGCCATCACGGCCTTGTCGTCGTTTAGATCCACGCCAACGATCTGGTCGGCCCCCGCCAAACGCAAGCCTTGGATGACGTTCAAACCAATGCCGCCAAGACCGAACACAATGCCTGTTGACCCAATCTCAACCTTGGCCGTGTTGATCACCGCACCGATACCCGTCGTCACGCCACAGCCGATGTAGCAAATCTTGTCAAACGGCGCGTCTTTGCGAACTTTCGCCAGTGCGATTTCTGGCACAACAGTGTGGTTGGCGAAGGTCGAACAACCCATATAGTGGTGGATCGGCGTGCCATCCAGCATTGAAAACCGCGTTGAACCATCGGGTAATAGACCAGCGCCCTGTGTGCTGCGGATTGATTGACAGAGGTTGGTTTTGGGGTTCAGGCAATACTCACATTCACGGCATTCGGGCGTGTAAAGCGGGATCACGTGATCCCCGACCTCAAGGCTTGTGACGCCTTCGCCGACTTCAATCACAACGCCCGCGCCCTCATGGCCGAGGATCGCAGGAAAGATGCCTTCTGGGTCATCGCCGGAGCGCGTGAACTCGTCCGTGTGGCACAGGCCGGTGGCTTTGATTTCAACCAAAACCTCACCCGCTTTAGGGCCTTCAAGATTGACCTCCATGATCTCAAGCGGTTGACCTGCAGCAACAGCAACGGCGGCACGGGTTCTCATCATGGGTTATCCTTTGATTTTATGTATAGACTTATTATGATTTAGCACATCAGATAAAACCCATCATTACGTCGGTCAAGTCGCGTGATTCAAAATTGGGAAAGATTCAAACATGCATGTCCTTAAGCGAAATGAACTGGTTGATGTCCCTTGGAAAAACGGGGGCGGAATCACCCGCAGTATTGCCAAAGGCCTTTTGGCTGATCGCGCTGCCTGGACGATCAGTCGGGCTGACGTTGCACAGGACGGGCCATTTTCAGACTTTGCTGGCATGACGCGCGTTCTGACGGTGGTGTCTGGCGGCGCGATGGAATTGCAGGCCCCGACCCACACCATAACAGCCCGTATGTGGCAGCCCGTACACTTTGACGGTGCGCTGAAAGTCCAATCCAGCCTCACCGACGGCCCATTGACTGATCTGAATTTGATGTTTGATCCAATGCTTTGCGACGGCTCCGTCACAACACGACGTGACCCATTCAAAGGGTTGGTTGCCCGACCTGAACATGGGCTGCTGGCCTTTCACGTTCTGGCCGGCGCTCCGGAAATCAACGCGGTCCATACGGCTGAGGGCGACACGATGTTCATCGACAGCAATGACGCCGCCCTACATCTGGACGAGGACGACGCCGTTTTGGAAATACGACTGGACTACCTAGATCACAAAGATGCCATCAAGCTTTGCATCGCCAATTTGTAAGCCGCGACAATGTCGTCGCGTTTGACGTGGCGACCCGATTGTACGGCATGACGTCCTGCTGACCAAACGTCGGTAACGACATCGTCTTTGGCTGCAAACACCAAGCCGTCCAGGATCTGATCCTGACGCAGCGCGCACATCGACGGTGCGGCGCTGTCAATCGCCACAACATCGGCCAGCTCGCCCACGGCAATTTCACCCGCGCCGCGCCCAAGCGCCTGTGCGCCACCCTTAGCAGCACCCGTGTAAATCGTGTCCCCAACGGATCCTTCGCCCACAACCATAACGTTGCGCGCCACATCGCGTAGGCGTTGAGAATATTCCAACGTACGCAACTCTTCGGTCAGTGAGACCAGAACGTTTGAATCCGACCCAACGCCGAACGCGCCGCCCGCTTCCAAATAGCCGGGGCCATTGAACGGACCGTCGCCCAAGTTTGCCTCGGTCACGGGGCAAAGGCCAGCCACTGCTCCGGACTTTGCCATCTTTGTAGTTTCATCAGCTGTCATGTGGGTGGCATGGATCAGGCACCAGTTTGTTGTCACGTCCGCATTAGCCAGCAACCATTCTACGGGTCGCGCGCCCAACCACGCCGAGATGTCGGCGACTTCTTTGGGTTGCTCTGCGATGTGGATGTGAACGGGGCCTGCGGTATGGGCGGCAAGCACTGCCTTCAGATCATCGGGCGATGTGGCCCGCAGCGAATGCGGCGCAATCCCGACTTGGCAATCGGCTGGCAAGTGCGCCACGACATCCCGCGCCCGAGCGACAAGATCATTGAACCGGTCCACTGAATTGCCAAAGCGCGCCTGTCCTGCCTCAAGCGGCATTTGCCCCGCGCCACCGTAGGTATAAAGCACTGGCAAATGTGTGAGACCGATCCCGGTCTTTGCAGCTGCGGTGGCGATGCGTGACGAAAGCTCTCCCAGATCATCGTAGGTCGCACCACCGGCCTGATGATGCAGATAATGGAATTCGCCGACGCTGGCATAGCCCGCTTCTTGCATCTCCAAGAACACAAAAGCTGCGATCGCTTCGATATGTTCGGGCGTCAGGTTAGCGGTGAACCGGTACATCAAATCGCGCCACGTCCAAAAGCTGTCTTTGCCTGCCATCCGGTATTCGGTCATCCCCGCCATCGCCCGCTGAAAACTGTGGCTGTGCAGGTTTGCAAGGGCTGGCAACAGGGTGTCAACGCAGGTGTCATGCGCGTCCGGCGTTTGGTTTGGCGCGATATCAGTGATGCGTCCGTCCGCATGCGTCACACGCACATTGGACGCCCATCCGGTAGAAAGTTTGGCTTGCTTTGCAAAAATCATTTGGAGATCCTCGTTTTTATGTATAGACATAAAGCACACTAGCGCGTACTAGAAAAGCGAAAATTTTGATCATCGGTGGACTACCATGACTAACAAGAACACCCTTTTTGTTGATTTGAACGCAGCGACGATGGGCGAATCGGATGCGCCCTACGGCTTGATCAAAGACGCAGCCATTGCTGTGATGGACGGGGTGATTGAATGGGTCGGTCCCGCTGCGTCCTTGCCCGACATGTATATATCCCTGGACCGTACCAGCCTTGGTGGTCGCCTCCTAACCCCAGGTTTGATCGATTGCCACACGCACATCGTGCATGGTGGTGATCGCGCGGTAGAATTCGAAATGCGCCTGAATGGGGCGAGCTACGAAGAGGTTGCGCGCGCTGGTGGTGGCATTGTTTCGACCGTGACAGCCACCCGCAACGCCACAGAAGACCAACTGCTTCAAGATGCCCTGCGCCGTGTTGATGTGCTGATCGCTGAAGGCGTGACCACGATTGAGATCAAATCCGGCTATGGCCTCGATACAGAGACTGAATTGCGGATGCTGCGGGTTGCCCGTGCAGTCATGGCAAACCGCCCTATCCGCGTCAAAACCACCTTCCTTGGTGCCCATGCAACCCCGGCCGAATATGAAGGCCGAGACGATGTATATATCGATGAGGTATGCATCCCTGCCCTACGTGCCGCTCACGCTGAAGGGCTGGTTGATGTCGTCGACGGGTTCTGTGAAGGCATTGCATTTGATACAACCCAGATCGCACGAGTGTTTGATGTGGCTGTCGAACTTGGCCTGCCTGTCAAACTGCACGCTGAACAACTGTCCAACCTTGGCGGTGCTAAGCTTGCCGCAAGCTACGGCGCATTGTCTGCTGACCATATCGAATATCTTGATGAGGATGGCGTCAAGGCCTTGGCAGACGCGGGCACCACCGCCGTCATCTTGCCCGGTGCCTTCTACACCATCCGCGAAACACAAGCACCACCCATTGCCCTGCTGCGCAAACACGGTGTTCCCATGGCAATCGCCACCGATGTTAATCCGGGTTCCTCGCCGCTCAATTCGCTGCTGCTGGCGCTGAACATGGGGTGCACCCTGTTCCGCATGACCCCGGAAGAAGTCTTGCGCGGTGCCACGCAAAATGCCGCACGCGCCCTTGGCCTCAAAGACGTCGGGATAATCAAGGCAGGCATGCGCGTCGAACTTGCAGTTTGGGACATCAAACACCCTGCCGAACTTGCCTATCGCATCGGCTTTAACCCCCTTCACACCCGTATTTTCGGAGCCACGTCATGACCGTATTAACTCTCACTCCCGGCGCTGTAACTTTGGCTGATCTGGAGAAAATTTTCCGCGAAGAAGCTTCTGTACGGCTTGATCCCGCCTGCCGCCCCGCAATCGAACTGGCCCATGCGCGGATAGCCAAAGCGGTCGCTGGAACGGATGCCGTTTACGGTGTAAACACTGGTTTCGGCAAACTTGCGTCGGTCAAGATTGAGGCGAAGGACACTGCCGCTCTGCAGCGCAATCTGATCCTGTCCCATTGTTGTGGCGTTGGCCCTGCGATCCCGCGCGGCCATGCGCGCCTGTTGATGGCGCTTAAGCTCCTCAGCCTCGGGCGCGGCGCTTCCGGTGTGCGGCTCGAAATTGTCGATCTGATTGAGGCCATGCTGGATAAGGGCGTAACGCCTGTCATCCCCGCCCAAGGCTCCGTTGGCGCCTCTGGCGATCTGGCCCCGCTTGCTCATATGGCCGCTGCTATGATGGGTCACGGCGAAGCAGAATTCGGTGGCAAAGTCATGTCCGGGGATAAGGCGCTGGCCGCCGCAGGCCTGACGCCTGTAGAACTTGGTCCGAAGGAAGGCCTTGCGCTTATCAACGGCACACAGTTTTCTACCGCCTTCGCCCTTGCCGGTCTGTTTGGTGCATGGCGCGGTGCACATTCCGCGCTTGTCACTTCGGCTCTCTCCACTGATGCGATCATGGGCTCCACCGCTCCGCTTCAGCCCGAAATCCATGCCCTGCGTGGCCACCGCGGCCAGATCGAGGCGGGCGAAACCATGCGCGCTTTGCTCGCAGGATCTGAAATCCGTGACAGCCATGTTGTCGATGATGCGCGCGTCCAAGACCCCTATTGCATCCGCTGTCAGCCCCAGGTGACAGGTGCCGCAATGGATGTGTTGCGTATGGCGGCCCGCACGTTAGAGGTTGAGGCCAACGCCGCCACGGACAACCCGTTGGTGCTGGTCGGTGCTGATCTGATCGTGTCTGGCGGCAACTTTCACGCCGAGCCCGTTGGCTTTGCCGCCGATATGATCGCGCTGGCCATTGCCGAAATCGGCGCGATTGCGCAACGCCGTGTGGCGCTGATTGTTGACCCGGTCCTCAGCTTTAACCTACCGCCGTTCCTGACTCCCAATCCGGGTTTGAACAGTGGTTACATGATTGCCGAAGTCACCACCGCCGCTTTGATGAGCGAGAACAAACATCTGGCGAACCCCTGTGTGACGGACAGCACGCCCACATCGGCCAACCAAGAGGACCACGTCAGCATGGCCGCTCACGGTGCACGCCGCCTTGGGCCGATGATCGACAACCTGAACTGTATTCTGGGGGTTGAATTACTGTGCGGTGCACAAGGCATTGATTTCCGCGCTCCTCTGACTACCAGCGACACCTTGCAACGCGTTGTAACCCGCGTGCGTCAGGACGTGGCGACTTTGGGTGAAGACCGCTACCTAGCGCCGGATCTTGAGCGTGCGACGCGCATGATCGCCAGCGGTGAAATCGTTACCGCCGCCGCCATCGACATGCCGGAGTTTGATGCGTGACACCTGTAGACGTCTTTCAGGGTGATAGCCCAATTGTTCTGGGCCTGCCCCACACGGGTACGTATGTGCCAGATGACATCATGGCCGATTTGAACCCGCGCGGGCGAAGATTGGATGACACAGACTGGCACATTCATACGCTTTATGATGGCGTGCTGGCGGGGGCCTCTACGGTCCGCGCCACCTTCCACCGCTACGTCATTGACGCCAACCGCGACCCGTCGGGCGTGTCCCTTTATCCCGGCCAAAACACCACTGGCCTTGTGCCGCTGACAGATTTTGACGGCCATGACATTTGGATCAATCCCCCCGATGAGGCGGCGGTGAAAGCGCGCCAAGCCGCCTATCACACGCCCTATCACGCCGCATTGCAGGCCGAACTTGAGCGCGTGCGTGATGTGCACGGTGTCGCGATTTTGTATGATTGTCATTCCATCCGTTCGGGCATTCCGTTCCTGTTTGACGGCACTCTGCCCGACTTCAACATTGGCACAAACATGGGCACCACCTGCGCTTCTGGAATTGAAATAGCAGCGCAAACGGTCTGCAACGCGGCGTCCGGCTATACCTCGATCACCAACGGCCGTTTCAAAGGCGGTTGGACAACACGCCACTACGGCCAACCAGACAAAGGCATGCACGCAATCCAGATGGAACTCGCACAGAGCACCTACCTGACCGCCGAGACAAGCCCGTGGACCTTTGACGACAACAAAGCCGCAGTTCTGCGACCGCACCTCACATCCATCCTGACACAACTGGCCGTATTGGCCCCCTCCCTGAAAGGCACATCATGAGCGATCCTCGCAAGAACACCCGTGACATCTTTCCCGCAACCGGAAACGAATTGACCGCCAAAAGCTGGCTGACCGAAGCGCCGCTGCGCATGCTGATGAACAACCTGCACCCTGATGTGGCTGAAAATCCGCACGAATTGGTGGTTTACGGCGGCATCGGCCGCGCTGCGCGCACTTGGAAAGACTTCGACATGATCGTCGCCTCCCTGCGTAATCTGGAAGAAGACCAGACCCTGCTGGTTCAGTCGGGCAAACCAGTCGGCGTGTTCCAGACACACAAAGACGCACCGCGCGTTTTGATCGCCAACTCCAACCTCGTGCCCCATTGGGCGACTTGGGATCACTTCAACGAACTCGATAAAAAGGGACTCGCCATGTACGGTCAAATGACCGCTGGCAGTTGGATTTACATCGGCTCGCAGGGTATTGTTCAAGGCACCTACGAGACCTTTGTTGAAGCAGGTCGTCAGCATTATGATGGCTCGCTCAAAGGTAAATGGATTTTGACGGGTGGCCTTGGCGGCATGGGCGGCGCACAGCCTTTGGCGGCTGTGATGGCGGGTGCTTGCTGCCTCGCTGTGGAGTGTAATCCCGAGAGCATCGATTTCCGCTTGCGCACGAAATATGTCGATGAAAAGGCCGAAACGCTGGATGAAGCGCTGGAAATGATCGAACGTTGGACCGCTGCGGGCGAGGCTAAATCAGTCGGCTTGCTCGGCAATGCCGCTGATATTTTCCCTGAGTTGGTAAAGCGCGGCGTGCACCCTGATATCGTGACGGACCAAACCTCTGCACATGATCCGATCAATGGTTACCTGCCGCAGGGTTGGACGATGGCGCAGTGGAAGGACAAGCGCGAAAGCGATCCTAAGGCGGTCGAAAAAGCTGCACGCGCCTCGATGAAGGTCCACGTTGCGGCGATGGTAGATTTCTGGAACGCTGGCGTACCGACACTGGATTACGGCAATAACATCCGTCAGGTCGCACTTGAGGAAGGGCTTGAAAACGCTTTCGCATTCCCCGGTTTTGTACCGGCTTACATCCGTCCACTTTTCTGTCGTGGCGTTGGTCCGTTCCGTTGGGCGGCCCTCTCGGGCGACCCCGAAGACATCTACAAAACGGATGCCAAGGTCAAAGAAATCCTGTCTGAGGACAAACATCTGCATAACTGGCTTGATATGGCACGCGAACGGATTGCCTTCCAAGGTCTGCCCGCGCGTATTTGCTGGGTTGGTCTAGGTGTGCGTCACAAATTGGGCTTGGCCTTCAATGAAATGGTCCGTACCGGAGAGCTGTCGGCGCCGATCGTGATTGGCCGTGACCACCTCGACTCTGGCTCTGTCGCGTCGCCAAACCGTGAAACCGAGGCGATGAAAGACGGCTCTGACGCTGTATCAGATTGGCCATTGTTGAACGCGCTGCTGAACACTGCATCCGGTGCCACATGGGTATCGCTGCACCACGGTGGCGGCGTTGGCATGGGCTTCTCGCAACACTCCGGCATGGTGATCTGCTGTGACGGGACCGAAGACGCAGACCGCCGTATTGCGCGTGTACTATGGAACGACCCGGCCACGGGTGTCATGCGCCATGCGGATGCGGGATATGACGAGGCATTGGATTGCGCGCGCGAAAACGGCCTGAACCTGCCCGGCATTTTGTGAGAAATATTGCGCCGCTGTCAGATGATGACAGTGGCGCAATGCATGTTTAGTAACGGGTCGTTAATCGGTGACCGGGTCTATACGTCAACCGGACGTATGTGACCGCATGACCTTCCCACCATGTTGATCGCTCAATGGTAAAGACCGGATCGCCAATGGCGCAGGTAAGATAGTCTGTCAGCCTTTGATCTGCCAATCCTGCCGAAAAACTGATTTCAACGTCTGAAAATGGGATGGTCGACACCAACCACTCATTCGGTCCTACGTCTGAAAAATCAACCGTCTGCGCCTGCGGTAAGCTGGTAAGACTTATCCATCTATCTTCATGCTGATACGGATCGCCGTCGGCATAATGCATACAAACCAACCGCAAAACTTTGCTTTTGTCGGACAATTTTAACCGTGCACGCAACCAATCCGGTGCCGGTTCAATGGAACTGCTAACAAGAGAATAGCGATATTCTGCGCCTTTTTCTTCGATCTCGGCACGCACGATAGGAATATCAAACCGCGCTTGCCGGATCGGCGTCATCCGAACCCGAGTGCCTGCCTTTCGCCGCCGTTCAATCAATCCATCATCCGCTAACTCGCGCATCGCACGGTTTACGGTGGCCCGTGCGCAGCCGTAAGTCGCAGCCAGATCGACTTCATTGGGAACAAGGCTGCCCGGTGCCCATTCTCCCTTGGTGATTTTCGACAGGATGTCGGATTTCACATCTTTGTAAGTGGCTTTCACCGCGCACCGCCTCTCTGGCAATATGACTACTTTATTCTGCATTACCGCAGATCTAATCTTGACCCAAGTGTCCTAAAGGTAGCTTCGCGTTTTAGCAAAGCTAAATAGTCATCCAGCGGACCTGCTGTAGCCAACATATACAGAGCACCACCATCTTAGTATAAACCTAGACATAAGCAACTTTACTCAGACAAAAGTGTGATTATGAACTCAATTCTGTCAATAATTCTTAAGCGTTTGTTGATCGGGCTCCTGACCTTATGGATTGTTACGATCATCATTTTTGCAGCGATCGAATTGCTACCCGGCGATATTGCAACAGAAATGTTGGGCCAGGCGGCGACCGAAGAGAGTTTGGCTGCGTTCCGGGAAAAGTTTGACCTCAACCGTCCTGTCCATGAGCGCTACTTTTCCTGGTTGGGAGGCGCACTTACCGGGGACTTCGGGATTTCGCTGGCAAACCAACGGCCCATTTCAGAGCTGATCGGTCACCGGGTTGCGAACACCTTTTTTCTAGCTGGTTATGCCGCTGCAATCGCCGTGCCCATCGCTGTTGTTTCAGGCATGCTGGCAGCGCTTTACAACGGCTCTGTCTTTGATCGGGTGCTTTCAAGCTCTACGTTGGCCGCGATTTCATTCCCTGAATTTTTCATCGCCTATATCCTGATCCTCATCTTTTCGGTTGGCCTGGGATGGTTCCCCAGCCTTGCCAATGTGGATGTAGACATGGGATTGGGTGAGCGGCTTTACAGAACATTTTTGCCAGCTATGACACTTACGCTCATCGTGCTTGCCTATATGATGCGCATGACGCGAGCAGCGATCCTGAATTTGCTTGCGTTACCTTACATCGAGATGGCGCATCTCAAGGGCATTAAACGGTGGCGTGTTATCGCGGTGCATGCCCTGCCAAATGCGCTGGCCCCCATCATCAATGTGATCGCCTTGAACTTGGCCTATCTGATTGTCGGCGTTGTCTTGGTCGAGGTGGTGTTTGTCTATCCGGGCCTTGGGCAAATCCTTGTGGATGCAGTTTCGAACCGGGATGTCACAGTTGTACAGGCAGCGTGCCTCATCTTTGCCGCGACGTACATTCTGCTTAATCTGCTGGCGGATATTCTGTCGATCATTGCAAACCCTCGCCTTTTGCACCCGAGGTAACAGCATGCATAACCTCTCCCATCACCTCAAAGATGCACCAGTTTCCGCATGGATCGGCATCCTTATCGTCATATTTTATGCTGTACTGGCGCTTGGCGCCCCATTTTTTGCGCCCTTCGCAGAAAGCGCATCCGTTGGTAAACAATACATGCCATGGGCATCCCCGCATTATTTGGGCACCGATGCCTTGGGACGAGATGTCTTGTCCCGTCTGATCTTTGGTGCGCGTAATACGGTGGGCATCGCGCTGGTAACCACGGCGCTCGCCTTTACGCTCGGGGCAACCTTCGGGTTGCTTGCCGCAACAATCGGCGGCTGGTTTGATGCAATCAGTTCGCGTGTGGTTGATGTTCTCATGGCCATCCCACCGCTGATCTTTGCGCTGCTCATTCTGACGATCACCGGCACCTCTGTCATCGCGCTGATCCTTGTGATTGCCATTCTCGATAGCACACGGGTTTTCAGACTGTCCCGCGCGGTGGCGCAAGGCATTTTGACAATGGATTACATCGAAGTTGCACGTATGCGCGGCGAGGGGATGTTCTGGCTCATCCGCAAAGAAGTTCTGCCCAACGCTGCGGCTCCGCTGATCGCGGAATTTGGGTTGCGATTCTGCTTTGTCTTCCTGTTCATTTCGGCGCTATCTTTCTTGGGTCTTGGGATTCAACCCCCCACTGCCGACTGGGGCGGCATGGTACGCGAGAGCGCCAAGCTGATTTCATTCGCCAACTTTGCGACATTCCAGACCGCGACTTTTGGTCTTGCCCCTCTGCTACCTGCTGGTGCCATCGCTTTGCTGACCATTGGCGTGAACCTTGTAGTGGATTGGGTTTTGCACATGTCTTCCGGCCTGAAGGAGTAACGCATGACTGACCTGCTGCTTGAAATGAAAGACATTCGCATTGAAGGACGTTCAGACCGTCAATGGAAACCTATCATCAAAGGTGTAAACTTAACCCTGAACCGCGGCGAGATACTTGGCCTGATCGGGGAAAGCGGTGCTGGTAAATCGACGCTGGGTCTGGCTGCCATGGGGTACACCAAAGGTGGTTGCCGGATCAGCGGCGGTTCTATTCGCTTTGACGGTCAAAACCTTGTAGGTGCCTCGAATGAGGAATTGCGGCAACTACGCGGCGCACGCATTGCCTACGTTGCCCAATCAGCTGCGGCCGCGTTCAATCCCGCTTACAAATTGATCGACCAGTATTGCGAGGCACCTGTCAAACATAGCGTCATGTCCCGCGCCGAGGCGCAGTCTGACGCAGTCGAACTGTACCGCAAAATTCGCTTACCCAACCCCGAGGACATCGGTTTTCGCTACCCGCATCAGGTCTCAGGTGGGCAGCTTCAACGCGCAATGACGGCGATGGCTATGGCGTGCCGACCCGATCTGATCATCTTCGATGAACCAACCACCGCGCTCGATGTGACCACCCAGATTGAGGTGCTTGCTGCGATCCGCGACATCGTGCGCGAATATAATACCGCAGCAATCTACATCACCCACGATCTGGCTGTCGTGGCGCAGATGGCAGACAAGATCAAAGTCCTGTTGCGCGGCGAAGAAGTCGAAGAAGCCCCGGCCCGAGACATGCTCGCAAACCCGCAGCAGGACTACACGAAATCATTGTGGGCTGTACGCGACTTTCGCCGCGCGCCCCCTGCCGCCCGACACGTCGACGAAGGCCCGCTACTCGAAATCCGAGACATGACTGCAGGCTATGGTGCTGTCGATATTCTAAAAGGGATCAATCTAACCATCACACGCGGAAGCACAGTAGCGGTTGTGGGTGAAAGCGGTTCAGGAAAATCAACAATGGCGCGGGTCGTGATGGGGCTGTTAGCTCCTTCAAGCGGCTCACTTCACTATAATGGTGCCGCGCTGCCAAAGTCTGGCAAACAGCGCCCTCGTGACTTGCAACGCCATATCCAGATGATCCACCAGATGGCGGATACCGCGCTCAATCCAAAGCATCGGATCAAAGACATTATCGGGCGACCGCTAGAGTTCTTTTTGGGGTTGAAGGGGCGTGCCAAGGACGTTCGTATCAGAGAGTTGCTCACGTTAATCGAGTTGGACCCTGATGAATTCATAAACCGCATGCCCTCTGAATTGTCGGGGGGGCAAAAACAACGCGTTTGCATCGCCCGTGCTCTGGCAGCTGAACCTGATTTTATCATTTGCGATGAAGTCACGTCCGCGCTGGACCAACTAGTTGCAGAAGGAATATTGCGCCTGCTGGACCGTCTGCAACGCGAGATGGACCTGACCTATATGTTTATCACCCACGATATCGCCACAGTCCGCTCTATCGCGGACGAGGTTGTCGTAATGCAAAACGGGGTGATTGTAGAACAAGGCCCTAAAGAGACGATATTTTCGCCACCGCATGCGGCTTACACCGAGTTGCTGCTGTCATCGGTGCCCGAAATGGATCCTGACTGGTTGACAGGTCTTTTGAAAGAACGCGGCGCAGTGGTCACGTCGGAGAAGCCAATATGAGTATGAATTTCGGTACAGTCCACTCAGCACTCAACCTGACAGCACAAGGCAAACGCGCCGACGTTTTTGGTCTGACCCATTCAGATAATCGCTATGGCTTTTCCAGCATTCAGTCGCCGCTTTGTGTCATACGCGGTGGGGACGGCCCGACAGCATTGATTTGCGCTGGCAATCATGGCGATGAATATGAGGGACAGATCATCGTGCGCCGGTTGTTTGACGTATTGACGCAAAGCGATGTTGCAGGGCGTTTGATCCTCGCGCCAGCCCTGAACATGCCAGCGGTTCAATCTTGTAGCCGTATTTCTCCGCTAGACGGTGGGAACCTGAACAGATCATTTCCGGGTGCCGCCTATGCCAGTCCAACACAAGAAATCGCAGGCTTTGTCGCCACGCAGCTTTTGCCTAAAGCAGACCTAGCCATTGATCTCCATTCAGGTGGCAGTGGGTCAAATTATGTGAACGCCGCCTATTTCTGCCTGTCGCCCGACCCTGCCCGCAACAAAAAGACATACGAACTGGCGCAGGTAATGGGGCTTGCCAACACAATGGTTGTCCCCGTCAGCGACACGCCGGGAGATTTCGACAGCGCTGCACACAACGCCGGATGTGCCATGATTTCATGCGAATTGAGTGGCGAAGGCAAAGTCACGCTCGACGCATTGGAGGCAGGATGGATCGGGATCCTAAGGTTGCTTGTCCATCAAGGGATCATTCACGCAGCAACGGCCGAACGATTGGGCGTATTGCCTCAACCGGAGACGACATTCCTCGATCTTGGCGAAAACGCCGACTACATCACCGCCCAATCACATAGCTTGGTCGAGCCCTTAGTGAGCATTGGCAATCACGTGGCTAAAGGCGAACCTGTGATGCGGTTGCGCGACCTTTACAGTATGGATGAGGTGCCGAAAGACCTGTGCAGCAAACGTGAGGGCAAAGTCGCAATTCTGCGCGCCGGAGCCATAGTAGCACCGGGCGATCATTTGTGTGTAATCTGCCCAGAGCTTTCAAAAGCTGATCTGGACACACTGATATCAGACGCAGAAGCCTAAGCGTTAGATATCCAGAACAACCGGACCTTTAGGGCGCGAACAGCAAATCAAAACCTGACCCTCTTCGGGTTGGATCAACGGCTCTTCGAAGTATTCCACCTCGCCCGACACCAATCCGCATTTGCAGGAGTTGCAGATACCCGCGCGACAACTGAATTCCGGATTCAACCCTGTATTTTCGGCCAGTTCCAAAAGCGATCCAGCTGATCCATCCCAAGTAGCAGTCACATCTGACGCACGAAAAGTAATATCCCCTGCCAATTGTTCAGCTGGTTTCGGGGTTACATCCGGCCCCTCATCCGCCGCCCAAGCATCGGGGTTGGTCAAAAATGTAAGCGCCTGAATGGTTGGTGCTGCACGCGACGCGGCCTTATGGCTCCGCGAACTTTCGGGTTTTGCTGCCAGCGCCTCTAACGAGGTTGCTTTGCCAAAGAATTCGTACGCGATGCGGTTTTTGGGAACGCCCAGTTCTTGCAGAAGTTGGTACATCGCCACCATGAACGGTGTCGGTCCGCAAATGTAGGCGTCATAATCACCAATGGGAACATGCGTTTGCATGAACGCTTTGTCGATCACGCCCTGCGCATCAAACCGTTTCGCGGCGCGGTCTGCGTCTGTTGGCGTGCGATAGATAAAACGCGCCTGTATCCGTTCATTCGCACAGGATAACACTTCGTCCCTTAATGCGTGAACCTGTCCATTTTCGCAGGCATGCAGAAAATGAACGTCGCGGTCGCTATCACGCAGACGGTGCAACATCGAAACCATCGGCGTCAGGCCGACGCCGCCCGACAAAAGTAAGACAGGCCGCGTGCTTGTCTCATCCAGGAAAAACTTGCCACGTGGCGCGGCGATTTCAACCGTGTCACCAATTTCGATCTGATCGTGCAGCCAGCATGACCCGACACCATCTGGTGCGCCATTCAATCCAGCCTCTCGTTTCACCGAAATCCGATGATGCCGTGTCTCTGATGGGTCGCACGACACTGAATAGGTTTTGAGAACTGGGTCACCTGAACCCGGCACGCGCAAAGTAATGTATTGCCCTGGCAAGACGTCCCAAACAGGTGCGCCATCTGTCGGTTCAAGATAAAAAGAAGTGATAATTTCACTCTCTACAACCTTACTCGCGACGCGAAATTCACGGAACCCTGCGACCATCTTACTGACTCATTTTGGCGTCAACCATCGCCTCTTCTGCGATCATCGCTTCTAGTTGACGACGGAACCGCAACTGGCCCGCATCAATGCCAAGATCGATGTGCGGAGATGTCTTTTCATTCATCCCAATCTGCACTTGGTCGAGCACCGCACGGTCCTCCTCGAATGCACCGCGTACGTCCTCGCTCATCATCTTTGAAAGCTCTTCATCATCAGGTCGGATGTTGCGCAATTGGAACCAATAGTAGCGAGTTTCGGTCTCGGTAGTTGGCGTCATAAAGTTGTAGCTGTCCATGACAAAGGTTTTCTCGTGCAGAGCACCGTCAACACCACCCGTCCCCGCAGGGGTAAACACGGCGCGGACCAACGCGTGGCTCGGGTAGCGGACTTCGTAGTGCTGCAGGCGGTCACAATTGCCTTCGAATTCAACGACCTTTTTATAAAATGGCGCTGGCTCGTGGTCCATCATCCAGCGGTGCACGATAACGCCAGTATCGGTTTTGGTCACACGCAAGGGCGTGTCCTTGGTCGCCGCCGTCGCAAAAGAAGATTCATGCACCCAAGCGACATGCGTGGGGTCGAGCAGGTTGTCGCACATCAACAGATAGTTGCAGTTCAACTCCATCGCGGCACCGCGGTTGATCCCCCATTCGGGGCTGTCAAAATTCGGAATGTCGATAATGTCTTCCACGTCGGCAATTGCGGCATTGCCCATCCAGATCCATACCAGACCGTATTTTTCATGCACGGGATAGGGACGCACGCGCGCCGCGGATGGAATACGTCCACCACCCGGTGCCCAAACACATTGGCCGGCACAATCAAAAGTCAGACCGTGATAGCCACATTCGACGTTGTTGTTTTTGATCCGACCTTTGGACAGCGGCAGTTTGCGATGTGGGCAGGCATCTTCCATGGCGATGACTTCACCTTCATCATTACGGAACATGCAAATCTTCTCGCCCAGCACTTTAACCTGCTGCAATGTGTTGACAATTTCTTCGCTCCAGGCGGCGACGTACCATGCATTCTTCAAAAACATGAAATTTCCTTGCTGACTCGGGACCATTGGCAGATTTCAGTCATTGGTACTCTATGCCGCACTTGGAAAAAACCGAGCATTGGTCGGCGAATGTTTAGCCTACCTAAACATTCATTCAGACGCTTCCGAAAGCACCCAATTCAGAAAGTTCCGAGATTTCTCATTCTCCATCATTTGCGGCCCCCAGCAGACAAAATAGGGCTCGGGCATCTGGAGAGATTCATGCGACACCTTGACAAGTCTGCCAAGTTCGATGTCGATCGAGGCAAACGAAGATTGCGCCAAAGCAATGCCTTGCCCATTGGCCGCTGCCTCTAACGCGGAACTCGATAATGAATGAACTGATATCGGTTTGTGGGCAGGTATTGGTAAACCCTGCGCAATCAGCCAGTGAGATAATCGTGGCACCGTTGAATATGCGGGGCCCCAATCAATATCGATCCAAGGGAGGTCTGCGATCTTTTCAGGATCAAGCGCATCAGGGTAGTCTTCCAGGAATTTAGGCGAACAAACGGGAAAGCACGTGTCACGAAACAAGGCGCGTGCATGTGGAAAAACACGCGACGCCGTGCCGTAAGTAATTCGAAACATATGATCCAGAAATTCTGGGTCTGGCTCTACATGGGTTGCCTCCAACCGAATGGAGGCTTCCCCAAATCGCGCCTCGAAATGGTGAAGTCTTGGGTTGAGCCACTTGAGGACGAGCGTGGGCAAACCAGAAACATGTACATCCAGGTCAGCAACCTGTTGCGACAGCAAGTGCTGAGCCTGTTTCAGCTTTTCAAACCCTGCCGACAATACGGCGTGGTAGGCTTTGGCTTTTGGTGCGAGAGATGCACGACGCCCATCTTTCACGATAAGTGGCATTCGCAGATGTTCTTCCAGCAGCTTGATTTGTTGGCTGATTGCACCCGGCGTCACGCCAAGTTCTCTGGCGGCGGCACTCACCGACCCAAGCCTTCCAAAGCTCTCAAAAGCATGCATGGCCCGTAGGGGCGGAAGAATTGATTGCATAGCCTGCCTGTTGTGTCGCGAATACCAACGTCCATTCAGAATTCCTGAACAGTACCGCTAGAAAACTCGTTTGTCATGTATAATACCGCTATTTATCGTAATAACATTAGACATAATAGCCAACCACAAAGGTTTGCCGTCTGCCGCGCCTCCAACAAGGTGTGTAGCATCAAGGGAGAAGATCATGACATTTTCGACAAACAGACGCAGCGTACTGCTGGGTGCCGGTGCACTTGGGGCAACAACGCTTCTTGGACTCTCAGGTCAGCCATTGCGCGCTGCGACACCATCTCAAGGCGGCACTTTGCGGATTGGGATCGGCAGCTTCGATTCAGGTGAAACACTTGACCCGCAAGTGACCGAAACAAAATTCATGCAGAACCTCCAATGGCAGATCCGCAACAACCTGATCGAAATCGGAGCCGGTGGCGTGTTGGTTCCTGAGCTTGCGACAAGTTGGGAAGCTAATGATGATCTCACGGTTTGGACGTTCAAACTTCGCAGCGGTGTAGAGTTCCACAACGGCAAGACGATGGACGCGGACGATGTCGTATTCTCAATCAACCTGCACCGCGGCGAAGAAAGCATTTCACAATCTAAATCTCTTGTTGCTGTTATAAGCGATGTACAAGCCACTGCTCCGGACGAAGTCACAATAACCCTTAACGGTCCGAACGCAGGTTTCCCGCCCATTATGGCACTCACCAACCTGACCATCGTTCCTGCTGACGATTCGAACTTTGATGCTGGCATCGGGACGGGCGCCTATATCCTGGAAACCTACGAGCCCGGCGTGAAATCAATCGTCAGTAAGAACCCTAACTATTGGAAGGCTGACCGCGCTCATTTCGACTCTGTTCAGATGCTGGCAATTCGTGATGTAAACGCCCGGACAACCGCGCTGCAAACTGGTGAAATTGACGCGATGAACTCGGTCGATCCAACCACCGCTGGCTTGTTGTCGGCTATGCCGGGCATTGACCTGATCCAGACACAAGGCAAGGTCCACTACGCCTTCAGCATGATCGCAACCGATCCGTTGTTTGCAGATGCGCGCGTGCGCAAGGCGATGAAATTGTCCATCAATCGCCAGGACATGGTGGATAAGGTACTGAACGGCTACGGCTCCATTGCAAACGATCAGCCGATCTCGGAAGCCTACGAATACCACAACCCCAACATCGCACAGCACGAATATGATCCCGAGCAAGCGAAATCATTGCTAAAGGCAGCAGGCGCCGAAGGTCTAACGACAACCCTTCACGCCTCAAACACGCCCTTCACTGGTGCCGTTGACGCAGCCCAGCTGTTCAGCGAACACGCCGCAGCAGCAGGGATAAAGATCGAAGTCTCGCGCGAGCCCGAAGATGGCTACTGGTCAAATATCTGGGGCAAAAAGCCGTTCTTCGCCTCACGCTGGTCTGGCCGCGCCAACGAAGACCTCATGTTATCCTTAGCCTATTCTCGCGAAGCATTGGGTGGCTACAACGCAACCAACTGGGACAATGATGCTTTTAACGTTGCGCTTACCGCTGCCCGATCTGAAAGAGACGATGCAAAACGCCGTGCACTATACGGCGAATGTCAGGCGCTTCTTGCCGAAGATGGCGGCATTATTGCGCCTGTTTGGGCTGACTTCCTTGATGCGAAATCAAGCAAGGTATCCACCGGCGACGCGATTTCAGGTGACTGGGATCTGGATGGCAACCGCTGTGCTGAACGCTGGTGGTTCACCGCCTAATTACTGGCGATAAATCCTAATTTGGCGGGCCGCGCAATGTTGCGGCCCGTTCAAGGGTCAGACATCAGGAAATTTGCAATCCATGCCCGAGAATCTGACCGCGCTACTGAACGCATTGCGGCTGCAATTCTCTGACCGCCTTTTGACGTCAGAAGCAGCCCGCGAACACCATGGCAGTGGCGAAAGCCATTTGCCTCCCGCTTGGCCAGACGCCGTTGTCATGGTGACATCGACCCAAGATGTGTCCGACGTGCTGACTGCTTGTACGAAACACGGCGTGCCTGTCATTCCGTTTGGCGCAGGGTCTTCCATCGAAGGTCAGATACATGCGCCCCATGGTGGCATCAGCATCGACATGTCGGCAATGGACCAGATCGTGTCCGTGCAAGACAATGACATGGATTGCACCGTTCAATGTGGTGTCACGCGACAGGCCCTGAACGAGCATCTCCGCGCGACTGGGTTGTTTTTTCCCGTCGATCTTGGTGCGCACGCAACTTTGGGCGGTATGGCTGCCACACGCGCATCGGGCACGACAACGGTTCGCTATGGATCGATGCGTGATCTGGTCCTTGGCATGACCGTTGTAATGCCTGACGGCGAAATCATTAAGACTGGTGGCCGTGCGCGTAAATCGTCTGCTGGCTATGATTTGACCCGTCTGATGATTGGCTCTGAAGGGACGCTAGGGATCATAACTGAATTGACCCTGCGTCTGTTTGGCATCCCTGAGGCCTCGCAAACTGCGATGTGCAGTTTTAACACGATCGAAGACGCAACCCAGACAGTGGTCATGGCGCTGCAATGCGGCCTAGCGCTCAACCGGATCGAACTTGCTGATGGGCTTCAGATGCAGGCGATCAACAGATATTCGAAAACAAGCCTCCCTGAACGGCCAACACTTTGGATCGAGCTTACCGGGTCAGCTGCAACAGTTCAAAATGACATTGTGGTTCTTGAGGGCCTCGCTGAAACGGCACTGAGGTTCGAACATGCCCAGACGGCAGAAGCTGCTGCAAAACTTTGGCGCATCCGCCATGACGCGCTTTATGCATCCCGCGCATTGCGGCCTGGCATCAAAGGCATTTCAACAGACGTCTGCGTCCCGATTTCAAAACTGCCTGCCTGTATCAGCGCGATTTTGGGCGTCGTTGCGACAACGGATATTCAAGCTCCTCTTGTGGGTCACGTAGGCGACGGGAACTTTCACCTTGTCTTGCTTTATGACCCCGAAAACGAAGTCGAGGCAAAGCAGGCCTATCATATCAATTCCAGTCTCATCGAGATGGCGATTGAAATGGGTGGAACCAGTACGGGCGAACATGGCGTGGGCCTGGGCAAGAAGGCCTATTTACCGAACGAGCATGGCCCCGCCCTTGGTGTGATGCGCCGGATTAAACGCGCGCTCGATCCTGACAATATCATGAACCCAGGCAAGATCTTCGATCTATAACTTCAAGGAATTCCAATGTCAGAACCGTTCCCCAGTGACCTGATCCGCACAGAAGTCGCAAACCTACCAGATTATAATGCGGGCCTTGCCTTGGACCGGTTCAAGGCGACCTATGGCATTGAGTGTCTGGCTAAACTTGACAGCAACGAAAGCCCCCTTGGCCCGTCGCCACATGCCGTCAAAGCGATGCAGGACGCGGCAACTGGCGTCGCTCGTTATCCCGATGCTGCAAACATGCATCTACGTGGCCTCATCGCTCGGTCCGTTGGTGCGCACCCAGACCAAGTCATCGTCGGCAATGGGTCAGAAGACCTGATCGGGGCATTGTTTCGCGCCGTAATCCGTCCGAAAGATAACGTAGTTACGATTTGCCCCAGCTTTGGCTTGCACGAATTTGGCGCTTTGATGTTTGGGGCCACCGTCACCAAAATTCCTTTCAACGACGATTGGTCTTTCCCCACAGAAGGCCTTTGCACTGCATTGCACACCAAGCCACGCGTTTTGATGTTTTCCTCGCCCAGCAACCCAGCAGGCCCCGCTATCACCGAAATGGAATTTCGGCAGGTGATCGATGTGACAGACCCCGCAACGTTGATCTGTTTCGACGAGGCATATGTTGAATTTATCGAGCAGAGCAAGCGGTTCGATGCACTTCAAATTCTGGCAGAGGCTGGACAACCCTACATCGTCCTGCGCACCTTCTCCAAGGCCTACGGTCTAGCAGGCGCGCGCGTCGGCTATGGGATCGCCGGCGATGCACAGATCATCAAGGCACTTATGAAAACCCGCAATCCCTTTGGCGTGAATGCCATGGCCGCAGTTGCGGCGGCTCATGCACTTGGCGACACGGCGCACCTCAATTCGGTGACAGATCTCGCGACGCAGGAGCGACAAAGGGTCTCTACAGCATTGACATCAAAGGGGTTTCAATGCGCACCAACGCAAACCAATTTTGTGTTCTTCGATACAGGGGGCCCAGCCCATAAGCTCGCGGAAAAATTACGCCACAAAGGTGTCTTGATCAAAGCATGGCAAGAAGCCCCATTTGAACATTGGGCCCGTGTTACGATGGGCAGCGCTGCTGAGAACGATACATTCCTAGGTGCCCTCTAAAAGACCCTTGCGATGCTGCAGTCAAAATGATCCGTTAATCGACGGTGAAATAATTAACGTTTTCCTCTAAAGCTCTACGAAAACATATATTCGAAATATAGAAAGGCAATTTCTGATGACGCATCCCCTTATCACCCAAGAGCATATCGACGATTATCAGCGCGACGGCGTTGTCCTTGTTAAAGGTCTGTTCAAGGATCAGGTCGAAGAACTGCGCGCAGGCGTGGCCCGTAACATGGCTGAACCAGGTCCCTATGCCGCCGAAAACCTGAAAGAAGGCGAAGGCGGCCGGTTCTTTGACGATTATTGCAATTGGACCCGCATTCCCGAATTCCAATCCGCTATCAAAGCATCCCCCGCAGCAGCGGTTGCAGCTGAATTGATGGGTTCAAAGACCGTGCAGATGTTCCATGATCATGTGCTGGTCAAAGAACCGGGCACATCAAAACCAACCCCATGGCACCAAGACAGCCCCTATTATTTCGTCGAGGGCGAACAAACAGTCAGCTTCTGGTCTCCGCTTGATCCGGTACGCCAAGCCTCGCTTCGGTGTGTGGCGGGATCGCATCGCTGGGAAAAGCCCGTGCTGCCAACGCGTTGGCTGGCTGAGACTAGCTTTTATCCAAATGATGACGATTACATGCAAGTGCCTGACCCGGATGCCGAAGGCATGGATGTGCGTGAATACGAAATGGAACCAGGTGATGCGGTGGCGTTCAACTACCGCACACTACACGGCGCGCGCGGCAACGAGGCAGGCACCCGCCGCCGCGCGTTTTCCTTGCGCCTCTTGGGTGATGACGCACGCTACGTTGAACGCCCCGGTCCAACATCGCCCCCCTTCCCTGGCCATGATATGACAGCAGGCGAACGGCTACGGACAGACTGGTTCCCGATGCTGCTAGACTCCAAAACCTAAGAAGCCTTTTTATGAACAATGACACGGGGAAATCTCCTACACGACCAGACATCGTACCTGCAGGCGCGTTCAGCTTTCCTGTGCAAGACCCCGCCGATACCCGTTGGTTCGGGTTTCTGCTTCTTCCTGAATTTACCTTGCTCGCCTTTAGTGCAGCTCTTGATCCATTGCGCATTGCTAACCAACTCGCGCAAAAACCGCTTTATGGATGGCTCATCTTTTCCCAGGATGGCACCGCTGTTTCATCCTCCTCAGGAATCGACATCGGCGTACATGCCAGCCTCGACGATCTGAAACCGGACACATACCTTTTTGTGTGTTCCGGGAATAACGGCACCAAAATCGCGTCTGATACTATTCTTGGTCAAGTGCGCCGTCATGCTCGCTTTGGAGGAAAGCTTGGCGGCGTCTGCACAGGTGCCGCGACACTCGCACGCGCAGGTTTGTTGAAAGGCAAGAAATTCACTCTGCACTGGGAAAATCAACCCGGCTTTGCTGAGACCTTTCCTGATTTGACACCAACGCCACAACGCTTTGAGCAGGACGGTGATCTGCTGACCTGCGGCGGGGGTGTTGCTGCGACTGAAATGATGATCTCAATCATCGCGCAGGACTATGGCGAAGAGTTCGCTATCGCAGTCTCTGACATGTGTTTGAATGGACCAGACATCACGACGCGCAGCGAACAACGTTCCTCAATCGCAAAAGCCATCAGCTCGCGAAACCCGCGCGTTTTAGCGGTACTGCGTGCGATGTATGATAACATCGAGACGCCGCTGACTTTGGACGAGTTGGCGCAACATGCTGGCATCTCGCGCCGTCAGATTGAACGCCAGTTTAAGCAGTTGCTGGATGAAGCCCCTGCTCAGACCTATCGCAACATCCGACTAGATCGCGCAAGGACGCTGCTCATGGAAACAGATCTGACCGTGTTAGAGGTTGCGATGGCTGCGGGGTTCAATTCCAACGGTGTCTTTTCCCGCCATTTCAAAACAAGGTATGGGGAAACCCCTTACGGGCATCGCGGCCACAAAAAATCCAATTCTTCGTAAGCCACCCTTTCCGAGATGGACTTTACCATCCGCCAAAGCGTGGCCAGTTCATTAACGTCGCCTCAGGCGTTTCAGGAATAACATTGTAGCCACTGTGCTGCGCAGCGGTGGCGCAAGCATGGTTGGGTAAAATACGAAGTTGCGTGCCCACAGGTATTGCAGGCACCGCGCCTTTGAAATCGGGTCGACGCGCGATGACGCCATGTTCCTGATTGGCCTGCACCATGATTAATCCCGGGATCGGAACGCCTGCGCTATCGCAGACAATGCCATACCCTTGGTCAACATCTTGAGCAGCCGTGCCGCGATCACGTGACATTGCCATCCAGCCCGCGTCACAGATGATCCAGCCTCGCGTGGATTGGTACCCGATGACGGTCGTCAAGACGCTTAGCGCAATATCATCGATGCAGCAGACCTCTATGCCCGCCATAACCAAATCAAAAAAGACATAAACACCTGCGCGCATTTCGGTGACACCCGTAAGATCCTGTGCGGCATGTGCCGTTGGGGTCGAGCCAACACTCACCACGGGACATTGCAGCCCAGCCCCGCGCAACGCCTCGGCTGCATTCACCACTGCAAGCCGTTCCTGCTCTGCACATTTGGCCTGCGCTGCAACACCAACAGCGCCGTAACTGCCGCCCGCGTGACACAAGACACCATGCAACGCAGCACCACCTTGCGTCAGGATCCGCCCAACATCCAGCAAAGTCGGATCATCAAAGGTCAGCCCACTGCGGTGGCCGTCGCAGTCAATTTCGATCAACGCTGGGATCGCAATGCTTGAACTACGTGATGCGGTTGCTACTGCCTGCGCTTGTACCACGTTATCCAGTAGGACAATCAGGTTGCACCCTGATCGGTGCAAGGCGATCACGCGGTCAAGTTTGGGTGCGGTGATCCCGACCGCATATATGATATCGGTAACACCAACCCTCGCAAAGGCTTCGGCCTCTGCAAGGGTGGATACGGTGGCTGGCCCATTCCCGCCCGTCAGCACATAACGCGCCGCATCCACGCTTTTGGTCGTTTTGAGATGAGGGCGTAGTGAAACCCCAAGGGCCGTTGCCTGCGCGGACAAACGATCAATGTTGCGTTTCATCTTGGCCTCATCGACCAAAAGGCACGGTGTGGGCAGAGCTGACAAACGGGGATCGGGCATAGGCCTTAGCCTACGACGTTGAAGTCGGGACCGTAAGGGTAGCCCGTAATATTCTCATTGCCGTCCTCGTTGATGATCAGGATATCGTGCTCACGGTAGCCACCGCCTCCGGGTTCGCCGTCAGGGATGGTCAGGTATTGCCAAGTTGTTGGCCGGGTTTGATCAAGCTATGTCGGTCCCATGAACATTCCGACCCATATGCTGCGCCTGAAAGGCTTCCGCTACCCCCGCGAGATCATTGCTTACGCGGTTTGGGCGTACCATCGCTTTGCACTGAGCACGGCGGATGTCGAGGACCTGTTGGCAGCGCGGGGCGTGGTTGTCAGCCGTGAGGCGATCCGGCTATGGGTCAATCGCTTTGGGCAACATTTCGTAAACTGCATCCGCCGGGATCGACCGCAACCGAACGACAAATGGCATCTTGACGAAGTCGTTATTACAATCCGTGGCAAGAAACATTGGTTGTGGCGCGCGATCGACGCAAATGGCGACGTGCTCGATATTCTCGTGCAAACACGCCGAAACGCAAAGGCCGCAAAGCGGTTCTTCCAAAGATTGATCACCCTGTTCGGCGAACCACGGGTCGTGATCACCGACAAGTTGCGCAGTTACATCCAGCCCATCAGTAAACTGGCACCGGGCGCGGATCATCGCGCCCACAAGGGTTTGAACAATGCGATCGAAGTGTCGCACAGGCCGACGCGTAAACGAGAGAAAATATTTGGCCGATTCAAATCCCACCGGCAGGCTCAAAGGTTTCTGTCAGCACATGACCAGATCAACCTGATCTTCCGACCGCGCCGCTATCAACTGAACGCAACCTCATACCGCCACGCCCGCACTGATGCGTTCAACCTCTGGTCCGATTACACCGCCGAAATGGCGGCATGATCCAACGGTTGCCAATGTTTCACAATGGGCCAGCAACAACTTGGCAATACCGCTTGGGGCTATCCGCCAATCCAAGCTTTTTCATTAGGTAATTCTCTTTCACAGTTTCAAGTTCGCTCACTTGCGTCCCTGCCACTGTAGAAGCATCATCGTTGTAAATCGCTGGCCCGCATCCAATGGTCACCTTTGTTAAAAGGGCCATATCTGGCGTCATGCCGCATTTGTTTTTCAGATCATCCGCGTACTTCGCGATCAAATCGTCTCTCTTACCCATCGTAATCTCCCACCAGTTATTTTCACCACAGTCTCAGGGCCCCGATCAGGGCGCTGCAAAAAGCCTAGCGCGCCTCTCGCTTATAAAAAAGAAAAATCTGGGGGAAAGGCAGCCCTGTGTTCCCCTGCAGTTCTCGTTCCGAGCACATCTTGATTTCAAAACGTTCCCTCACCATCTCAATTCCAAGGCGCGTAAAAGTTTGTCTTTTTTGATAGGGTCACAGATGAAAAAGAAGGTTTATACCAAACCAGACAGCGCCTCCCTCACAATGCCTTGCGGGAACAAAGTTGACCTCGCTCGCCCTCGCAGCGACGGTATCATGACAGATCAAGAGCTTGCATTCTGCCGCGCCAAAGGCGTGTCTCTCGCTTATGATCCTGTACAGATCGGATGGATTTCCGCTTTGGCAGAAGACGACTTTTCGCCCATATTCCGCAAAAACGAGCGCACCCCGCGCAACGCGGTCGCCTATAAGCCTCAGGTTAATGCGCTCCACCCTCAATACCGCCTCAGACCATGGACGAGTGGTGATTTGCCTGTCTACATGTCCCTCCTCGATGATGCTGACGTCTGGACCTACGTGACAGAGGAATACCCAGACCCGCTCACAGAAGAAGAAGCCGCAGCTTTAATCGAGCTGTCCAATGCGAGCAATCATCATCAGGTGTTTGCGGTGTTGCGCAATACCAAACCAGTGGGACAAGTGCGCCTGCTGTTTGATGTCGATCCGCTCAATCCTGCCACAGCAGAAATCAGTTATTGGCTTGGCCGTGAACACTGGGGAAAGGGTATTGGCTCCGACATTGTTCGCCTCTTCACAAAGCGCTGCTTTGCAGACAACATCGGGATCACCAAGCTGATCGCTCGTGTCCATCGCGACAACGGCGCCTCAAGCGCGATCCTTACAAAGACGGGTTATCTGCTCCAAGGCCATGACCCGAAAGACCAAGGCTGGACCCTTTTCGCCAAGCATCGCACCACATAAAAAAGCCCCACGAGGCTCAAGGCGTCGCGGGGCATAATTGTCTCGGTCTGTAGCGTTTAGTAGCGGTAGTGCTCGGGCTTGAACGGCCCTTCTGTGCTCACACCAATATAATCAGCTTGCTCTTTGTCGAGTTTTGAAAGCTTCACGCCGATACGATCGAGGTGCAGACGCGCAACCTTTTCGTCCAGATGCTTGGGCAAAATGTAGACACCGGGCTGATACTCTTCGCCTTTCAGCCAAAGTTCCATTTGCGCCAAAACTTGGTTTGTGAACGAAGCAGACATCACAAACGAAGGATGTCCCGTCGCATTGCCAAGATTCAAAAGGCGGCCCTCAGACAGGAGGATCAAACGGTTACCATTGGGCATTTCGATCATATCGACCTGCTCTTTGATATTGGTCCACTTGTGGTTCTTCAGGCTGGCGACTTGAATCTCGTTATCGAAGTGACCGATGTTCCCGACAATCGCCATGTCCTTCATTTCGCGCATATGCTCGATGCGGATCACGTCTTTGTTGCCTGTTGTTGTCACAAAGATATCAGCAGTCGCCACAACATCTTCCAATGTCGTCACCTGATAGCCGTCCATGGCAGCTTGAAGCGCACAGATCGGATCAACTTCCGTCACAATCACACGCGCACCAGCGCCGCTCAGGCTTGCCGCAGAGCCTTTGCCAACGTCGCCATAGCCCATAACAACCGCTACTTTACCCGCCATCATCGTGTCGGTCGCGCGGCGGATACCGTCAACAAGGCTCTCTTTACAGCCGTATTTGTTATCAAACTTTGACTTGGTAACAGAGTCGTTCACGTTGATCGCAGGGAAAGGCAGCTGGCCTTTTTTGTGCAGATCATAGAGGCGGTGAACGCCGGTTGTTGTCTCTTCTGAAACGCCTTTAATCGCATCACGTGTTTTGGCAAACCAGCCGGGTGTTTCGGCCATGCGCTTCTTGATTTGCGCCTTGATCACTTCTTCTTCTTCAGACGTTGGAACCGCAAGCACATCTTCGCCCGCTTCCATACGTGCGCCGAGCAGCACATAAAGTGTCGCGTCGCCGCCATCATCGAGGATCATATTCGCGCCCTCGGGGAACATGAACGAGCGGTCAAGATAGTCCCAATGCTCCTCAAGTGACTGACCCTTGATCGCAAACACAGGCACACCAGATTGTGCAATAGCGGCTGCCGCATGGTCTTGTGTTGAGAAAATATTACATGATGCCCAACGGACATCCGCGCCAAGCTCGACCAGCGTTTCAATCAAAACCGCGGTTTGAATTGTCATATGAAGTGAGCCAACAATACGCGCGCCCTTGAGCGGCTTGTCTTCGCCATACTCCTTGCGCAGAGCCATAAGCCCCGGCATCTCAGTTTCTGCAATATTGAGCTCTTTGCGGCCGAAGTCCGCAAGCGCGATGTCTTTTACAATATAGTCGTTGGACATAGGGATACCTGTATTAAGCCAATTTGGCTTGGCGGTATCACTTTATCCAAAATTGCGCAATCTTGCTCAGACCTCAGCTGGTCTGTCCTGACACTTTTGTGAGCGCGGATTGGCCTTGCCAGTCTGTTCCTGTGGCCAAAATGCAAGACTGCCCTGATGTGTCAGTGCTAATCACTGTAAATGTACCTGTCTCAGGCGAAGCCCATACTTCGACAACAGCTGCTTCGCCATGAAGCCCGCCGCCTGCAAGGTTCTCGTGATAATCGCCTTTGAGACGCTCCACCATCACATCCCGTGTGGTGCAGCTGTCCGCATATGCTGGAAGCGACGTCAGGATCGCTGCACAGCCCAGAAAAAGCGCAAACATGCGCCGTGTGTAAATTCGCTCGATCATGCCAAGCTCCTCGATGCTACTCTCAATGTTAGGCCTATTGATTGGCCCTTTGGGTCAGTTTTTCCCGACCACATCCTTACAATACGAATTAAATGTGGCAAGAAAAGGGCGCAGTCATACACAGGGGTCGAAAAATGGCAAAATCCGCACCAAAACAAGCCCGCGCTTGGCAGCGTATGCTCTCAGGCCGCAGGCTTGATCTGCTTGACCCCACTCCGATGGACATCGAAATCGAAGATATCGCTCACGGCCTCGCCTTTGTTGCGCGCTGGAATGGCCAGACTCAGGGTGATTTCGCCTATTCCGTCGCCGAGCATTCCCTGCTTGTCGAGGCGCTCTTTGCTCGGATCGTGCCCGCCGCCGAGCCCAAGTGGAAGCTCGCAGCCCTCCTGCATGACGCTCCTGAATATGTGATCGGGGACATGATCTCCCCTGTAAAAAACGCTGTTGGCCCTGGCTATGAGGAACTTGACGAGCGCCTCACGGCCGCCATTCACATTCGCTTCGGCTTGCCTGCCAAAACGCCACCACTCATCAAAAAACAGATCAAAAAGGCCGACAGGCTGTCAGCGTGGCTTGAGGCAACTCAAATCGCAGGCTTTTCAGTGGCAGAATCCGACAAACTTTTCGGAAAGCCTGACCCCGCTCTCCTTGAAGGCCTCAGCATTTCTTTGCGCCCGCCCGTTGAGGTCCGCGAAGATTTCACGGCGCGGCACAAAATGCTGCTTGCCGAGATCGGTTGATGCACATTCGCCCTGCCAGCGCTGTCGATGCCCGTAGTCTTTCCGAGCTGCTCAACGAGATCATTGCTTTGGGAGGTACAACCGCACTTAAAACGCTCACAAAGGCGGATATGATCTCATGGATCGTCTCTAATCCTGCCGAATATGCCTTTTTAATAGCCGAAGACGAGCGCGGCGACGCCCTTGGCTTCCAAGCCATTGGTCCACGAAAGACCTTGCCGCCTGAAGCCTGCGACATCGCAACATTCACTCGTTCTGGAAAGGCACAGCTCGGCATAGGGTCGGCCCTCTTCAGCGCCACAGAAAAAAAAGCTAAAGCCCTCGGCTATCGCTGGATCAACGCAACCATCTTGAACCAAAACACAGGTGGGCAGGCCTATTACCAGTCTCGAGGATTTGAGCGCTATAAGCACACATCAGAGCGTGTTTTTATGCGCTTTCTCCTGCACTGATAAGGTCCAGCTCGGCCTCTGTGAGTGGCCCCCAAGCAACGCCTCGCTTGATAAACCCGTGCCGCTTCAGGAGCCTGCCAATCATTTCAAAGTCAAGCGCACTGATCGCGCGCTTCTTGCCAAGGCTTACTTCTGCACCTTCCGAAAGAGCGTTAATCGTGAGTGGCTTGGCGCCCATAAACGCAGCCATATGCCGCCTAAGAGAGCGGCTCGCCACGCGCTCGCGCCGCAGGATCACAGCGGCCTTCTGCTCCGCCCGCGCCACCATCGCAAACAAATGAAGCGCCGACCCATCAAGCGCCACAACCCGTCGCGCCGCCTTGTAGCGGGCGATCTGCTCCTCCAGCCCGTGTTCTTCTGGCCAGAAGACAGTATAGCCCGCCTCCTCCATACGCGCATCCAGCAGCTCTTCGCCAAGAAAGCCGCCCTTGTCTACGGGTTGAAGCGAGCGCGAGATAAACAAATCTCTCGGCCCCTCAGCCGCAACATCGCGGGCAAACTCTGCGGCGACATAGCGTCGGAATACACGCGTACCAGAAGCAATTTTTCCAAGACCAAAGCCCTGACCCGGAACAACAAGCGCTTCGATATCCGTGACTGCGTTTACGACACGCACAGGGACATCTCCAATTAAAAGGCGCAGATAGTCCCGTGCAAAAGGGAGCAGCTCGGCCTGCCCCCGAGTTACAAAAACAATCCCCTCAATCTCGTCACGGTATTTTCGCACAGCCCAAAGCCGAGCAATGCTTTGCATCTGGAAATGTCCAAAATGGTGGTAAAGCACCCCGCCCCAAAGCCACTTGCCCGCAAGCTGCGCCTCGGCTTCTGCTGGCAGGCTCGGGGCATAGGTGATCAATTCATCGCGCCGCCATGTCGCGGCCATAGGCAATAGAGCGCCCTCGCTGTCAAAAACACCTGTGTAAAGAATACGGCCATCAAGCTCTTGCGGCGGCACAACGCGCGCACGCTCGTACTCTCGCACAGATTGGGACCAGCCGCCCTTGGGGCTTGGCGGATCTATCGCCTCAGCGCTCACCTATTTGGGGCTGCGCTTGGCCAGAATGCGTTGAAGCGTGCGGCGGTGCATATTCAGCCGCCGTGCAGTTTCGCTCACATTGCGGTCACACAACTCATACACTCGCTGGATATGCTCCCAGCGCACACGGTCCGCACTCATCGGATTTTCGGGCGGTGGCGGCAATTCTCCACCATTGGCCAAAAGCGCATTTGTAATATCACGCGCGTCTGCAGGCTTGCTCAGGTAATCGGTCGCGCCGATCTTTACAGCCGCCACAGCCGTGGCAATCGCACCATAGCCTGTCAGCACAACAACGCGGCTATCGGGGCGCTTCTCACGGATTACTTCAACCACGTCGAGGCCGTTTCCGTCCTCTAGACGCAAATCACAGACTGCATAAGCAGGGGGGCGCGCAGTCGCGATCGCTTTTCCAGCAACAACAGACCCAGCGGTCTCGACTTCAAACCCGCGCTTTTCCATGGCCTTGGCCAAACGGCGCAAAAACGGCTCGTCATCATCAACAAGCAACAGGGATTTGTCTTCCCCGATATCAAGAGGCTCTTCCGACACGTGGCAACACTCCCCCATTTGCGCTGAAACAAGTCTTAGCTTGCCCCTTGCCCGCCGTCAAACAAACCTACCGTCACTTTACAGCTTATCCACAAAGCACTGCACCCGATCAGCCATTTGCTCAGGACTTTCATCGCGCTTAAAAAAGTCGATAAAGCCCTGCTCTGGCGTCACAAGGTAGGTGAAGGTGGAGTGGTCCACGAGATAAAACTCGTCGCCTTCTTCTGGGTCTTGCTTCTTGAAATAGGTGCGATACGCCATACTTGCCGCCTTTACCTGCTCAGCAGAGCCCGTCAGCCCGAGCATTTCAGGGTGCATCACACCAGTAAATTCGGCCAATGACTCAGGCGTGTCTCGCTCAGGATCAATCGAAATAAACGCCGTGCCAACATCATATCCGCGCTCTTCTAGGAGCACGGCCGCTTCGCCGTTGCGAGAGGTGTCGAGCGGGCAGACATCTGGGCAGAACGTATAACCAAAATAAAGCAGCGTCGGCTTAGTGATAACGTCTTTATCCGTTACGGTCTTGCCCGTCTCGTCCACAAGCTCGAATGGCCCGCCAATTGCAGATGTACCGCCCGCGACAGCACCAATGCGGCATTCCGCAAATTTGTCGCCCGAACCACCTGCAAAATATGTGTATCCAAAGGTTCCAATCAGGAGGGCTCCAGCGGCTACGGCCGCTCCAATCGCCAAATTCCGTGACATAGGTCTTCCTTTCTTGCTGCATTCTTAGCATGCTCGCGTTTCTACTCTCTCATTTAGGCGGCCAAACACAACATGCAATCGGACAATACGCCTCAACCATCCCCCGCCTATCCACTGCCTGAGGGCTTGCGCCGCGGAAGCTATATTCGCTTGCGGACAATCATCTGGCTCAGATGGGCTGCCGTCTTTGGCCAACTCGCCGCGCTTTTTGTGGCAGAGCACTATTATAACCTGCGCCTTGAAGTTAGCCTGTTTTATCTCGTGATCGGGGCCTCGGTTCTGGCAAACCTGATTGCAATGTTTGTGTTCCCTCAAAACCGCCGTCTTTCAGAGCCGGAAAACTTCTTTATGGTTCTGTTTGATTTGTTGCAGCTCGGCGCGCTGCTTTTTCTTGCAGGCGGACTAAACAATCCGTTTTCCGTTCTGATTGTCGGGCCCGTCGCCGTATCGGCCGCGGTGCTCTCCACGCGAAGCACAATCACCCTCGGGCTGATCACTGTCCTGATAGCCTCTGTCCTCAGCCAGTTCTATTACCCCCTGCGCACAGACCAAGGCTATATATTGCGGATTCCCGAGATATTCATCTTCGGCACCTGGGCCGCCGTAATCATCGCTGTAACCTTTCTGGGCGTCTACGTCCGTCGCATTGCGCTGGATGCCAATGCCATGTCGGAGGCCTTTCAGGCAGCACAGCTCGCCCTCTCCCGCGAACAAAAATTGACAGACCTTGGCGGGGTTGTCGCCGCTGCCGCGCATGAGCTCGGCACCCCTCTGGCGACAATCAAGCTCACCAGCTCCGAGTTGCTCGACGAGTTCCCTGAAGGCAGCGAGCTGCGCGAAGACATCCAACTGATCGTAGACCAAACCGATAGGTGTCGCGACATTCTGCGCTCAATGGGACGCGCTGGCAAAGACGACATCTACATGCGCCAAGCCCCCGTCACCACTGTGGTCCAAGATGCGGCCAGCCCACACATCGGCCGCGGGCGCGATATTCATTTCCACGAAGAAAGCGCCGACGGAACACCTCAACCCGAAATTTACCGCAAGCCTGAAATTATCCATGGCCTGCGCAACCTCGTCCAGAATGCTGTCGACTTTTCACGCACCAATGTCTGGGTCGAAACGATTTGGAGCGCCGATAGCATCACCGTCAGAATTCAGGACGACGGCGGCGGCTTCCCGCCTGGAATGATCGGGCGCATCGGAGATCCTTTCATGCGGCGGCGCACCAACGCACAAGATCGCGCCCGCAAAACCGCTTACGAAGGCATGGGCCTTGGCCTGTTTATTGCCAAGACATTGTTGGAGCGGTCCGGCGCAGAACTCAACTTTGCCAACGGCCCAAACCACAGCCAGCAAACAGACTCAGAGTCACACCGTTCGGGCGCACTTGTTATTGTGCGCTGGAAAAATGACGATATCGCAATTGACAAAAGCGAGGGCCGCACACCCCTCGGCGCCAATCGACCAATCGAGATCTAAATAAAGTTAACTATTATTTAAGAAAATTTACGCCAAGATAAGACACGTATTGGGAATGTAGCGATGTTGTTGGAAACTATAGATATACTTGTGGTCCTCATTGCAGGCTTGGTTACAGCCGCAGTTATCTTTTCATGCATTTATCTTGGAAATCTTTTTTTCAAGCCAAAGGTTTCGCTCCCGTCCCGCTATGCTGAGAGTCCTTGGATGCGCTTTTCTGGCCAGTCCTGTATCTCCGCCAGCCGCACTGCACTCGAGATTGTACAAATCGAAGAGGCACAATCGATCGTGTGGGAGCAAGCCCGCGATGCCCTGAAAGTCCGCTTTGCCGATCTGCCTAGGATATTGCCAGATCCGTCTGATGAAACCGCCCAAGAGAGTTATGCCTCGAGGTTCCCAGATGACAGCGGCATGCTGCACATCGATGGAGACGGAGAAGCCCTTACCGTTACAATCACAGACGAGGCGCCGCTCAGCCCCGTCGACAAACACCGCGAGTTGTCGCACCGCGCCGAGCTCGAAACACGCGAAAACGCGGTAGACAAACTCACACATCCGATGTGGGCCATCTCAAAGGGCCAAGTTATCTGGTCCAACAAAGCCTTTCGCACACTCCAAAGGGCAAAAGCCAGCACAGGCAGTGAAATCAAAGAAGTCTTTCATTTTGACACGCTGCGCGCTCTGAGCGGTCAGAGCCAAAGAGTTTCGATATCAGTTGGATCTTCTCAAAGCGAAGCACACTGGTTTGATATCTCGAGCGTGGAAGTCTCCGAGGATGTACTCTTGAACTGCGCCGTCAATGTTGACGGGCTGATCGCTGCCGAGACCGCCCAACGCAAATTCGTTCAGACGCTCGCCAAGACATTTGCGCAGCTTTCGACAGGTCTCGCCATTTTTGATCGTGATAGGCGTCTCGTACTCTTCAATCCCGCGCTGATTGATCTGACATCACTTCCGCCTCACTTCCTCTCGGCCCAGCCCAATTTGCAGAGCTTCTTTGACCGCCTCCGCGACAACAGGATCATGCCCGAGCCTAAAGACTATTCCTCTTGGCGCCGCCAAATCGCCGATCTCGTGGTAAAGTCCTCTGACGGCCGCTATCAAGAGACATGGCGCTTGCCCAATGGCCTCACCTACCGCATCGTGGGTCGCCCCCATCCCGACGGCGCCATCGCGATCTTGATCGAGGACATAAGCGTTGAGGTCTCCCTCACCCAACGCTTCAAAGGCCAGCTCGAGCTGCGCAATATTGCCATGGAAGCCATGGAAGATGCTTTGGTATGCTTTGAATCCGATGGGACAATTCTGTTCTGGAGCAGGGCCTTTGCGCGCTTTCTCGGCCTCCCAGATACTGAGCAAGCTGCGAGCTACACTCTTGGAAACATCATTCAGCTCTGGAAAGACAAACTCGAGCCAGGTGCAATACGCGATACGCTTTCAGCACGCATGCGCCACGGAAGCGAGCGACAAGGCAGCCTCACCCTTCTCAGTGGCGAAAAACTCGACTACGATCTGCGTGTCCACGAAGGCAATGCAACCATCGTTACCCTGCACACAGCTGCCCTCATGAGGCGTGATCTGCCGCCTACAATCGTTGCAGCAGAAGCGGGCTAAAAGCCCTTGCAGCGCCGTGCTCCAGAGGCCATCTTCGGCCTATGGCGCAATTTGAACATACCGCAGTTTTAGGCAGCGAAAGCGCCACCTCCCACTTTGCAGCGGCCCTTGGTGCGCGTCTTTCTGCGGGGGATACTGTTCTACTCGAGGGCGGCATTGGCGCGGGCAAAACCCACCTCGCCCGCGCATTGATCCTCTCGCGCCTGAGCATCCACGAAGATGTGCCATCGCCGACATTTACCTTGGTACAAACGTACGAGGCAGACAACGGGCTCGAGATTTGGCACGCCGATCTTTACCGCCTGACCGACCCGTCTGAACTTGAAGAGCTTGGACTCACCGAAGCTTTTGAAGAGGCTATCTGCCTTATCGAGTGGCCTGACCGCCTTGGCAGCCTACGCCCCGCCACTTCGCTCACGCTCAGGCTTGACCTAACAGCGCAGGAGGGCGAAAGAGTGCTGCATATGTCCGGCCCCGAACGCTGGTCTTTCCTCAAAGAACTGAGCTTCACATGACTGAGCGCTACAATCTTTCCACAGATTTTCTTGCCGCTGCAGGCTGGAGCGACGCGGTACGCGCCCCCCTTGCTGGCGATGCATCCAACCGTCGCTACGAGCGCTTACAGGCCACCGACGGATCTCCCGCTGTCCTGATGGATGCTCCTCCCGAAAAGGGCGAAGACGTTCGTCCGTTCGTGGCCATCGCAGAATATCTTACAAGCCTTGGCCTCTCAGCTCCACACATCCTTGCCGCTGATACTGAGTGTGGCTTTCTGCTGCTTGAAGACCTCGGAGACGATCTTTTCGCCCGCGTCGTGCTCAGTGCGCCAGCACTGGAAACAGAGCTCTACACCGCTGCGACAGATGTGCTCCTAGCCTTACACAGCCATACGCCGCCACAAAGCCTCGCACCCTATGATGCACCCGTAATGGCCGATATGGCCGCTCTCGCTTACCGCTGGTATGGCGCACAAGAGACGGGCAGCATGGCCGCGCAGTCGGACGCATTTCACACCGCCTTTCAGGCCCTTCTAGATGCACATATCCCTGACCAAACAGTGCTGATCCAGCGTGACTATCACGCCGAAAATCTTCTCTGGCTCCCCACGCGCATCGGCCCTGCCCGCGTCGGCCTGCTTGATTTTCAAGATGCGATGCTGGGTCACCCGGCCTATGATCTCGTCTCACTGTTGCAAGATGCTCGACGCGATGTCCCCCCCGCAATCGAACAGAAAATGCTTGCCCACTACATCAACGGAAGCGGGCATGATGAGACAGAATTCCATGCCGCCTATGCCCTTCTTGGCGCACAGAGAAACCTGCGCATTCTCGGCGTCTTTGCGCGGCTCTCGCTCTTGGCGGGCAAGCCTCATTACGTTGATTTCATCCCCCGCGTCTGGGGCTATCTGATACGCGATCTGGAGCACCCTTTGCTGTCAGACATACGCACACAACTTCTCGCCGATTTGCCCGCGCCTTCCGAAGCGCTCCTCACAGAATTGAAGGTCAAATGCGGAACACTCCAAACGCTCTGATGATCTTTGCCGCAGGTTTCGGCACTCGTATGGGCGCGCTCACAGCGCACCAGCCAAAACCGATGGTCAAAGTCGCTGGCAAACCGCTGATTGATCATACTCTCGCGCTCGCTGCGCCACTGGGCCTCAAAACGGTCGTCAATCTGCACTACCTCCCGCATATCCTTGAGGAGCACCTCGCAGACAGCGGTGTCACAACGCTTACAGAAGCCCCCGATATCTTGGAAACAGGCGGGGGCTTGCGAAATGCACAAACTCATCTCGGCAGCGGCCCCGCTTTCACGCTCAATTCTGATGCGCTCTGGCGCGGCCCCAATCCACTCAGCGCTTTGCAGGCCGCATGGGACCCAGACAAAATGGATGCGCTCCTCCTCTTGATACCGCGCGAAAATGCGCTCGGTCACAAAGGCATGGGCGACTTTATTCTAAACAAAACAGGCCAAATTACACGCGGCGCAGGCCTTGTTTATTCGGGCGCACAGATCATCAAGCCAGAGTTGACAGAAGAGATCAACGAGCGAGCTTTTTCACTCAATCTTGTTTGGGACAAGCTCCTCGCCTCTGGGCGCCTTTACGGGCTGCCCTATTCTGGCCAGTGGTGCGATGTCGGCTCCCCTGAAGGCATCACACGGGCCGAAAGGATGCTCAATGACACCCCTGTTTAATGGTTCCAAGTTTCCCCAACTGTTCGGCACTCCGCTTGGCGCAGACTTTCCCCGTGCACTTGTTGATGCCCTCCAAACTGCCTATGCCGACAAACCGCCCGAGGCGTTGGCACGCGTACATCTTGTTCTCAACACCCGCCGCATGGCGCGCCGTGTAAGTGAGTTGTTTGACGAGGGCGACGCGCTCCTGCTGCCACGCATCTCGCTTATTTCTGACTTCGCCACCCTCGATCCAAACTGCCCGCTGCCCGCGTCAGAGCCAGCCTTGCAGACCAAGCTGGCGCTCTCAGTCCTAATTCGCTCACTGATCGAAGCAGAGACCAAAACAAAAGATCACACAGCCATCGCGCCCCGTGAAGCGGCCTTTGATCTGGCCGAAAGCCTCACCGCACTGATGAGTGAAATGCACGAAGAAGGCGTTGCGCCCGATGCCGTCGCAGCGCTGGATGTCACAGACCAATCAGGCCATTGGGAGCGCGCTCAAGCCTTCCTCAAAATTGTGCAAACTTACGCCTTGAGCCGCGATGGGCTAACAACAGCGCAACGCAGCCGCAAGATCACAGAAGCGCTCGTTGCTCGTTGGTCCGAAAAGCCACCAAATGACCCGATCATCATTGCTGGCTCCACAGGCTCACGTGGCCTCACAGCCGCGCTCATGCGCGCGGTTTCAAAGCTGCCACAAGGTGCTGTCGTTCTCCCGGGCTTTGACTTTGCTTTCGCCGCAGATGCTTGGCCGCGACTTCCCGATGCGGCCATGTCTGAAGATCATCCACAATACCGTTTTCAAGCGCTTCTCGCAGCCCTTGAGCTCGCGCCGAAAGACGTAAAGCAATGGCCTGCAGGTACGGCGCCATCAGAGGCACGCAACAGACTTCTCTCCCTAGCCCTACGCCCCGCACCTGTCACAGATCAGTGGATCGAAAACCGCTCCGAAGCCGCGCTGATCGCTGAAGAAGCGACAAGCGGGATCACACTCCTTGAGGCCAACTCCCAGCGGGACGAAGCTCTCGCCATCGCTCTACGCCTACGCCAAGCGGCAGAAGACGGCCAGCAAGCCGCCCTAATCACCCCTGATCGCGGCCTTTCACGCCAAGTCACAGCGGCACTTGCCCGCTGGAGCATCACGCCTGATGACAGTGCTGGTGAGCCGTTGCATCTCTCCCCCGTCGGTCGTTTTCTGCGTCATGTACAAGAGGTGCTCAGCCCCCGCGCACTTACGGCAGAAGCGCTCATCACACTTCTCAAGCATCCGCTCTGCAACGCGCTCGAAGAGCGCGGCACACACCTGCGATACACCCGCGAGCTTGAGCTCTATATTCGCCGCAAGGGCGTGCCCCAGCCCGACACAGATACGCTTTTGGCCTTCGCTACCGCCCATAAAGACGAAGCCGCGCGCCTCTGGGCCGCTTGGGTGTCCGAAGCGTTTTTTGGCCTCAGTGTGGTGGGCGAGCAGCCTTTGGAGGTGCTCATCAAAACACATCTAGAAACAGCGGAAGCTCTTTCGCGCGGACCCTCAATAGCAGAAACACCGCTCTGGAAAAAAGATGACGGCGAAGAAGCGCAAAAGCTTTTCAACAGCCTGCTCGCCTGCGCCCCTGCTGGCGGTGAGATGACGCATTATGACTACATCAATCTGATTGATTCCTCCCTCTCCTCTGGCGAGGTTCGCCGCAGCGAGGCGACACATTCTGGCGTGCTCATCTGGGGCACACTTGAGGCCCGCGTACAGGGCGTCGATCTCCTTATTCTTGCTGGGCTCAACGAGGGCAGCTGGCCAGAAGCTCCCGCGCCCGACCCTTGGCTCAATCGCGCCATGCGCGCCAAGCTTGGACTGCTTCTGCCTGAGCGGCGAATTGGCCTCTCGGCTCATGACTTTCAGCAAGCAATTGCGGCAAAAGAAGTATGGCTCACTCGGGCCCATAAATCGGATGATGCCGAAACAGTTCCCTCTCGCTGGGTCATTCGCCTGACCAATTTGCTAATAGGTCTTTCTCAAGAACGGGGCGAAAAAGCCCTTAGCGAAATGCGGGCGCGCGCCAAACCTTGGCTCACACGCGCCAAGCAAATTGATGCTCCTTTGGCCCTGGTCCCACAAGCCCAGCGCCCCGCGCCAGTGCCCCCTGTGATAAATCGTCCGCGGACGCTCTCAATAACCAAAATTCAAACGCTCATCCGCGATCCATATGCGATTTACGCACGCCATATCCTCAAGCTCAATCCGCTCAATCCCTTGCAAAAAATGCCCGACGCACTCCTACGCGGCACAATTCTGCACACAGTCATGGAAGACTTCATCAAGGCGGCCAGTGCTGACCCGTCACTCCGCAACCGTGCGACCCTCAGCGCACTGGCCCAAGATATCCTAGAACGCGATGTCCCTTGGCCCGCAGCACGCCTCATATGGCGCGCCCGCTTTGAAAAAGTCATAGATAGCCTTCTCAAGGAAGAGGCCGAGCGCGCAAAACACGGACAATTCCTCAAGGCCGAGGCAGAAGGACAGCTCGAATTGAAAGACATCGGCTTCTCTCTCAAGGGCAAGGCCGACAGGTTTGACCTTCTCGATGACCAAACACTCGCGATCTATGATTACAAGACAGGAAAGCCCTCCAGTCCTGACGTGCGAAAGAGTTTTGACAAGCAGCTCCCGCTGACAGCGGCAATGGCTTCTGAGGGAGCCTTCAAAGATATCCCAGCGACAGCCATTGGCAGGATCGGTTACATCGGCCTAGGTTCGGATTGCGGCGAGTTCCTGCTGAAGCCCGAGGAATACGACACAGCAAATATTCTCGCCGAATTCAGACGGCTTATCCTCGCGTTCCTGTCTCCAGACAAAGGTTACCCCTCTCGTCGCGCAGTTCAAAAAGAAAGCTTCACAGGCGACTATGATCACCTCGCCCGCTTCGGCGAATGGAGCAGCACTGACGACCCTGTAAAAGAGGTGCTGACATGAGCGCTCGCCCGAATGACGCAACGATCGCCCAGATCGATGCTGCGCGCCCTGACGCCTCTACATGGCTCTCCGCTAACGCAGGCTCTGGCAAAACCCGCGTGCTCACAGACCGCGTCGCCCGACTTCTGCTTGAGGACGTCGACCCGCAAAATATCCTCTGCCTGACCTACACCAAGGCCGCCGCCTCCGAGATGCAAAACCGCTTGCTCAAGCGCCTAGGCACATGGGCGATGAAGTCTAACACGGAGCTAGAACAAGAGCTGGCCGAGCTTGGCGCAGCCGTTGGTGCTGATCCCAGCTACTACAAAAATGCCCGCCGCCTCTTCGCCAAAGCGATCGAAACACCGGGCGGCCTGCGCATCCAGACGATCCACTCCTTTTGTGCCTCACTGCTCCGTCGCTTTCCGCTTGAAGCGGGCGTCACCCCCCAGTTTACCGAGCTAGATGATCGCTCATCCGCCCAGCTACGCGAGCAAGTCGCCGATGACCTCGCCACCTCATCTGAGGGCAAGCTTCTACTCGATATGATCAGCCACCTCGGTGGCAACGAATTCGAGAAATTTACAGCCAGTATCGTCTCTAATAAGGCGAAATTCGCTCAAGAGCTAACGCGTGCTGACGTTTGCAAAACCTTCAACATCCCCGCTGACCTCACCCAAGACAAGCTTTTGTCCGAAGTCTTCCTCGGCGGAGAGGTGGAGTTGATCGCGCAGATTTTGCCTTTTCTCGCAGCAAGCGAAAAAGTGAGTGACAACCGCGCGCACGACAAACTCGCAACCGTCAAAGGCCCAAGCCTTGGCGCGCTTCTGACGTTCGAGTCAGCCTTCCTCACAAGCAGCGGCAAAAACCCGTTCTCCGCCAAGCTTACGAGCTACGCCACCAATGACACCCGCGAGCTTTATTCGCACCTCGCCCCCCAAATCGAAGCGCTGATCCTGCGTGTCGAGGCCGCACGCCCGCGCCGTGTTGCCCTCGCCGCCGCTCAAAGTACTCTTGCGCTCCACGCCTTCTCTCGGGCCTTCCTTGCGCGCTATGATGCCGTCAAGCAGGCGCGCGGCTGGCTCGATTTTGATGACCTCATCCTCAAGACAAAAGCGCTCCTCACAAACCCCCAAGTTGCCGAATGGGTGCTCTATCGCCTTGATGGCGGCATTGATCATATTCTTGTGGATGAGGCCCAAGATACGTCCCCAGAGCAATGGGCGGTGATCGAAGAACTCGCTCGCGAGATCACATCGGGCCAAGGCGCGCAGGCCGAAAAGCCTCGCACCATCTTTGTCGTTGGTGATAAAAAGCAATCGATCTATTCGTTCCAAGGCGCTGACGCGGCCGAGTTTGGGCGGATGCAAAACCTCTTTCAAGACAAACTTTCGCTCCACGAAAAGCCGCTGCATAGCCGCAACCTCGCATATTCTTTCCGTTCCGCCTCCGCCATTCTGAACACGGTCGATGCCGTTTTTGAAGAGCAAGACGGCGCAGGTTTTGAAGCAGACGCACGCCATATCGCTTTTCATGAAACAATGCCGGGTCGCGTCGATATCTGGCCAATCGTTGAGAAAAACGACAAGGCAGAAGACCCGCTTTGGTATGATCCGCTTGATATTCTAACCCCAGATGATCCAGTCTCAGTGCTCGCTGCCAAAATCGCGAGCAGCATCAAGCAGATGATCGACAGCAAGGCGTTGATCCCGACAAAGCATACAGACGGCACATGGCAAGCCCGCCCCATACACGAAGGCGATGTGCTCATTTTGCTCCAGCGTCGCTCTGATCTCTTCCATGAAATCATTCGCGCCTGCAAATTGGTCGGGCTTGAAGTCGCAGGGGCTGACAGACTGCGCATTGGTGAGCAAATCGCCGTCAAAGATATCACCGCCTTACTCAAGTTTCTTGCAACCCAAGAAGACGATCTCTCACTTGCCGCTGTTCTGCGCTCGCCTCTCTTTGGTTGGTCCGAACAGGAGCTCTTTACGCTGGCTGCAAATCGCAAAGGCTATCTCTGGGAAGCGCTCCGCAGTGAAACCGTGACACATTCAGCAACTCTCGAAATACTCAATGACCTTCGTCGCGTAACCGATTTTTTGCGCCCCTATGATCTCATTGAGCGTATTCTAACGCGCCACAAGGGCCGCCAGAACATCCTCGCACGGCTTGGATACGAAGCCGAAGACGCACTCGACGCCTTTCTCACGCAAGCTCTGAATTACGAGCGCGCTTCTGTTCCCTCTCTGACAGGCTTTCTCAGCTGGCTCGAAAGCGACGACCCCGAGATCAAGCGACAGACCGAAGCTGCTGGCAAGCGCATCCGCGTGATGACAGTCCACGGCTCAAAAGGGCTGGAAGCGCCCATCGTCATTATGCCCGACACCGCCGATCGCAAAAATGAGTTCAGAGGTCAAATCGTCGGTATCGAAGGCACAGCACTCTATAAACAAAGCAAAGACGACTCTCCCGCCGTTCTTCAGGATGCCGTGGATCAGCAGATCGCCGCGCAACAAGCAGAAAGAGAACGGCTGCTTTACGTCTCAATGACGCGAGCCGAAAAATGGCTGATCATCGCCGCCGCTGGCGAAGCCAAGAGTGGTGGCAACAGCTGGTATGAATCAGTCTCTAATGCAGCCCAAAAGCTTCCATTTGAACCAGTGAGCCATGATGGCCAAATTATCCAACGCCTAGAATCAGGCGACTGGACTGCGCTTATAGACCACTCTCAGTCTGACCTGCCCCAAGATGCTCAAATCCCCCTTGAGCCCCAGTTCACGAAGTCCGCACCCGACGGGCCCTCACGCCCTCAAACGTTTTCTGCCTCAAATCTCCCTGGCGCCAAAGCCCTTGCTGGCAGTGATGGCCTTGATGAGACTGCGGCAATGCGCTTCGGGACAAAGGTTCATTTGCTGCTAGAGCACCTCCCAAGCGTCTCGCCTGCCGAGCGCTCCATGTTGGCCCAAAGCCTGCTGTTTGATTTTGATGAAAAAGAAGAAAATGCAGCAGTTTGCGCAGAAGTAGAGACTGTTTTATCAAACAAAGATCTAGCGCCTCTCTTTGCAGAAGATGCACTCTCTGAAGTTGCTTTGAGCGCACCCAGCACCACTTTGGGCAAGCGTTTGCATGGCATTATAGACAAACTCGTCCTCTCCGAGGACCGTGTTCTCGCTGTTGACTTCAAGACAAATGCGACCGTCCCAGAAGCCCCGCAAGACACACCTCTTGGTATCCTGCGCCAGATGGGCGCCTACAGCGAAGCCCTTGCCCTCATATACCCGAACCGCAAGATTGAAACGGCCATTCTCTGGACCAAAACGGCCAGTTTGATGACGCTTCCTCAGGATATTGTGATGAAGGCCTATCAGGACACTACATATCTTGACGATCTGCCACCCACTACCTAGGTTCTGACCAAGCGAACCCAATCCCATTAGGAGAGAACCAATGGCCACTGTTGCTGTCACCGACGACACATTCGACGCCGAAGTCAAAAATTCCGATATCCCCGTTGTGGTGGATTTCTGGGCCGAATGGTGCGGCCCCTGCAAACAGATCGGCCCGTCACTGGAAGAGCTCTCCGCTGAAATGGAAGGCAAAGTCAAAATCGTGAAAGTCGACGTTGACTCAAATCCAAACTCAGCCGCAGCCATGGGCGTACGCGGCATCCCCGCGCTTTTCGTCTTCAAAGGCGGCGAGCCTGTGGCCAACCTCTCAGGTGCACGCCCGAAAGCACAGCTTCAAAGCTGGATCGAAGACGCGATCTAAACAGCAAGCCAAATTTCTAAAGAAAGCCCCGCCCCAGAGCGGGGTTTTTTATGCAATCCACCCAGCGGTCCGAAAGCGCGAGGCGATCTGAGCGTCCGCCTCATCCCGCCCTGCATTGATCGACATTTCTTGCCAGAACCACCAAAGATATCGCTCAAAATCGGGCCGCATTTCGGCCACCCGTTCAAGCGCCTCTTCAACGCCCAAGTCATGCACATTCGCCGCAATATGGTGAAAATCAATTTTGCCAAAAAGCGCAGCAGGCTTCCCGAAAAAATATCCAAAAAACGCCGCGCCCGAGTTCTGGCTGACAACATAGTCGCACGAAGGCAAATATCGCTCCATCTGCCCCATCACAACAGTCACACGCTCGAACCTGTGCTCAAACTTCTCAAGCGCATCAATGTCGCTGGCAGAATACGGCTCCTTCGGGTGCATCCCGATTACAACAGGCCGCTCACTGTCCGCGTCCAAAACCGCCTCAATCATCTCAAGAGGCGAGGCCGCCTGAAAAGAGCGCTGCTCTGAAATCCGCCCCTGCAGCGGCACATAAACATACCCCTCACGGCTGGAAGCAGCTTCGCCAAACATGCGCTTGCGCCAGTTGTTTGCAAACCGCGCCGCCTTATGGCCGTTCACGGTTTCAGGATCAAACGCCGCGCGTGCCACATCCCATTCCCAGCGCTTGTCACTCGCCTCAATCGCCCAAAACGGATAGGCATAAACGCGGCGCATAACGAGCGTATCTTCAGTCATTGGCTCCCACATATGTACCAGTGCACGCCCCGAAAAGGGCTCGTGCCGCTGCGCCTCGTCGGCATAAGAAACATCAAGCCCACCCCTACGGAGCACGCACTCTATCTTACCCAAAAAGTTATGCTGCCCAGCCTCGGCACTGGCTTTCATCTCAGGCTCAAGAAAGATCGTTACACATTCGCTCATGCCAAAGTGCTAGCCCCGCAATCATCTCCAAACAAGCCAAACCTTGTGCTCATGCCTCCAAGCCGCCATATATTCTGACAAGTTGAAGGAGACACCAATGGCGCAATCAGATTTTCCCGGTTGGCACGGAACGACAATCGTCGCCGTCAAAAAAGATGGAGAAGTCGTCATTGCTGGCGACGGCCAGGTGAGCCTCGGCCAAACCGTCATCAAAGGAACGGCCCGCAAGGTTCGCCGCATTTCCCCGGGCGGGCACGATGTCCTCGTCGGCTTCGCAGGCAGCACTGCTGACGCCTTTACGCTTCTAGAGCGCCTCGAAGCCAAACTCGAAGCCACCCCAGGCCAACTTGTCCGCGCCTGCGTCGAGCTCGCCAAAGACTGGCGCACAGACAAATACCTGCAAAAGCTTGAGGCCATGCTTCTCGTTTCTGATGGCCGCGAGCTCTTTGTTATTACAGGCGCTGGCGATGTGCTTGAGCCAGAGCACAATGTCGCCGCGATCGGCTCAGGCGGAAACTTCGCTCTCGCCGCCGCCCGCGCCCAGATGGATACCAATAAATCCGCAGAAGAAGTCGCACGCACAGCCATGGCCATCGCGTCCGATATTTGCGTCTACACAAACGGAAACCTGACCGTAGAAACCATCAAAGGCTAATACCTTCTTCTTTTCCTAAATATCCTGGGGTGAATTGGCCGAAGGCCAAGAGGGGCAAAGCCCCTGCCACGGGCGGCGCCAAAGGCGGCGCAAACCCTTCTAAAAGCGAGACCCAAAATGACAGACCTAACCCCCCGTGAAATCGTCTCCGAGCTGGACCGCTTCATCATTGGTCAGGCCGATGCCAAGCGCGCAGTCGCCGTGGCCCTGCGCTCTCGTTGGCGGCGCAAGCAACTGTCTGATGATCTGCGCGATGAGGTTTACCCAAAGAATATCCTAATGATCGGCCCGACAGGTGTCGGCAAAACCGAGATTTCTCGCCGCCTCGCCAAGCTGGCCCGCGCGCCCTTTATCAAGGTCGAGGCGACGAAGTTTACGGAGGTCGGCTATGTGGGCCGCGATGTCGAGCAGATCATCCGCGATCTTGTTGATACCGCTATTCTCCAAACCCGCGAACACATGCGTGAAGACGTAAAGGCGCGCGCACATTCCGCCGCGCAAGAGCGCGTGATCACGGCCATCGCCGGCGAAGACGCGCGCGAAGGTACGCGTGAAATGTTCCGTAAAAAGCTCCAATCAGGTGAGCTGGACGATACAATCATCGAGCTTGATATCGCCGATACCTCAAACCCGATGGGCGGTATGTTCGACATCCCTGGCCAGCCTGGCAGCCAGCCCGGCATGATGAACCTCGGCGAGATATTCGGCAAAGCCATGGGCGGACGCACGACCCGCAAAAAGCTTACAGTCGCAGAAAGCTATGGCGTCCTCATTTCAGAGGAAGCTGACAAACTGCTTGATGATGAACAGGTCACAAAAACCGCGCTTGAAAGCGTTGAGCAAAACGGAATTGTCTTTCTCGACGAGATCGACAAAGTCGCAACCCGTCAGGATTCCCGCGGCGGCGATGTCTCCCGCGAGGGTGTCCAGCGTGACCTGCTTCCGCTGATCGAAGGCACAACCGTAAGCACCAAACACGGCGCCATCAAAACAGATCATATCCTTTTCATTGCCTCGGGTGCCTTCCATATCGCAAAGCCCTCCGATCTCTTGCCAGAGCTTCAAGGCCGGCTTCCCATTCGCGTGGAACTGCGCGCACTGACCGAGGATGATTTCGTGCGCATTCTCACAGAAACAGACAATGCCCTCACGCTGCAATACTCTGCTTTGATGGCAACAGAAGAAGTCACTGTGACTTTCACAGAAGACGGGATCAAAGCCCTCGCCAAGATCGCCGCCGAGGTAAACGCCACGGTCGAAAATATCGGGGCGCGCCGCCTCTACACCGTGCTCGAGCGGGTCTTTGAAGAGCTCAGTTTCTCAGCGCCCGACCGTGCAGGCGACGCCGTCACAGTCGATGCTTCATTCGTAGATAAACACCTTGGCGAGCTGCTGAAATCATCTGATTTGTCAGGCTATGTCCTGTAGCGCGCGTATTTACTGCATAAGCCCACGCTAGATCGTAATTCTAACGCATAAAATCGTATATTTATGCTGAACTTTGCGCATTTACCGCATTCCACATAGGCTATCTTCCCTGCCAGCGCACAGGAGAAGTAGCATATGCAGGTCGAAAACTACGTCTATCAGAACATCGCACAGTCTCTCAAAGACCACGGCGTCGAGACAATCTTTGGCCTTATGGGCGACGCCAATCTCTTCATGGTCGACAGCTTTGTCCGCGACTGTTCTGGACGTTTTGTGCCCGCCGCACACGAGGGCAGCGCTGTGCTCATGGCCCTCGCCTATACCCATGTCGCAGATAAAGTCGGTGTCGCCACCGTGACACACGGCCCAGCCCTGACAAACTGCATGACGGCCCTCACAGAAGGTGCCCGCGGTCATATCCCAATGGTCCTCCTTGCTGGCGACACCCCCGTTGCCAACCCCCGTCACCTCCAGAGCATTGATCAGCGCGAGGTCGTCAAAGCGACAGGCGCAGGCTTTGAACAAATGCGCACGCCCGAGACAGTCGCTATGGATGTCGCACGCGCCTTTTACCGCGCCCAAGTGGAGCGACGACCCATTGTGCTCAATATGCCCGCCGATTTCATGTGGCGGGAGGCGGCTCATACGCCCAGCGTTCTAGATGTCTTCACCGCGCCGGGCGGTGTTGCCGAAGGCGAAATTCTCGACAACGCCATCGGCATGATCGCCTCCGCGCGCCGCCCGCTTATCCTCGCTGGTGCGGGCGCAGTAAAAGCCCGTGAAGAGATCATCAAACTGGCTGACCGCCTTGAAGCCCCCCTCGCCACCACGCTCAAAGCCAAGGGCCTTTTCAAAGATCACCCTTACAACATCGATATCTTCGGCACGCTCTCAACACCTGCCGCCTACGAGCTGATTGCCCAGTCCGATTGCATCATTTGCTTCGGCGCGTCCCTGCATGACTTCACGACAGATCAGGGCAAGCTCATGAAAGACAAACGCATCGTTCAGATTGACGTCACGCCCACAGCCATAGGCGGCGGCCTTCACCCAGACGCCGCCCTCGTGGCCGACGCTGGCCTCACCGCAGAGACAATTCTCTACTGGCTGAACGAAGCCGAAATACCCGCGAGCGGCTTCACCCGAGATCTTGATATCGCGAAGCTCACAGAGCACCCGATCGGACCCAACAAGACAGCCGAGGGCTGTGTCAACTATATCCATGCGCTTGAACGCCTCGAAGAAGTGCTTCCCAAAGACCGCCTCCTCGTCACAGACGGAGGCCGCTTCATGACAGAGGTCTGGGTGCGCCTCTCTGTCCAAGGCCCCAAAAGCTTCGTCGCAACGACAAATTTCGGCTCCATCGGCATCGGCCTTCAAGAAGCCATCGGAGCAGGCGTGGCAGCACCCGAAAAACCTGTCGTTATGTTTACAGGCGATGGCGGCTTCATGATGGGTGGCATTAACGAGTTCAACACAGCCGTCCGTCTCGGCCTCGACCTCATCGTGATCGTGGCAAATGACTCCGCCTATGGCGCTGAACATATCCAGTTCATTGACCGCAAAATGGATCCCTCACTGACAGAGTTTCACTGGCCAAGCTTCGCCGAGATCGGGGTCTCGCTCGGGGGCCAAGGCTACACGGTGCGCAACAACGCAGAACTAGAAGAAGCCCTCGCAGCAATCCCAAACCGTACAGGCCCGATGATGATCGAGCTGAAGCTCGACCCCCACGACGTCCCACGCATGAGGATCTGATCGCTAGATAATTTCGTCCTCATCAAACAGCGCTGCCTCTTCAAGCTGCGTGGTAATATCGTCCATCGCTGCTTCGGCAACATCCGTTGATTTCACGGCTGCAATATGAAAAAGCGCATCGCCCTCGTGTACCACAGGCATGACAGCGCGGCCCACAATGATCCCACTGTACTTGGTGGCAACCTCGATTTCCCTCTCGCCAAACGGGTCCGCGATCGCAGCGACAATATCACCCTCCTGCACCACATCCCCTTCGGCCTTAAACGTTCTCAAAAGGCCCCCCGCTGGCGCGCGCATCCAGTGGCTGTCAGAGCACACAAGCGAACGCGCTTTTGGCTTGGCGATCCCCGCAGTCGGCAAAAGCCCAACCTCGCTCAAAACGCGCATGATCCCTGCAAGCCCAGCCCGCACGGACATCTCGTCAAAGCGCATCCCCTCGCCCGCCTCGTATAGCAGAACGTCGACACCCTTTTTCTTCGCCTCCTGCCTGAGGCTTCCCTCACGCAAAGCGCTGGTCAGAATAACAGGCGCGCCAAAAACTTGAGCCAATCGCATAGTCTCACGGTTGCTCGCCGAAACGCGCACTTGCGGCAGGTTCACACGGTGTATGGCAGCCGAGTGCAAGTCGATCCCGAGCGAGGAGCGCTCGACAATCTCGCTCATGAAAATATCCGCAAGCCGCGAGGCAAGGGAGCCATGTGGCGAGCCAGGAAAACAGCGGTTGAGGTCGCGCCTGTCGGGCAAATACCGCGAGTGGTTGAGAAAACCAAAGGTGTTCACAATCGGCACAACAAGCAGCGTCCCGCTCAGCTTCTTGAGGTTCTTCGCGCGCAAGAGCCGACGGACAATCTCAACCCCGATCACCTCGTCGCCATGAATCCCAGCGCTGACAAAAACAGTTGGCCCGTCCTTCTTCCCGTGCACCACATGCGCCGACAGCGTCACAGGCGTGTGGTCTGAAAGCGTGCTGACAGGAATATTCACCGTCCGCCGCTCCCCCGCCAGAACGACTTCCCCCGCAATCTCAAAACCCTGTCGCTTGGTCATAATCTGTCCCTCAAAACCTTCACAAACGGTGTCGCAGGTTTTGAAGTGAAGTCAATTTGGTTTGCGGTGTTGGAGCGGTGCAATCTCTGCGCGGAATGCGGACGTTTGCTGCACTTCGCACTAACGGCAGCTATGCGGACGAAGTGACTATACGGGGCCTGTCGCAATTAGGCTCAAATTCCATATATCCGATTATGCGACTTAGGAGCGCTAACGCTCGCCCTGTTTAGAAACGCGCCTCTTTATTCGGCTGAGGCCAACGGGCGTTATGCCCAAATATCGAGCAACATCGTTCTGCGTCACCCGTGCAAATAGGGTGGGATGGGAGCTTACAAGTCGGCGATAACGGTCTTCTGCAGTCAGGCATAGAAGCTCGAATTCGCGAGTTTCTTTCTTCATTCCGTAAGACAGCAGAAAATCAACAAACTCACTCGCCAGTTCCACATCATTTCGACTGGCGTCATAAAGCACATAAAAATCAACGGCCACTAGCTCACTCGCTTCCAAGCAGACCAGATTAAAACTACTCTCACCGTCACCAAACACGCTTTTCAAGCTGCCTATTATGTCACCCTCCATTAGGAACGATTTAATGCTCTCTCGGCCATCATTATCAACATAATAGGCCTTCATCAGACCTTTTTTTACTACATAAAATGCGTCGCTCTTTTCGCCCTGTTGAAACAAGTATTGCCCTGCATCTTTGACAAGATGTCGGCCATGTTTTTCTACAATCTCTTGAAATTTCATATTTTTAACCCGGGTTAATGACTGTTCTGGCCCAACCGCCATACGTTCTAAAAAACTATAACTAGGGTCACAAAAATGGAACCCATCCAATTGAAATCAAAGCATATTGTCCTAACAGGCGGAACGGCGGGTATCGGCAAAGAACTCATCAAGCAACTTTACTCAAAAAATTCAATTTCCGTCATTGCCCGTCCATCAAATCGCCTCGATGAGCTGGGACGAGAATTCGATAATATAAGAGTATATGAAGCCGATTTAGCCAAGCCCGAAAGCGTGGCGGAAGCTGCTAATAAATTGGTAACGCGCGATGAGCCGATTGACGTTCTCATCAACAATGCTGCGGTTCAATATACGCCACATTTTCTGGATAATGATTTTGCTCTCGAAACCATTGAACGAGAGATTGATACCAATCTCACATCACCTGCCGTACTGATATATTTAACGCTTCCTGCGCTTTTAAAAAGTGCATCACCAGTCATCGTAAATGTAAACTCTGGCCTCGGATTGGTTCCTAAATCCAGCTCTGCTGTGTATTGCGCTACCAAGGGCGGTTTGAACATTCTTTCCCAAGCGTTAGCCAATCAGTTTGAAAATTGCCCCATACAAATTTCACAAGTATTTTTGCCTCTGGTGGATACGAAAATGACCGAAGGAAGAGGGTCAGGAAAAATATCAGCCACAGAGGCCGCCAGCCAAATAATTTACGGCATTCAAAAACGACAAGCGGAAATAAATATTGGCAAGGTGAAACTACTTCGCCTCATAATGCGGATTTCCCCGTCACTTGCCCGCTCAATCATGAAGAAGGGCTAGAACAGACATGAAATCTCTCATCAAAGTAATGCTCATTCTTGCGGCAATTTTTGCAACGACATTTATCCTTGGCCGTGTTATCGGCATTTTAACTGTAGAAAATGTGCGGAACTGGCTGGAATTTGTCCAAACTATTCACCCTGCTTGGGTAGCCGCTCTAGTTATAGCTTTGCTTTTCATTGACTTATTTGTTGCCGTTCCAACATTGACAATTACAATTTTAGCTGGATTTTTCTTGGGTTGCTCACAAGGCTTTATTGCTGGATTGGTGGGAATGTCACTCGCGGCATTCTGCGGGTATGCAATCGCAAGACGGTTTGGTGACCGCGCGATTAGTCTTATCGTGAAAGATGATGCTGAACGAGTAGCACTCAAAGAGGCCTTTCAAAACAGCGGCCCCGCGATGATAATGCTATCTCGTGGCGCACCTATTGTCCCAGAGGTGACTGCTTGCATGGCGGGTGCAACGCGAATGCCCTTTGGTCGCTATATGCTTTTCTTTTTGCTCAGCACCGTTCCTTACGTTGGCGTCGCGGCATACGCGGGTTCAATTAGTTCTGTAGAGAGTCCGCATCCCGCAATATTTGCAGTCATTTTTCTATACGGCGTTATGTGGACAGGATGGTTTCTCTTTAGAAGGCACCAAAGGCGTTTGAATAACGTGTAACCGTTTCAAAAACCATCCTTTTTGCAACGGCATTTGTGGATCAATAAAAACAAGCGCTTGGCTGTCGCAAAACACTGTTGCGAAATTCAAAGGTCAAACTAGGGCTCAAACCCGCCGTTCGCCGCGCAACGCGTCAATGTTGGTTGTGGGCCGAAAGTTTCATGTAATTGATCGATCCGTAGATTCACGATAACTGGCGTGCCTTCACTAAGTTCCCATGCGAAGAAGCCAAAATCCTTAGCTCCCAATTCCCAGCACCGAACGCCCCATTAACTTAATTTGCGTTAACAAATCCCCGTTTAGGCGGTGCACGGGTTGTGCACGCAAAGTGCACGCTTTTCACCCCCCTGGAATCAGCCTGTTTGGCGGGCATTAACCCTTCGGGACGGTGCGTTTACGTTTCGGGCTTTTCTTTCGCGGCGGTTTCCGCAAATGCTGGCTTATGGATACGCTTTCTTTCCTCAAGCTCAACGTCAGATGGCTCGCCGCGGGCGCGCTTCTCACCTTTATGTCGAGCTTCGGGCAGACGTTTTTTATCTCCATCTTTGCGGGTGAAATCCGCGCTGAATTCGGCCTAAGCCACGGAGAATGGGGCGGAATTTATGCACTGGGAACTCTGGCCTCGGCCGTTGTCATGGTCTGGTCCGGCGGGCTGACCGACCGTTTCCGCGTCCGCACACTTGGCCCTGTTGTGCTCGTCTGCCTCGCTGCTGCCTGCGCCTTTATGGCCACCAATCACGCCGCATGGCTCCTGCCCGCCGTGATCTTTACCCTGCGCATCACAGGTCAGGGCATGAGCAGCCATATCGCTGTCGTTGCCATGGCCCGCTGGTTCACCACCGCCCGCGGCCGCGCCCTCTCCGTTGCAGCCCTTGGTTTTTCAATCGGCGAGGCCGTTCTCCCACTGCTCTTTGTGGCCCTTCTAACAGTCTATGACTGGCGCTTACTCTGGCTTGCCGCTGCCTTGGTCGCTCTTCTTGGTATCCCCATTCTGGTTAGGCTATTGCAAGAGGAACGCACGCCACAATCTATGGCAAAATCAACTCACTCTGTGGGTATGAACGGCCGCCAATGGACGCGCAATCAAGCTATGTCTCACTGGCTTTTCTGGGTCATGGTTCCAGCCCTTCTCGGTCCCTCCGCCTTTGGCACCGCACTCATGTTTCACCAAGTGCATTTTTCCGAAATCAAAGAGATATCACATCTCACATTCGTGGCTATGTTCCCGCTCTACACAGCGGTCACAATCGCATCGATGGTTCTTTCAGGTTGGGCGCTTGACCGTATCGGAACACCGCGCCTCATTGTCTTTATGTATCTCCCCGCGGTGCTCTCCTTCCTCGTATTTGGCCTTGGTCAAGGCACAGCGGGCTTGGTACTTGGCTTCGCCCTCTTTGGCCTGACGTCAGGCGCAAATTCAACTTTACCAAATGCATTCTGGGCCGAATTCTATGGCACAGCCGCAATCGGTTCCATCAAAGCGATGGCCGCCGCCGTCATGGTGCTTGGCTCAGCCATCGGGCCAGGCCTTACCGGATGGGGGATCGACGCAGGCATCAGCCTTGAGGCCCAATATGTTGCGGTTGCGGTCTATTTTTCTTGCGCGAGCGCACTCCTCTTTTTCGGCGTGCGCAAAGCCACACAGCTTTTGCCACCACGCGAGGCATGAGCTTGTTTTTATTAGCTCCGGTGACTAAGACAGCATAAGCGGCCAAGAGATGGCCAAGAGATGAGGCCCAATGACCCAACCTGACGATCTACCCATTGTTCGCTCGGCCCGCCGTGTGCTCCAAACTGAGGCAAACGCGATCCTTGAAATGGTCGAAGCCTTGCCCAAAGATTTCGCCGAAGTAGTCGAGTTGATCCTCAAAACAGAGGGCCGCGTGATTATCTCTGGTGTTGGTAAGTCTGGTCACATCGGGCGCAAGATTTCTGCAACTTTGGCAAGCACAGGCACACCCTCCTATTTTGTCCATGCCGCCGAGGCGAGCCATGGCGACTTGGGTATGATCACATCGCAAGACATTTGCCTTCTCATCTCAAATTCAGGCGAAACAAACGAGCTGCGGGATATCCTTTTGCACACCCGCCGTTTCAATATCCCGATGATCGCGATCAGTTCTAATATGGGCAGCACATTGATGCAGTCAGCCGATTTCAAGCTCAATCTCCCCAACCTGCCTGAAGCCTGCGCCATCGGCATGGCTCCGACAACCTCGACAACGCTCACGCTTGCCTTGGGTGATGCAATCGCCGTTTCTGTCATGGAGCAGCGCGGATTTGGCTCGGAAGACTTCCTGAAGAACCATCCAGGCGGCAAGCTCGGCGCACAGCTCTCACGCGTGGCTGATCTGATGCACAAAGGCGAAAAAGTCCCCACAGTGGAAGCAGACACACCCATGTCTGATGTGCTCCTGTCGATGACATCAAAAGGTTTTGGTATCACTGGCGTTCTCAAAGGCGGTATTCTTATCGGCGTAATTTCCGATGGCGACTTACGCCGCCATATGGGCAACCTGATGGAAAAAACCGCCGGCGAAATCGCCACGCTAGACCCAGTCACAATAACGCCTGAGCTCTTCGCTGCGCAGGCGCTGGCACTCCTCAATGAAAAGAAAATCTCCGCCCTCATGGTGGTAGATGAGGCCAAACGCCCCGTCGGCATCGTCCATATTCACGATCTCTTGCGCGCAGGTGTTGCATGAAAACCGTTGTCCTCATTCCCGCTCGCTATGCTTCGACTCGCTATCCGGGAAAGCCGCTGGCAACCCTTCGCCAAAAAAATGGCAGTGAGAAATCTCTAATCCAGATGAGCTATGAGGCGGCCAGCCAAATCAATGGCGTTTCAGACGTTTATGTCGTCACCGACGATGCGCGTATCCGAGAGGCTTCCGAGGCTTTTGGCGCACAGGTGATAATGACAAGCCCCGAGCGCGAAAACGGAACAGCGCGTGTCGCTGAGGCTGTTGAGGTTGCCGAGCTTGATGCCGATCTCATCGTCAACTTTCAAGGCGATGCGCCGCTGACGCCTCCTTGGTTTGTCGAAGACCTGATCGCAGCCATGAAGGCCGACAAAACTGCGCAAATGGCCACACCCGTCCTGCAATGTGACGCGCAAACCTACGCGATGTTCAAAGAAGATCGCGCCGCTGGCCGCGTTGGTGGCACGACAGCTGTCTTCGGAGCCGAAGGCCGCGCGATCTATTTCTCCAAGGAGGTCTTGCCTTATATCGACGCAGGCAAAGTCCCTTCCGAAAATATCCCCGTCTATCATCACGTCGGCGTCTACGCCTATCGACCAGAAGCGCTCAAGGCCTATATCAGCTGGCCTGAGTGTCAGCTTGAAAAGCTTGAAGGGCTGGAGCAGCTGCGCTTTCTATACAATGGCGTCGCCGTAAAATGTGTTGAAGTTGAAGCCCGAGGCCGTCTCTTCTGGGAGCTTAACAATCCAGAAGATGTGGCGCGGATTGAAAAGGTATTGGCTGAGCAATGAAAAAAATAATCGACATCAATGGCGTAAAGATCGGCGGCAAAGAACCCTTCGCGCTCATCACTGGCCCTTGCCAGCTTGAAAGCTTGGATCACGCCCGCATGATGGCCGAACGCATTGCCGAGGCCTGTGCTCCCACCAAAACAGGCTTCATCTTCAAGGCAAGCTACGACAAAGCCAACCGCTCTTCGATCAGCACAAAGCGTGGTCTTGGAATGGAAGAGGGCCTCACGATCCTCTCCAAAATTCGCGAAGAGTTCGGCTGCCCAATTCTCACAGATGTACATGATGCGCACCAATGTGCGCCTGCCGGCGAGGCTGTCGATGTGATCCAAATTCCTGCCTTCCTCTGCCGCCAGACAGATCTGCTCCTCGCCGCTGGCGAGACGGGTGCAGCTATAAACGTCAAGAAAGGCCAGTTCCTCGCGCCATGGGATATGGGCAATGTCGCCGAAAAGATCGCCAGCACAGGCAACGAGCGCATCATGCTTTGTGACCGCGGAACAAGCTTTGGCTACAATACTCTGGTTTCTGATTTCCGCGGCCTGCCGATCATGGCCGCCACGGGCTATCCCGTTGTGTTTGATGCAACCCACTCTGTCCAGCAGCCCGGCGGCCAAGGTACAACTTCAGGAGGCCAGCGTGAGTTCGCCCCAGTACTTGCGCGCGCCGCTGTGGCTGTGGGAGTGTCTGCTCTGTTTATTGAAACACATGAAGACCCCGACAATGCCCCAAGCGATGGGCCAAATATGATCCCAATAGAAGAAATGAAGGCGCTTATCGGCAACCTCGCCCGTTACGACAGTATCAGTAAAGAAAGTTAATTTATGAAAGTTACGGCCACCGTTCTCCCCGATGTCCTTCTCATCGAGCCAGCACGGTTTGGTGACAACCGTGGTTTCTTTTCCGAAAGCTGGAACAAAGAGCGTATGGCCGAACACGGGATCAGCGTGGATTTCGTGCAAGACAATCACTCGCTGTCTTCCGCTGTCGGAACGGTGCGCGGGCTGCATTTCCAAGCGCCGCCCAATGCGCAGGCCAAGCTGGTGCGCTGCGGGCGTGGCGTGTTCTATGATGTTGCTGTCGATATCCGCAAAGGCTCCCCCACCTATGGCCAATGGGTCGGCGAAGAGCTTAGTTTTGAAAATGGCAAACAGCTTTTCATTCCTGAAGGCTTCGCCCACGGATTCATCACCCGCACACCCGACACCGAGATCATCTACAAGTGCAACGCATACTATGCCCCAGAGTCAGACGGCGCGATACTGTGGGACAGCTGCGGGATCGACTGGGGCTTCAACGGCACTCCAGAATTGAGCGCCAAAGACGCAAACGCGCCCTCCTTCACAAGCTTTGACAGCCCCTTCACATGGGAGGCCACAGCATGAAGCTTCTGGTCACAGGAGGCGCTGGCTTTATCGGCTCAGCCGTTGTCCGCCTCGCCGTCGCGCGCGGCCATGAGGTTGTTAATCTCGACGCGCTGACTTATGCCGCCTGCCTTGAGAATGTCGCAAGTGTCTCTGCCAGTCCGCTCTATTCATTTGAGCAAGCAGACATTCGTGATCTGCCTGCGCTTGAGGCGATCTTTCAGAAACACCAGCCTGACGCAGTGATGCACCTCGCCGCTGAAAGCCATGTTGACCGCAGTATAGACGGCCCCCAAGCCTTTATCGAAACCAACGTCATGGGCACATACAACATGCTGCAAGCCGCGCGGCACTATTGGGAAGGGTGTGGCAAGCCCAAGGCCTTTCGCTTTCACCACATTTCGACAGATGAAGTCTTCGGCTCGCTCGGCGCAACGGGGCAATTTACCGAAGAGACCCCTTATGACCCCCGCTCGCCCTATTCGGCTTCAAAAGCCAGCTCAGATCACCTCGTTCGCGCTTGGGCCGAAACATACGGCCTGCCTGTTGTTCTGACGAACTGCTCGAATAACTACGGCCCGTTCCACTTCCCAGAAAAGCTAATCCCCGTGGTGATCCTGAGCGCTCTTGCAGGCAAGCCTATCCCAATTTACGGCGAGGGTGAGAATGTACGCGACTGGCTTTATGTCGAAGACCACGCCGATGCGCTTTTGCTGGTGCTTGAGAAGGGTGCAGTTGGCCGAAGCTATAACATCGGTGGTGAAAACGAACGCAGCAATCTGGAACTTGTGCAAACCATCTGCACAATTCTTGATGCGCTCAAGCCTGCGTCCGCTCCCTATGCAGACCTGATCGAATTCGTCACAGACCGCCCGGGTCACGACCTGCGCTACGCGATCGACCCAACACGTATCCGCGAAGAGCTTGGCTGGCGGCCTTCCGTCACTGTCGAAGAGGGTTTAGAAAAAACCGTTCGTTGGTATCTTGAGAATGAAGAATGGTGGCAGCCCCTTCTTGGTCGCGCTGGCGTTGGCGAAAGACTGGGCCGCGCATGAGCATTCTGGTTTTTGGCAAAACGGGTCAGGTTGCTTGCGAGCTGCAACGCCTTCACCCCGAGTTCACATATCTCAGCCGCGAAGAGGCTGACCTTTCAAACCCCGACGCCTGTGGCGAGACGATCCTCGCTGCCAAGCCCAGCGCAGTCATCAACGCTGCCGCCTATACCGCTGTTGACCATGCGGAAGATGAAGAGAGTCTGGCTTATACCATAAACGCAGAGGCCCCCGCCGCCATGGCCAACGCCTGCGCTACTCTTGCTATTCCCCTCGTTCATATCTCGACCGATTATGTCTTTGACGGCAGCGGCGAGATGTCTCGCGCGCCCGACGCGCCAACCGCTCCAATCAATGCTTATGGCCGCACCAAGCTGGCTGGCGAAGAGGCCATCCGCGCAAGTGGCGCACTTCATGCCATTTTGCGCACATCTTGGGTTTTTTCCGCCCACGGCAATAACTTTGTGAAAACAATGCTGCGCCTCTCAGAAACGCGCGAGGCTCTCAGTATTGTCGCTGATCAGATCGGCGGACCCACACCCGCTTCTGATATCGCTTTAGCCTGCGCAAAAATGGCACAGAACCTCAATAAAAGCGGAACCTACCATATCTCAGGCGCCCCTTCCGTAAGCTGGGCAGATTTTGCGCGCGAAATCTTTGCCCAAGCGGATCGCATTGTAACCGTCACAGCCATCCCCACAAAAGACTACCCAACACCAGCCGCGCGTCCCCTCAATTCTCGTCTGGATTGCGCCTCACTCCTGTCAGATTTCGGGGTTAAACAGCCACAATGGAAAGACGAATTGGCCAAGGTAATAAGAGAGCTGACATGACACAACGCAAAGGCATCATCCTCGCAGGCGGCTCTGGCACGCGCCTCTATCCGATCACTATAGGCATCTCAAAGCAACTCTTGCCGATCTATGACAAGCCAATGATCTACTATCCCCTCTCTGTGCTCATGTTTGGTGGCATTCGCGAAATCGCGATCATCACAACACCACAAGACCAAGACCAGTTTCAGCGCACTTTGGGCGACGGGTCACAATGGGGCCTCAGCCTGACCTATATCACACAGCCTTCTCCTGACGGGCTGGCGCAAGCCTACTTGCTGGCCGAAGATTTCCTCGATGGCGCGCCCAGCGCGATGGTTCTAGGCGACAATATCTTCTTCGGTCATGGCCTGCCTGAAGTGCTCGCCGCCGCCGATAGCGTCGAAACAGGCGGAACAGTCTTCGGCTACCGCGTCGCTGATCCCGAGCGCTACGGTGTTGTCGATTTTGCCAAAGATGGAACAGTAAAATCGATCGTCGAAAAGCCCAAAAATCCACCATCAAACTACGCAGTAACAGGACTCTACTTCCTCGACGGCTCAGCACCCCAGCGCGCGGCTCAAGTAAAGCCTTCCGAGCGCGGCGAGCTTGAAATCACTTCACTTCTGGAGAGCTATCTTCACGATGGCCTCCTGAACGTGCAGCAAATGGGCCGTGGTTATGCTTGGCTTGATACCGGCACACATGGCTCTCTGCTTGATGCAGGAAACTTTGTACGCACGCTGTCAGAGCGCCAAGGCCTTCAAGTCGGAAGCCCCGAAGAGATTGCTTATTCCCGTGGCTGGATCACAGCCGCCGAACTGCAAAAGCGTGCTGAGAGCTTTGCCAAAAACTCTTACGGACAATACCTGCTTAATCTGCTGAAATAGCTCATCGCTGACGGCGCAGATATACGTAATAAGCACCGCCGCCGCCATGGCGCAAATGCGCCTCGCTGATCTGTAAGACAAGTTGCGCCAAAGGCGGAGTGGTAAGCCACTGCGGCACTTGATGGCGCAAAACACCTAGCCGCACAGGAATAGGCCCACCATCATCGCGCGGTTTACCCTTTCCAGTCACAACAAGAAGCAAGCGCTTCTGGTTCTGATAGGCTTTCATGATAAATGCTGTCAGTCTCGGGTGCGCCTGATCTTGTGTCATCCCGTGCAAATCAATTTTAGCATCGGGCTTCAGCTTGCCTTGCTTCAGCTTTCCGTGCGCCTTCTTATCCATCTGGACTGGCGCTTTTTTCACCCGCTCTCGGATATCAGGCAACACATCATGCGCTGGCTGATATGCTTGCGCCCGTGCAGATATTTCAAAGTTTGGCATCGCCTCAACAGCCCGCTTTGGTGCTGGCTTTGATACGTGCAACGCGTCCTTTGTCTTGGTGCGCTTTGGATGCATTGGAACAGCGGTTTCAGCCACTTTCCCCCACAGCTCAAGCTCTTCTCTATGTAACTTGCGACGGCTCATTGCTCGTCCACTGGCAAATACGCATATGCTCGCTGGATCGGCATCAGAACAATCATCCGACCGGGGTCTTTTAGACGCCCAGCCTTAAGCCCTGCTTCGTCACCCGTGCCAAAGAAAATATCAGCCCGCTGCGCACCCTTGATAGCAGAGCCAGTGTCCTGCGCGATCATAAGCTTGCGGATCTTGCCCTTACCGTTCTTTTCGACCCAAACAGGAGCACCGAGCGGCGTATACCGCGGGTCAACAGCCACAGTGCGCATCTCCGTTACAGAGCGATTCATCGCACCAAGCGGACCTTTGTCGGCAGGCACTTCGCTCACCTCTCGGAAGAAAACATAGGAGGGATTGTGGCGTAGCAGCTCGAGCCCGTCGATCGGGTTGCGGCGCACCCAATTCTTGATCACTTGTGCTGAGACTTGGTGCACGTTGTAGACCCCCCGCCGTACAAGCTCCCGCCCGATTGAACGATACTCATGACCGTTCTTTCCGCCATATCCTACACGGATATACCGCCCATCAGGAAGCTTGATACGCCCCGAGCCCTGCACCTGCAAAAAGAACAGCTCAACCGCATCATCAACCCAAGCAATCTCAAGGCCACGCCCTTTCATAGCGCCAGTTTCTTCCAGCTCTCGACGGCTCAGCCAAGCGCCGTCCCGCGCTTCTGGCGGAAGCTTATAGATTGGAAAGCGAAAGCGCTCTGATCGATACAAATCGCCCTCAAGCTCTGGCTCGAAATAGCCCGTAAAAAGTGCGGGCTTACCATCAGTGATTTGAACAGGGCGAAAGAACAGCTCAAAAAAAGCCTTAGCATTGGTCTGATCCTCTGCTGCTCGGCACAGGCCCTTCCAGTCAGGGGATTTCATATCGCTGCAAGTATTCAGAAAGACAGCCAGCGCCTCAGCGTGGTTGTCCTTTTCCCAGCCATCCAGTTCAGAAAACTCAAGAATACGAATTTCCGTTTCTTCAGCGGCGCTCGTAGCTTCGGTCATGATAAGCCCAGCCGTTATTACCGCTAAAAGAAAACGCTTCATTCACCCGTGGCAACCAAAATCCAGTTTGGATCATTCACACCCATTTCGCGCTCGAATGTCCAAATATCTTTCTGGGTTTTGACTTTGCCCTCTTTACCCTCAACAATCTCGCCTGTGTCGTCCCGCACAACAGATGTCAGCTCGCCGATAAACTTCATGGCAATCTCCGCGGTGCCACTCGCCGCATGAAACTCTGCAGAGTGAATAGACACTTCACGTACACCAATAAACTCGGCTTCGACTTTGAGGCCCTTCTTCTCACGAGCTTCCACAACCTGAGCGAAGACCTCATAGACCTCGTCAGAAATGTAAGGTTTGATCTCGGCCAACTCTCCACGCTCAAAGCCCATCAGGATAAACTCATATGCGCTACGCGCTCCTGATAGAAATCCGCCGACTTCAAAAGAAGGCTCTCGCTGCTTCATGTTTGCCAGCGCCTTGGCTGTGTCGCTGCCCTCTTCCGCATGATCTGTGATGTCTTGATCAGGCCCGCCCTCAATCACTTCAAACTTGCGCTTGCGTTCGTCGAGTCCCGCTGGCGGTACATTTGGCGCTTCAAATCCATCGCGCGTGCCTAGAACGCTGCGCAACCGCAGGATCAGAAAAATCGCAATTCCGGCTAGGACAAGCAACTGAAGAATGGGCAAATTCATGTAAACCTCATTAAGTGAGCGTGGCAAATGGCGCTATCAGCACCTATGTAGGTTATGGGCGTGTTCAAGTCTACTACGCCCAATGACAAGCAGGAGATTAAGAAAATGTGGCTTTTAGTGGCGTTTATCGCTGTGCCTCTGATAGAAATAGCCCTATTTATCCAAGTTGGTGGAGCCATAGGGCTTTGGCCAACGCTCCTAATTGTGGTTCTCACAGCCATGATCGGGACATCACTCCTGCGCAATCAAGGAGCGCTCGCGCTGAATAATCTGCGCAGCTCGTTCAATGACCTACGCGATCCAACAGAGCCTTTAGCCCATGGCGCCATGATCCTGTTTTCTGGCGCCCTTCTACTAACGCCTGGATTTTTCACTGATGCTATCGGTTTTTCCCTGCTTATTCCGGCAGTGCGCCACGCTGTATTTGCCTATGTCCGTCGCCGCGTGACGGTTCAGGGCTTCTCCGCTCACCCCGGCCACCAACCTCACCATAATGACCCAAGCGACATCATCGATGGTGACTATCAAGAAGTCGATGAAACAAAGCGCCCAACGCATACCCCATCAGGCTGGACAAAACACTAGGGCATTGAGGCTTCTAAGCCTTCTTGCTAAGTCAGTCGGCAAGAGTTTCAAAAGTCTTTCCAATGGAGAATAACATGGCCGAGAATGGCGCAGCACCAGAAGCACAAGCCGAGACACCCCAAGTTAAAATGAACGTGATCAATCAGTTCATTCGCGACCTGTCATTTGAAAACATCCTCGCCCAAAAGGGCGTCCAAGGCGAAGTCACGCCTGATGTAAACGTTCAGGTCAATCTCGACGCAAAAAAGCGTTCAGCGGAAAATCAGTTTGAAGTTGCGATCAAGCTCGCAATCACGTCTGTGAACAAAGAGAACACAGCTGAAAAGCTCTTCCTCATGGAAATCGACTATGTCGGGATCTTCAGTATTGCGGGCGTTCCAGAAGATCAGCTGCACCCCTTCCTTCTGATCGAGTGTCCGCGCCTGCTCTTCCCGTTCCTGCGCCGCATCGTCTCTGATGTTACTCGCGATGGTGGCTTCCCGCCGCTGAACCTCGAAACAATCGACTTCATGGCGCTTTACCGCAATGAGCTGATGCGCCGTCAGGCTGACGAAGGCAAAAAACTGGACGCCTAATCAACCAAGCTTTTTCCAAAGTGCGCCGTCGCCCAAGCTTTCTACAAAAGCATCATGGGCGGCGGCTTCTTTTTGGCTGACACGTGAGGGCAAAGGCGTTGGCCGAGGCTGTGGCCGCCAGCGCCCTGAGCTTCCAGTCGTTTCACTCTCATGGTTCGTTGAAAGCGCAAAGTCAGGCTGCTTGCCGCCGATCAGTTCAAGATACACTTCCGCAAGAATTTCGGAGTCAAGCAAAGCGCCGTGGAGCGTGCGTGATGAGTTATCAATATTGAAGCGCCGACACAAAGCATCAAGCGAAGCAGGTGAGCCAGGAAATCTTTTGCGCGCAATATCAAGCGTATCAAGCGCCTGACTCATCGGAAGCAGAGGCAAGTTCATCCATTTCAGCTCAGCATTGAGAAACTTCATATCAAATGCCGCGTTGTGAATAACGAGCGTAGAATCCTGCACGAAATCAAGAAACGCCTGACCGATTTGAGCAAACTTAGGTTTATCCGCCAAGAACTCGTCGCCAAGCCCATGAACTTCAAACGCCTCTTGCGGCATCCCGCGCTCAGGATTGATATATTGGTGATAGGTCCGGCCTGTTGGCACGTGGTTGTAAAGCTCAACCGCGCCTATCTCGACAATACGATCGCCCTGCATGGGCTCAAAGCCTGTGGTCTCCGTGTCCAGAACAATTTCACGCATCCGTCAGCCCTGCCCTTATCTCTTTTACAATCGCCTTCACCTGCGCCTCAGCGCCTGCAAGCGTGTCCGTCATGACAACATAATCCGCACGCGCACGCTTTTCCACATCTGGCATCTGCTTGGCCTTAATCGCCTCGAATTGCGCCTCTGTCATGGTCCCGCGCTCAAGCACCCGCGCGCGCTGAGTTGTCTCATCCACAGACACAACAACAACAGCGTCCATCATGTCTTCACTGCCTTTTTCAAACAGAAGTGGAATATCAAAAACCAGAATGTCGCTTGTCGCAGTTTCAGCAAACTGCGCGCGATCGGCCGCCACCAATGGATGAACGACCTTTTCAATCTCTGCCAAAGCGCTCGCGTCTGTGCTAATAATCTCTTTCAGAACATCCCGCGAAACGGCCCCATGGAGCACAGCTTTCGGAAGCGCCGCCTCCATGGGCCCAACAGCCAACCCGCCCACACCATAAAGCCGGTGAACAGCCGCATCTGCGTCCCAGACGGCGCAGCCTTCAGCGGCAAAAATCTTCGCCGTGGTCGATTTGCCCATGCCAATGGAGCCTGTCAGCCCGAGACGATACGCCATTAACGCAACACAGCCGCACGGGTTTCGTCGGTCACTTGTGGCCGCACGCCAAACCAGCGTTCAAATGCCGGCACAGCCTGATGCAAAAGCATTCCAAGACCGTCAACAGTGACACAGCCTGCTTCATTCGCTTCATTGAGCAAATGAGTCATCAAAGGCGCATAGACGAGATCCGTGACCAAAGTCCCTTTTTGCAATCCATCAAGCGGGACTCTGAGGGGCGGCTTTCCCACCATTCCAAGAGATGTGGTATTGATAACTGTTGCTGCCTCTTCAAGCATATTTCCCGCCTGAACCCAGTCGACCACCCGCAAACGCTTACCAAAATCAGTCTTAAGCTTTTCCGCGCGGGCCTTTGTGCGGTTTGAAATTAGAATCTCTGGAACCCCCACTTCGACGAGCGCTGCAATAACGGCTCGCGCCGCGCCACCAGCCCCAAGGATAGCCGCAGGCCCTGCCTTCGGATCCCAATCAGGCGCTTTCTGTCGCAAGTTCTGAATGAACCCATAGCTATCCGTGTTGTCAGCATGAATCTTCCCATCTTTGCGGAAAATAAGTGTGTTCGCCGAGCCGATAAGCGCTGCTCGATCTGTCACCAGATCAGCAAAATCCATCACCTTTTCTTTGTAAGGCACAGTCACGTTCACCCCGACAAATCCCATTTTGGGTAGGGTTTTAACAATATGTTCAAGGTCTTCCTGAGCCACATCAATTGGAATGTAATGCCCAGCAATTCCAAGCGTTTTTAGCCAATGAGTGTGCAAGGCGGGCGATTTTGAGTGCGCGATTGGCGAGCCAATAACACCCGCCAGAGGAATTCTGTTTAAACTCATGCCTTAAGGTCTCCCGAGGCTGTCAGGTAATTAATCATTTCTATCAGCGGCAAGCCAAGGATCGTAAAGTAATCCCCTTCGATACGGCTAAAAAGCCGTACGCCCTCCTCTTCAAGCTTATAGCCCCCGACGGAGCTTTGAAGACTGGGCCAATTCCGTTCAACATATTCATTAAGATATGAGTCCGAAATGTCGCGCATATAAAGCCGCACCTGGTCGACATGTCGCCACAACGGCTCAAGCTCATGATAAACGACAACAGCAGACAGCAAGCTGTGGCGTTTACCGCGCAGCGCTTTCAGCTGTTCTTTGGCCTCATCTGGCGTTTGTGGCTTCGATAGGATTTGCCCGTCAAAATCGAGTACTTGGTCACACCCGATCACCAGCTTGTCTGGATGCTTCCCACCGATCTTACGTGCTTTGGTCTCAGCAAGAGCATCCGCAATATCTCGTGGCGTTGCTTTTTCTGCTTGAAGAGCGATTTTAATCATCTCTTCATCAACGCGTGGCACAATCGCTTCAAACCCAATTCCTGCATTCGAAAGCATCTGCCCACGTATCGCCGAGCCCGAAGCCAGAACGATCTGACGCGCCATGTGGATAACTCCTGTAATACTTAACGAGTAATTAATGCACAAAAGGGAGCACAATCAACGCCACCCTCAAAATTGAGGAAAACTACCGTGTCTCACGAAGTTTAGCTGACTCTCCTGACAGGTGGAAAAGGATAACTGCCAAATCAAATTGGACTACTCTTTCTGTCATTCATACACAGATTCTCCACAGGCATTTTTTTAATATTCTATTTGTAAATATTAACGTTAACAGATGTTTAGTGATTTTATCGTGCCTGAAAAATCCCAGAGCTGTAGAATATATACACATCTGAGTAACCTTATGAATAACTCAATAATCCACAGATTTTGGCCACCCTACATAATCATCAACCTTTCTTTCTTTTATATTTATTATTAAGGGGTCAACGAAAGGGTGGTGAATATGTCTGATCTTTTATCTGATCTGTATCCGTGGACCAAATCGTTCCATATCATGTCCGTTATGGCGTGGATGGCTGGGCTATTCTATTTGCCTCGGCTCTTTGTTCATCACACGGAACAAAGTACAGCAGGCGATGAAAAAGACACCCTCTTTCAGATGATGGAGCTCAAGCTATTTAAGCTCATCATGAATCCTTCCATGATCTCAACATGGGTCTTTGGCCTCTGCCTCGTTTTCACGCCGGGAATAGTTGATTGGTCCTCCGTATGGCCTTGGACGAAAGCAATCAGTGTTTTGGCAATGACTTGGTTTCATCATTGGCTTGGCTTGCGCCGCAAAGATTTTGTCAGCGGTAGCAATACCCGTACTGGCCGTACCTATCGCATGATGAACGAGCTGCCGACGGTTCTAATGATTGTTATTGTTCTTTCCGTGGTCGTTAAGTTCTAATTTATTGACTCATTCGCCTCTCAAGCGTATCTGATGCACAAGCCTGCCCGTTCTGGGAGCACAGGTAATCCCATTCTCAATTCTATGAAGCGCCGCATTCGCGGGCGTAGAGGCCATTCCTATGACAGACGAGACCCAAGAGCAGCTCCACCTTGCCGAACTTAAGGCAATGCACCCTAAAGAGCTGGTCACAATGGCTGAAGAGCTCGAAATCGAAAACGCCACAACGATGCGCAAGGGCGAGATTATGTTCTCGATCCTTAAAGAGCGCGCCGAAGAGGGCTGGATGATCGGCGGTGAAGGCGTCCTAGAAGTGCTCCAAGACGGTTTCGGCTTCTTGCGCGCACCTGAGGCAAACTACCTGCCAGGGCCTGATGATATTTATGTATCGCCAGAAATTCTGCGTAAGTTTTCTCTGCGTACGGGTGACACAATCGAAGGTCATTTGAAGCAGCCCGAAGACAACGAGCGCTATTTCGCCCTTACTCACGTCACCAAGATTAACTTTGAAGAGCCTGAGAAGGCCCGTCACAAGATTGCCTTTGACAACCTGACGCCGCTCTATCCTGATGAGCGCCTGAAAATGGAAATCGAAGACCCGACAATCAAGGATCGGTCCGCGCGCATCATTGATCTCGTCGCTCCCATCGGGAAAGGCCAGCGATCGCTTATTGTTGCTCCGCCTCGCACTGGTAAAACTGTTCTGCTCCAGAATATCGCCCACAGCATCGAAAAGAACCACCCTGAGTGCTATCTCATCGTTCTCTTGATAGATGAGCGCCCAGAAGAAGTGACGGACATGCAGCGATCCGTAAAAGGCGAGGTTGTCTCCTCGACATTCGATGAACCAGCGACCCGTCACGTGGCCGTCTCCGAAATGGTCATCGAAAAGGCTAAGCGCCTCGTTGAGCACAAACGAGACGTTGTCATTCTACTCGATTCAATCACGCGCCTTGGCCGTGCCTTCAACACAACTGTTCCTTCGTCAGGTAAGGTTCTGACAGGCGGTGTCGATGCCAACGCCCTCCAACGCCCCAAGCGCTTTTTTGGCGCAGCGCGTAACATCGAAGAAGGTGGCTCGCTGACAATCATCGCAACCGCCCTTATCGACACAGGCTCGCGCATGGATGAGGTCATCTTTGAGGAGTTTAAAGGCACGGGTAACTCCGAGATTGTGCTTGATCGCAAAGTTGCAGACAAGCGCGTGTTCCCTGCGATGGATATTCTCAAGTCAGGCACCCGGAAAGAAGAACTCTTGGTCGACTCAAAAGACCTTCAGAAGACCTTCGTTCTGCGCCGTATCCTCAATCCGATGGGCACAACAGACGCTATCGAGTTCTTGCTGGGCAAGCTCAAGCAAACCAAGACAAATGGCGAATTCTTCGACTCCATGAACACGTAAAACCTGTTCAAAATCAACGGGTTATGAAAAATGAGCACTATTTTTGCCCAAGCCTCTGCGGCTGGTAAAGCTGGCGTTGCAGTGGTTCGAATTTCCGGACCAAAAGCCTTTTCGGCTGCGTCCCAGCTTTGCGGCTCCCTCCCCGCGCCGCGTGAAGCGGCATTGCGGCGTCTCAGGTCTGCGGCCGGAGAGGTGCTCGATGAGGCCTTGGTTTTGTGCTTCTCGGAAAAAGCCAGCTTCACGGGCGAGGAGACAGTTGAGTTTCAGACACATGGGTCTGTCGCGGTTGTAAACGCACTGCTCGCTGAGCTTGGGACGGTTGATGGCCTTCGGCTTGCCGAGCCTGGTGAATTCACACGTCGAGCTTTGGCCAATGGGCGGCTTGATCTTGCCCAAGTTGAAGGTCTTGCAGATCTTATCGCCTCCGAGACTGAGGCACAGCGGCAGCAAGCGCTGCGCTTGTTTTCTGGTGGTTTAGGCGATCTCGCTGCCCATTGGCGTGAGCGTCTAATCCGTGCAAGTGCGCTGCTCACCGTCACAATAGATTTCGCTGATGAAGAAGTTCCAGTCGATGTATCCCCTGAAGTGCTGGAACTTATTGCTGAGGTCCAGACAGCCATGCAGGCTCAGGTCGATGGCTTTGGCGCTGCAGAGCGTATTCGTACTGGCTACGAAGTTGCTATCATTGGTCCGCCCAACGTTGGAAAATCCACATTGCTCAATGCTGTTGCTGGACGCGATGCAGCGATTACGTCCGAGATAGCTGGTACGACACGAGACGTCATAGAAGTTCGAATGGAGTTGGCGGGTCTTCCTGTCACCTTGCTTGATACAGCTGGGTTGCGTGAAACTGACGACACAATTGAAAAGATTGGCGTTGCCCGCGCTCTTGAGCGAGCGAAGGCCGCTGATTTGCGCGTTTTTCTAATAGAATCAAATAGTAAGCCAGAATTTGACCCTGCCCCAGATGATATCGTGATTGCGTCGAAGGCCGATCTTTCAGGCGATAAGTTTGGGGCGGTGTCTGGTAAAACAGGGGCTGGAGTTGCGCAGCTCGTTGAGCAAATTGGCGCTAAGTTATCTTCCAAGACAGCAAAGGCGGGCCTGGCGACGCGCGCGCGCCACAAAGAAGCGATGGAGCGATGCTTGGTTTCGCTTGCGGAGGCGTCCAACCGTGTTGCTTTGGGGCCTGAATTCACAGATATTGCTTCCGAAGAGCTACGCATCTCTCTTGAAGCATTGAACATGTTGATTGGCCGCGTTGATATCGAGAATGTTCTCGATGAGGTGTTTTCCAGCTTTTGCTTGGGCAAGTAGGGAGTGTTTCACGTGAAACATTTTGATGTGATCGTCGTTGGTGGAGGACACGCTGGGACCGAAGCTGCCCATGCGGCAGCGCGGATGGGCGTCCAAACCGCGTTGGTGACTTTGCGACAGCGCGATATTGGCGTTATGTCATGCAACCCAGCTATGGGCGGACTTGGAAAAGGCCATTTGGTTCGCGAAATCGATGCCATGGACGGCGTCATGGGGCGTATGTCTGACAAGGGCGGGATTCAATTCCGCCTCCTAAATCGTCGCAAGGGCCCTGCCGTTCAAGGCCCCCGTGCTCAGCAAGATCGCCAGCTTTATCAAAAGTCGATGCTGCAAGAGACGCTATCTCGTGAAAACCTCACGATTGTTGAGGGTGAAACCGTCGACTTTCTCATGGACGGTCAACGTGTAGCAGGTGTTGTTCTGGCAGATGGTTCTGAAATATCGGCACATGAAGTCATCCTAACGACAGGGACATTTCTCCGTGGACTCATTCACATTGGAGATGTTTCTTATTCCGGCGGCCGCATGGGTGACAAACCTTCGATAAAGCTAGCGGAACGTATGGACGCATTTGAGCTACCAAAGGGGCGCTTAAAAACAGGGACACCCCCTCGTCTTGATGGACGCACGATAAACTGGGACGCGCTCGGGATGCAGCCCGGCGACGAAGACCCAGCGATGTTTTCCTTTATGTCGACGAGTCCTCAAGCGCGTCAGATTTCCTGCGGAATCACTCATACGAACGAGCGCACGCATGAAATTATCGCCGCAAATCTTGAGCGTTCTGCAATGTACGGCGGTCACATTGAAGGCGTTGGGCCTCGGTATTGCCCTTCTATTGAAGATAAAATTGTACGTTTTGCTGACAAGTCATCTCACCAGATTTTCCTTGAACCAGAAGGGCTTACGGATCACACGGTCTATCCAAACGGGATTTCAACCTCCCTGCCCGAGGATGTACAGCACGATTATGTTCACTCAATTTTTGGTCTTGAGCAAGCAAAGATCACCCAGCCTGGTTACGCTATTGAGTACGACTATATCGACCCACGCGCTTTGACGCTTGAGTTGCGAGTTAAATCGGTCGAAGGCTTGTTTCTTGCGGGCCAGATCAACGGAACGACAGGTTACGAAGAGGCCGCGGCGCAAGGTTTGGTTGCCGGTCTAAACGCGGCGAGAGCTGTATTGGGCAAAGATCCCGTTTCATTCAGTCGCTCACAGAGCTACATTGGCGTGATGATTGATGATCTTGTAACGCGGGGCGTCACTGAGCCCTATCGGATGTTTACATCTCGCGCTGAGTTTAGGCTGTCGTTGCGGGCTGATAATGCAGACCAACGCCTCACACCGCTCGCAAAGTCTTTTGGATGTGTTTCCGACGGTAGGTCGCGTGCGTTCGATCAGAAGATGGAAGCATTGGAATCTGGTAAGAAGATGCTGGACTCTAAGCTTTATTCGGCAACGGATCTTAAAAAAGTCGGCATCCAACTCAAGCAAGATGGTACAAAGAGAACGGCGTACCATTTGCTTTCTTTCCCCGAGATCAGCTTTGAAGATCTTGTGGCTGTGAACGGTCAGCTTTCAGAGATTGATGAGAACACACGTGATCAACTTTCAAAGGACGCTCTGTATGCCAATTACATAGAGCGTCAACAACGCGACGTCGATGCGATGAAGAGAGACGAAAATCTTCTTATTTCTCAAGACTTTGACTACCAGCCTCTTGATGGGCTTTCCAATGAACTGAAAGCAAAATTGCAAGCCGCACGCCCGCAAAACCTAGCGCAGGCGGCACGTGTAGACGGTATGACGCCGGCAGCGATAACGCTCCTCCTCGCAAAGATGCGTCAGGCACAGAAAGAGAAGTCAGCATGAAAGGCTTAGAGAGTGTTTCACGTGAAACATTGGCGAAACTTCAGGTTTATGCTGATACTCTTATCAAGTGGAATCCAAAGATAAACCTGGTGGCAAAGTCGACCATTGACGATCTTTGGGATCGCCACATTATCGATTCTCTCCAGATAATGCGGCATATTCCGGATGGCCCCCAACATATTGTAGACATAGGCAGTGGCGGTGGATTTCCAGGGCTTGTGTTGGCGATAGCCAGTTCAGAGGCCCGTCCTGAAGCCTTGATCACGATGATAGAAAGCGATCAAAGAAAATCAGCGTTTCTTCGGACCGTTCTGCGAGAAACGGGCGTATCGGCGACAGTTTTGACCGAGCGCATCGAGAAGGCTCCGGCGCAAAGCGCCGATGTTCTCACAGCACGCGCGTTGGCTGACTTATCACTGTTACTGGAATTTGCAGAACAACATTTGAAAAAAGAGGGCACAGCCTTCTTTTTAAAAGGTAAAAACTGGCGAACTGAGCTTCAAAAGGCCCAAGAAGTCTGGCAGTTTGATTACGAAGAGGTCACAAGTGAGACCAATGTTGAAGCGGTTCTGTTAGTTATCAAAGGAATTGAACGTGTCTGATCTTTCTAGGCCGCCTGCAGCTAAGATAATTGCCATCGCAAATCAAAAAGGTGGCGTTGGGAAGACGACCACTGCCATTAATTTGGCCGCTGCTCTTGCAGAAGCTAAGAAAAACATTCTTTTGGTTGATCTGGACCCGCAGGGCAACGCCTCCACTGGCCTCGGAATTGATCGTGAGAACAGAGACTTCACGACTTACGATCTTCTTTTGGAAGATACGCCGCTCAATCAAATCATTCAGTCAACAGAAACAAAACGAGTAAGTATCGTTCCGGCTACGGTTGATTTGAGCTCAGCAGATATTGAGCTTTATACCAATGAAAAGCGCAATCACCTACTTCGTGATGCTCTTAAGCAGCCCGATATTGATGGATTTGCATTCGACTATATTCTCGTGGATTGCCCGCCGTCGCTCAATCTCCTGACAGTAAACGCTATGGTTGCGGCTGACTCTGTTCTGGTCCCACTCCAAAGTGAGTTTTTCGCGCTCGAGGGCCTTTCGCAGCTTATGTTAACAATTCGAGAAATGCGTGAAGTGGCCAACCCCAACCTCCGGATTGAGGGCATTGTCTTAACGATGTATGACAGTCGCAACAACCTGTCTCAGCAGGTGGAAGCTGATGCGCGCGATAATCTGGGCGATCTTGTCTTCAAAACTGTTATTCCGCGCAACGTTCGGGTGAGCGAAGCGCCGTCGTTTGCGATGCCTGTTCTGAGTTACGATCCGACGTCGAAGGGCGCTATGGCCTATCGTGCGCTTGGGAAAGAAGTGATTAAAAACAACGCTGTAAAGAAGCGCTAGGAGAGCAAGATGGTCGATAAGAAAAGCAAATCTCGCGGGCTTGGTCGCGGTCTCTCGGCTCTTATGGCGGAAGTACAAAGCGAAGCTGAGTCACCAGCAACTACGCCGCGCCGTTCGGATCTGATGATCCCGATTGAGCAAGTAAAGCCAAACCCTGAACAGCCCCGCCGTCACTTTGACAATGAGGCTTTGATTGATCTTGCGGAATCTATCCGCGAAAAAGGGGTTATCCAGCCCATTATTGTGCGCCCTTATCCTGGGCAGGATGGCGTTTATCAGATTGTGGCTGGCGAGCGCCGCTGGCGGGCTTCCCAAAAGGCTCAATTACATCAAGTACCTGTTATCATTAGAGACTTTGATGATATCGAGGTTCTCGAGGTCGCTATTATTGAAAATATCCAGCGCGCCGATCTTAACCCCGTTGAGGAAGCGACGGGGTACCGTCAGCTGATAGATAAGTTTGGTCATACTCAAGAGAAGCTAGCCCAAGCATTGGGCAAAAGCCGAAGCCACATCGCAAACCAGATGCGATTGCTGTCTTTGCCGGACGAAGTTTTGGCGCTACTCAATAAGGGCGAGCTGACAGCTGGGCACGCGCGCGCTTTGATCACTGCGGAAAATCCAGCTTTGTTAGCGCGAGAGATTGTGAAGAAGGGTCTCTCTGTCCGCGGAGCCGAGCAGCTTGTGAAGAAAGAAAGCGCCCCCGCGCCCAAACCACGAACTGCGCGTAAGCTCGACAAAGATGCTGATACGCTTGCCCTTGAGGCCGATCTTTCAGCGGCGCTTGGAATGAAAGTGAGTTTGAATCACTCCGCTGGCGGCGAGTCTGGACAAATCACGATCCGCTATGAAACGCTCGATGAGCTTGATGGTCTTTGCGCAAAGTTGAGTTGATCAGTTTGGGCGAGACCAGATAAACAAAAGCACACATCCAAGCGCCAGGGCTTGTATGGCGAGCAGTGTAAGCTTTAGTCCGATCAGAACAGAAAGCATGAAAACCGCCACAATGGAGACGGTTGCCATGCGTTTTGCGCGCAATGAAATGGCGCCACGCTCGCGCCAGTCCATGATCGATGGGCCAAACTTTGGATGCGTAACGAGCCAGTTGTGAAGCCGCTCTGAAGAGCGAGCAAAACAGAAGGCGGCCAGCAAGAGAAATGGAACTGTTGGTACGAGCGGTAGAACCACACCCACAAAGCCAGCACCAAGCGACAACACCCCAAATATCAGCCAAACAATACGCATTTAATCTTCCAGCAGCTTGTTTAGAACTGAATTTAGCACAAAGCGGCCCTTCTCGCTCGCGATAAGCCTGTCCCCGGCTTGCGCCACCATGCCGAGCTCTAGCAGCTCCGCGAGTGCGCTTGGCTTTAGCTTACGTTGTGCAAGGGCCTCATAGCGGCTGAGGCTAACTCCTTCAGACAGGCGCATCCCCATCAACAAAAGCTCTGTCGCTTCGTCTTCATGTGTCAAGATTTCGCGTAGCTTGTCACCTGTTCCGCTCTCTGCTGCCCCGAGCCAAGCGTTAGGCTGGCGATATGCTTCTGTGGCGCAGCGCGTATCCGTCGGGGTGATGCGGCCATGTGCTCCTGGCCCAATTCCGACGTAGTCCCCATAGCGCCAATAGATCAGATTGTGCCTACATTCGGCACCCGAGCGGGCATGGTTCGAAACTTCGTAGGCAGATAGGCCAGCCTGACCACAAACATCTTGAGTGATTTCATACATCTCTGCTGCATCGTCATCGTCGGGCAGATCTCGCAGTTTTCCTGCGTTGTATCTGTCGCCAAAAGCGGTGCCTTGCTCAATGGTGAGCTGATAGAGCGAAAGATGGTCCACAGCGAGCGCCAAGGCTTCGTTTAACTCCGCACGCCACGCCTCGGGCGTCTGGCCTTGTCGCGCGTAAATCAGATCAAAGCTGACGTTCTCAAAAGTGTTGCGTGCAATTTGAAAGGCGGCTTGTGCTTCTTTAACGTTGTGTATTCGCCCCAAGCGCCGCAAATCAGGATCGTTCAGCGCCTGAACACCCATAGAAATGCGGCTAACGCCTCCCTCTTGATAGGCCCGAAATCTCCCTGCCTCGACTGAGCCAGGGTTTGCCTCAAGCGTCACTTCCAAATCATTGGCCACAGGCCATGTGGCTTTGATTTTGTCGATGACCCCCGCAACAACATCGGGGTTCATCAAGCTTGGCGTGCCGCCGCCAAAAAAAACGCTAGAGACAACGCGCCCAGGAAGCTCTCTCCCGTAGCGTTCAATTTCTGAAAGATAGGCTCTAAGCCAGCGCAACTGGTCGATTTCGCGCACAACATGACTGTTGAAGTCGCAGTAAGGGCATTTGGCCTCACAAAACGGCCAATGCACATAAATGCCGAAGCCGCCATGTTCCCAATCGCTACTCAAAGCAGCGCTTCACAAGCTTATCAAAAGCATCCTGCCGATGGCTCATTGCGTTCTTTTCTGCGGGGTCCATTTCCCCGAAGGTTTCGCTTTTGCCCAAGGGCTGAAACATGGGGTCAAATCCAAAGCCATCTACGCCGCGCAGGGGCCAGACAACCTCTCCCTTTACCTCACCTTCAAAGATTTCGTCGTGCCCGTCAGGCCAAGCAAGGCAAAGTGTCGCCTTAAAAGCCGCGGTGCGTGGAAATGGTGCCATCTTGGTGTCGAGCAAGGTCCAGACCTTTTCCATCGCCATACCAAAGTCGCGCCCGTTTGGCGTTTCGGCCCAGTCCGCAGTGTAAACACCAGGTGCACCGCCAAGTGCATCCACAACTATTCCACTGTCGTCTGACAAAGCGGGTAGGCCCGTCGCCTTCGCGGCAAAATGCGCTTTGATCCGCGCATTGCCGACAAAAGTATCTTCGGTTTCATCTGGCTCTTCCAGTCCATGCTCCGCCGCCGAGCTGACCTTGACGCCAAAAGGCGCAAGAAGCTCGGCGATTTCACGTAGCTTGCCTTTGTTGTGGCTTGCAATAACCAGATGGTCTCCGTCAAACTTACGCACTGGTCGCTGCCTTCTGAAGCGCGACAAGTTCGCTCACGCCTTTTTCGGCGAGGTCCATAAGCTCGTTCATTTGTGCACGGCTAAAGACTTGGCCTTCCGCAGACATTTGAACTTCGATCAGCTTTTTGGAACCTGTCATAATGAAGTTTCCGTCAACACCAGCTTCGCTGTCTTCTGGATAATCCAGATCGAGGACAGATTGGCCTGCATAGATCCCGCAAGACACAGCTGCCACAGGGTCAATCAGCGGATCGGTGATCACAGCGCCTGTTTTCATCAGTTTGTTCACTGCAAGCTTCAGAGCAACCCAACCGCCCGTGATCGCAGCACAGCGCGTGCCGCCGTCAGCTTGGATAACGTCACAGTCAATTGTGATCTGGCGTTCACCAAGTGCAACACGGTCAACACCCGCACGCAACGAGCGGCCAATCAAGCGTTGGATTTCTACGGTGCGTCCGCCTTGCTTTCCGGCTGTCGCTTCACGGCGCATACGGCTTGTGGTTGAGCGTGGAAGCATCCCGTATTCTGCGGTGACCCATCCGAGGCCTGAGCCTTTTACAAATGGCGGTACACGTTCTTCCAGTGTCGCGGTGCAAAGAACATGTGTGTCCCCGACCTTGATCATGCAGGAGCCTTCCGCATGTTTCGTTACATTTGTCTCGATGGTTACATCGCGCATTTGGTCTAGGCTTCGGCCTGAAGGTCGCATTACAAAATCCTTTTGTTGTTCCCGTTGGGATACAAGGCCCAACCCCTATAACACAAGCCCGATTGACCTTTCGGAGCGCGTGGTTCTTAAATGCTGCGCGAGGAAAGCCCAAATGAGTGACAATTCACAGCTTCTATCCGAAATGAACGATCGTACGCGCGAAGTCTTTCGACGCGTCGTGCAGGGCTATCTGGATTCAGGTGATCCTGTCGGTTCGCGCACCCTCACCCGCACGATGAGCGAAAAGGTGAGCGCAGCAACCGTGCGCAACGTTATGTCTGATCTTGAGTTTATGGGGCTTCTTGGCAGCCCTCATACAAGTGCTGGCCGCATTCCAACGCAGCAAGGCTTGCGCATGTTTGTTGACGGCCTTCTCGAAGTGAATGAGCTTGAGACAAATGACCGGCAGCGCATTGATGAAACAATGGGTCGCAACTCTGGCGATGTGGGCGGCCTACTTGACCGTGTCGGCGCCGCGCTTTCGGGTGTTACACAGGGTGCATCGCTCGTTCTTGCGCCAAAGCATGAAGCAGCGATCAAACATATCGAGTTTGTCCCTCTTGCTGCGGATCGTGCACTTGTTGTTCTGGTCTTCTCCGATGGCCATGTTGAAAACCGTGTCTTCAATCCGCCCTTGGGCGCGACCCCAAGCTCAATGCGCGAAGCGGCAAACTTTCTCAATGCGCTCGCGGAGGGAAAGACCCTCACAGAGCTTGGCACAACCATCCGCCGCGAAATCGACAACCGCCGCCAAGAGATCGACGTTCTGGCGCGCCAGCTGGTCGATAGCGGCCTCGCAGTCTGGGAAGGCCAAGGTGAAAGCTACGAACGCTTGATTGTCCGTGGCCGTTCCAATTTGATTGCTGAGTCTGAAACAGAGGGGTTTGAGCGTATCAAAACCCTGTTTGATGACCTAGAGCGCAAGCGAGATATCGTCGAATTCCTCCAACTCACGGAAGAAGGTGAGGGTGTACGCATTTTTATTGGCTCAGAGAACAAACTTTTTTCACTTTCGGGTTCCTCTTTGGTTGTCTCTCCATATATGAACGCTGATCGAAAGATTATCGGCGCTGTTGGCGTCATAGGGCCCACGAGGCTGAACTATGGCCGCATTGTTCCGATAGTCGATTATACAGCGCAGTTGGTTGGCAAGCTTATATCCAACCGAAGTTAAAGGTGACGACATGGCAGATCGCAGAGAAGACGATTTCCTGGATGATATCGAGCAGGCCGAGCTGGACGAAATGTCCGAAGAGCTCTCCGAGCCGCTCCCTGAAGAATACGAGCTTGATGAGCTTCGCGCTGAGCGTGACGCGCTCAAAGACAAGTTCATGCGCGCTTTGGCCGATGCCGAAAACGCGCGCAAACGTGGCGACAAAATGCGCCGCGATGCCGAGCAATACGGTGGTTCAAAGCTCGCGCGTGATATGCTTCCAGTCTATGACAACATGAAGCGCGCCCTTGAAGCCGCCACAGAAGAGCAGCGCGCAGGTGCCGCCGCCCTCATCGAGGGTATCGAGCTGACAATGCGCGAGCTTCTCAATGTTTTCAAAAAGCACGGCATGACAATCATCGCGCCGCAAGTTGGTGACAAGTTTGATCCAAACATCCACGAAGCGATGTTTGAAGCCCCCGTCCCTGGCACAAACGCGGGTGATATCATTCAGGTTTCAACAGAGGGCTTCATGCTGCACGATCGTCTCTTGCGTCCGTCGCAAGTTGGCGTGTCGTCTATGCCCAAGTCCTAAGCAGTAATTCGGGGCCGCCCTGCGGCCTCGACAGTCACTAAGCCTTCGACAAAAATCTCGCGTGCTTCTGCTTCACTGCGGCGCAGCTCTCTTGTCGCTGACGTTTCTATGTCGTCTGCTCCCGCATCTTTTGCTGCCTGAATAACAGTGGCGCGCAGCCAGTCTTCGGCGGCCTTTAGCGCGGGCTCAAGCTCAGTGAAGTCTTCTGGTCCAGTCGCCGCATGAAGGCGGTAAAGCCCCTCTGATGGGCTGGTCACAGACAGGCTCCGCCGCATCGTTACTCGCCCGACAACCGCACCTAGCGCATTCGCCACGCCCGCATGCTCTGGTAGGATCATCTCACAGCCGAGCTTGCCGCCCACATCAGGATAATATGTGCTCGCCGAAGCCCCTAGGCCAACAACTGGCACATTTACTTTCGCAGTCAACGCAATAAGCCCGCTGTGCCCAAGGAGCGCGGCACGCAGCAATTCATGTCGTGCGAGCCTTGCTGGCTCAGCTTCAAACGTTTCGGCCTCCTCGGCAAAAACAGTCTCTAACAAGGCCAAACTCGTCTGTTCGGTCATCTGATCAAGGATCAGCCTTGCCAGCGTTTCGGGTTCTCTGGCCAGTCGCTCCCCGTCACCCTTACGGCGACGGCAGAACAACTCAAGCGCAAGATGCGCCGCCTCTGCGTCCCAGCTGTCGAGCAACCCAAGCACATGGCTCGCGTCCGAGGGCGTCACCCCAGAAACTTGAACAATCCCCCGCTCCACAAGTCGGCGGATGCTTTGCGTCTCAATACGCGTACGCACCACCTTGCTCAGTGGCATCACGCCCTCAACCCGTTCCAAAACGGCCTCATCGCGGGGTGCAAGTCCCGCATGGCTCACGCCATCCACCCGCTTAATGAACTTCCCGTCAAACTCGCTTGGCGCAGGCGCTCGCAACTGCGCTTCCATCGTGCTTTTGACAAGCTCTGGCGCATCAAGCGCAATCAGACTCACGGGCAAGACCCGCCTTGGTCCAAGTGTCAGCCCGCCCTTAAGCCCCTCGGTGATAAAGTGCACTTCGCTGTCACCGCCGAGTCCACTCGTCCGCATTGCTACGGCCTCAACCATGGTGCGATAGGGCCCCACGCGCGCACCCTCTGGGTCAATCTTGGGCCGTCCGTCGCGCAAAAGCGCAATGTCGGTTGTTGTGCCGCCAATATCACTGACCAGCGCTTCCTGTGCGCCCGTCATCCATTGCGCGCCGACAATTGAGGCCGCAGGTCCGCTCAGAATTGTCTCGATTGGTTTTTCCCGCGCCTGTGCCGAGGAAATAAGCGCACCATCGCCACGCACAACCATCAATGGCGCAGTGATTCCGAGGTCGCGCAGCCCGTCTTCGGCCCGCACGATCAGTTTGTCGATCATACCGATCAGCCGCGCATTCAGAAGTGCCGTGAGTGCACGCTTTGGCCCGTTGAGTTTGGCAGACAGCTGGTGTGACGCAGAGACAGGCGCACCTGTCGCCTCACGGATCATTTCCATTGCGCGCAGCTCATGGGCGGGGTTTCTGGTGGCAAATTTACTTGCAACCGCGAAGGCAGACACGCCAGAAACAGTCTCTAACCACGCCGAAAGCCCAATTTCATCAAGCGTATGCGCTTCGCCGCCAGCATGGTCGTGACCGCCCGTTAAAACGATCTGTGGATCGCCCTTAAGCGCCTCATTCAGCCCATGCTTGGCAAGGTCGCTTTCAGGAAATCCGATATAGACAAGCCCGACTCGTCCGCCCTGCCCTTCGACAAGTGCGTTGGTCGCTAGAGTGGTCGAGAGCGAAGCAAGACCGATTGTTGATGGGTCGACCCCGGAGGCATCCAGCACCGCCTGCACAGCCTTGCCGATTCCGATGGCTAAGTCATGTCGCGTGGTCAAAGACTTGGCGGAGGCGAGGACTTCTTCCTCGTCGCGCAGCAAAACTGCGTCGGTATATGTTCCGCCTGTGTCCACACCTAGCAAAATAGCCATGTCGCCTCCAAATCCTGTTCGCCCTACGGGTTTAGCGGCTTAGCCCGCTTCGTCCTGCCCGTTTGCGGCGCTTTTCAGTCGCTTGCAGGCCCAGTCCGCCGCGTCACGGACAGTTTCATCGTTGTCATTCAGCAGGTGTTGCGCGCACTTCAGAAGGTTTGTGCTTCCCGAGTTGCCGACTGCATAGAGCACATTGCGCACAAACCTGTTCCGTCCGATCCGTTTGATCGGACTGCCAGAGAATTTTTCGCGAAACTCTGTGTCATTTAGCATTGCCAGTTCTGCCAATGGTGGACTTTGCAGATCATCCCGCGGCTTTAGCCGTATATCTCGGGCATTTTGCGCAAACTTGTTCCAAGGGCAGACAGCAAGGCAGTCGTCGCAGCCATAAATACGGTTGCCAAGAAGCGGGCGCAGCTCTTCGTCGACCGGCCCGTGGTGTTCGATTGTCAGGTAAGAGATACAGCGCCGAGCGTCGAGCTGATATGCCGCAGGAAAGGCCCCAGTCGGGCAAACGTCCAAACAGTTGCGGCAGCTTCCGCAATGATCCTGTTCTGGAGCGTCCTTCAGCAGATCCAGCGTGCTAAAGATAGACCCGATAAAAAACCAGTTGCCAAGCTCACGGCTCACAAGGTTCGTGTGTTTGCCTTGCCATCCAAGCCCTGCGGCTTGCCCCAGCGGTTTTTCAGGCACAGGTGCTGTATCTACAAAAACCTTCACTTCGCCACCCGCCTCCGCGATCAGCCAGCGGGCCAAACGCTTCAGCCCTTTTTTGACGAGGTCGTGATAATCCTTGTTTTGGGCATAAACAGAGACTGTTCCGGCCTCTTTTCGGGTCAGCGCCTCTAGTGGGTCCTCCTCAGGCGTATAGCTGACGGCCAGCATGATCACAGAGCGCGCCTCAGGCCAGAGCGCTGCAGGATTTCCGCGCCAATGGGTCCGCTCGGCGAGCCAGCCCATTTGTCCATGATATCCCTTTTCAAGGAACGCATCGAGCCGCGCAGGGACGTCAGGCACAGCGTCAGGCGCACAAATCTGGCAGGCGTCAAAGCCCTCGGCCCTCGCCTGTTCGCGCAGCTTATTTGCCAGCGCGTCCATCGGGATCAAAAGTCGAGGTCAGCATAATGTGGAGGGGGCGGAAAGCCTGACACTTGGTCTGCGAGAATAGAGCGGAACGCAGGCCGCGACTTTATCTTTGCATACCAGTCTTTCACTGTCTCGGAGCGGTTCCAGTCTACATCCGAGATATAGTCAAGTGAAGAGAGGTGCGCCGCTGCAGCAAAGTCCGCGAGCGTCATTTCATTGCCCGCAAGCCAGCGCCGCTGCTCCAAAAGCCATGTCATGTAATCCAGATGAAACTTGATCGCTTTCGCGCCAGCTTTCACGTTTTTACTGTCAGGGTAGCCCTGCCCCATGACCTTTTTGTTGACCCGCTCATAGACAAGGTTCGCCGTCACTTCGCTGTGAAACTTGTCATCAAACCAGCCCACAATACGGCGGACTTCATAGCGTGCCTCAGGGGCGCTCGGCATCAAAGAGACTTCGGGGTAGACTTCTTCAAGATACTCGCAAATCGCGGCACTCTCCGAAAGCGTGCGTCCGTCAATCTTCAGAACTGGTACTTTAGCCGCTGGGTTGCGGCGCAAAAAATCGCTGTCCTTTTCCCAATAGCGCTCCTCGATCAACTCGCATTCAATCCGCTTTTCAGCGAGACTCAGCCGCACCTTGCGACAAAACGGAGAGAGAGGAACATGAAATAAAGTGGCCATAACAGATGCTCAAAGATTGGGACTGTTCTTCAATGCAACTTTAGCGGCGAAGTTTCAACTCTCGAAACACTTGGCGCGCCCGTCTCGGCGGATTGTTTCGGCGCCGTCGCGGATCCGAGCGGTACGCTTTCGGATATAGTTTGAAGGCTTGGAGGCCGAGCGGTCCTTTGGAGCTGGCAGGATCGCGGCAAGCCGTGCCGCCTGCAGTGGACTCATCTTGGCGGGCGTCACACCAAAGTAATGCTGCGCGGCTGCTTTCACACCAAAAACACCTTCATCAAATTCCGCGATGTTGAGGTAGACCTCAAGGATACGACGCTTCGGCCAGATCAGCTCCACGAGCGGCGTTAGCACAGCTTCAAGCGCTTTTCGGCTCCAGTTGCGGCCGTGCCAAAGATAAGCATTCTTCACGACTTGCTGTGTGAGCGTCGAGGCGCCTCGCCCTGTCCCGTCCGCGAGCGCCGCACGGATTGCATTCATATCAAAGCCCCAGTGCGCGCAAAAGTTTGCATCTTCGGCCGCCACAACAGAGCGAAACATCACAGGAGCGATTTCGTCAGCACTTACCCAGCTCTGCTTGATCCCACCGAGACGCGCCGCTTCTTGGCGCATATATATCCCCTGCGGCGGCGCAAAAAAACGGTGTGCCGTGACAGTTACAAGCCCCAAAACCACGACCAACAGACACAGCCTGACAGCCCACCGCTTGAGCCATTTTAGCGGCTGAAAATTGCGCTCTGGCGCTTTGGTCTTGGTCGTTTTTCTCTTCACAATTTACCTATAGTGGTCACGGACCCGTCCGAAAAGCAGCAATCCAAAAGAAAAGGGCGGCCCAACTGTGTGCGCCGCCCCTTCATATGTCTCATGCTCTGTTTATTCAGCAGGTACAGCTTCGCTTTCCGTGGTCAGCGGATGCGCCAGTTTACCAAGCATCTCCTTGGGGCAAATCTGGAGGAAGTTCTGCTTCTCCATATCCCAATGCAGCAGGATTTCAGCGGCCTTGCGGCTGCCTGTCTCTTCTGCGTGGCGCATGACAAGTCCCTTAAGCTGCTCTTCCCAGTGGCTCACGCTCACAGAGCAAGTCACCAGTGTTTCAAGGTTCATAAGGTCTTGCGCCTTGCCATCGGGGTCATAAACATAAGCCATACCGCCAGTCATCCCTGCGCCAAAGTTAGCGCCAATGCTACCAAGGATGACCGCGATACCGCCTGTCATGTATTCACAGCCGTTGCTTCCACATCCCTCGATCACAACTTTCGCGCCCGAGTTGCGCACGGCAAAGCGTTCGCCTGCGCGACCCGCAGCAAAGAGATGCCCGTCTGTCGCGCCATAGAGCACAGTGTTGCCGATGATGGTGTTCTCGCTGGCTGTCAGTTTGCTCGCCATTGGCGGACGCACAACGATCATACCGCCAGATAGGCCCTTGCCGACATAGTCGTTGGCGTCGCCACTGACTTCAAGCTTGAGGCCAGGCGCCGCAAACGCACCAAGAGACTGGCCCGCGCTGCCTGTAAGTTTCACAGTCAGGTGGTTGTCCTGAAGGCTGTTACGCATCCCGAACTTGCGGACAATGTGGCTTGAGGTGCGCGTACCCACGGTACGGTGCGTGTTCTGAACCGCGTAAGACAGCTGCATTTTTTCGCCGTCTTCCAAGAAGCGCTGCGCATCGCGCACGATCTCGGCGTCAAGCGTATCAGGCACAGCGTTGCGCGGGCGGTCACGGTCATAAGTGATCGCTTTTGCACCATCAACTGTGATGAGCAGCGGGTTCAAGTCCAGATCATCAAGGTTTTCTGAGCCACGGCTGACTTGGCTCAAAAGATCCGCACGGCCAATGACATCATCAAGACTTTTTGCGCCAATCTCGGCCAAAATCTCACGCACTTCTGTTGCGTAGAAGGTGATGAGATTAACAACCTTATCGGCATTGCCGGTAAATTTGGCGCGCAGATCTTCGTCTTGTGTACAGACGCCGACAGGGCAGGTGTTGCTCTGGCACTGACGCACCATAATACAGCCCATCGCAATCAGAGCAGCGGTCCCGATCCCGTATTCTTCTGCGCCAAGCATTGCCGCCATGACAATGTCACGGCCTGTGCGGAGCCCGCCATCTGTGCGGAGTGTGACACGCTCGCGCAGGTTGTTCATGCTCAGAACTTGGTGTGCTTCGGTCAGGCCCATTTCCCATGGCAGACCCGCAAACTTGATACTGGTTGCTGGGCTCGCACCCGTGCCGCCGTTGTGCCCCGAGATCAGGATCACATCGGCCTTGGCCTTAGCCACACCCGCAGCAATCGTGCCCACACCCGAGCTTGCAACAAGCTTCACAGTCACTTTGCAGCGTGGGTTGATTTGCTTGAGGTCGTAGATCAGCTGAGCAAGATCTTCGATAGAGTAGATGTCGTGGTGTGGCGGTGGACTGATCAGTGTCACGCCCTTTGTTGAGTGCCGCAGCCGTGCGATAAGATCAGTGACCTTCATCCCCGGAAGCTGACCGCCTTCACCAGGCTTGGCGCCTTGTGCAACTTTGATTTCAAGCTCTTCGCACTGGTTGAGGTATTCCGCGGTAACGCCAAAGCGCCCTGACGCCACCTGCTTGATCTTCGCAGATGGATTGTCGCCGTTTGGCTCTGGGTGGAAGTGTGCGGGGTCTTCGCCGCCCTCACCACTGTCAGATTTCGCACCGATACGGTTCATCGCAACGTTGAGTGTCTTGTGAGCCTCTGGTGACAGCGCGCCAAGGCTCATGCCGGGCGTAACAAAACGCTTCCGAATGCTTGTGATGCTTTCAACCTCTTCCAGCGGGATAGATTTACCCAAAGGTTTGATCGCCAGCAAATCGCGCAGGTGGATCGGCGGGTTAGATTGCATCGCCTTGGAATACTTCTTCCACATCTCATATGAAGCGCGGTTACAGGCGCTTTGCATCATATGCATCGTGCTGGCGCCCCAAGCGTGCGTTTCGCCTGATTTACGGGCTTTGTAAAAGCCGCCAATCGGAAGAACATCTGTGCCCGTTGCAAAGCCTTTGGCATGAATAGAGACTGCTTTTTCTTCAATCCCCCGAATACCGATCCCGCTGATACGGCTTGTGAGGCCAGGGAAATACTCGGCACACATCGCACGGCTGAGGCCCACGGCTTCAAAATTCATACCGCCACGATAGGACGAAATCACGCTGATCCCCATCTTCGCCATGATCTTGAGCAAGCCTTGGTCAATCGCCTCGCGATAGCGCGCCATGTTCTCTGTGAGTGTTCCGTCGAGCAAGCCACGACGAATACGGTCGGCCACAGAGTCTTCGGCCAAATATGGGTTTACGGTTGTTGCACCACAGCCGACAAGAACGGCAAAATAATGTGGGTCAATACATTCCGCCGCCCGTACGTTGAGCGAGCAGAACGTGCGCAAGCCTTTGCGCGTCAGCCACGAGTGCACTGCGCTGGTGGCCAAGATCATCGGGATCGCGACACGGTTTTCGTTTTGGTGCTGATCTGTGAGCACAAGATGCCCCGCGCCCGAGCGCACAGCGTCTTCCGCACGCTGACGGATGCTTTCGAGAGCGTCGCGCAGCGCATTTTCGCCAGCGGCTTCTTCAAACGTACAGTCGATCTCCACCAAGTCGGCGTTGAAGTGACGCGTGACTTCGTCCCACTGTGCATTTGCGACAAACGGGCTTTCCAACACAATAATCTCGGTCTGCGCGCTGCTCTGGTCGAGCACGTTCTTGAGGTTCCCAAAGCGCGTCTTGAGGCTCATCACGCGGAATTCGCGCAAGGAGTCGATCGGCGGGTTTGTCACCTGAGAGAAGTTCTGACGGAAGTAGTGGCTCAAGGGGCGGTACTGCTTTGAAAGCACCGCACTTGGCGTGTCGTCGCCCATGCTGGCCAGCGCTTCCTTGGCGTCTTCACACATCGGAGCAAGCACTTGCTCTAGCTCTTCCATCGTGTAGCCCGCTGCAATCTGGCGCTTGCGTAGATCTTCGCCCTCAAACATCGGCACTTCAGTGACACCCGCCAGCTCTTCGTCCAGCTCGTTGATCTTGCCGACCCACTCGCCAAAGGGCTGCGCCGCCGCCATTCTGTCTTTGATCTCTTTGTCGTGGAAGAGGCCGCCTTCTTTCATATCCACAGCAATCAGTTGCCCCGGACCAAGCGCGCCTTTTTCAATGACGCCAGCCTCATCAATGGGAACCATTCCCGCTTCGGAACCAGCAATAAGCAAGCCATCGCCCGTCACAACATAACGCATTGGGCGCAGGCCGTTGCGGTCAAGCCCAGCACAGACCCAGCGGCCATCCGTCATCGCAAGAGCGGCAGGGCCGTCCCATGGTTCGATGACAGAGTTGCAATAGCTATACATGTCGCGCCACGCTTCGGGCAGCTCCACAGCCTGCTTGCTCCAGCTTTCAGGGATAAGCATAGTCTTTGCCATTGGCGCATCGCGGCCCGCGCGCACAAGCACTTCAAACACAGCATCAAGCGCCGCAGAGTCCGATGATCCTGGCTGCACAATCGGCTTGATGTCTTCGGCAAGCTCGCCAAAGAAGTTTGACGCCATGCGGATCTCGTGGCTTTTCATCCAGTTGACGTTGCCTTTAAGCGTGTTGATCTCACCGTTGTGCGCCAGCATGCGGAAAGGTTGCGCCAGCCACCATTGCGGGAATGTGTTTGTGGAATAGCGCTGGTGATAGATCGCAAATGCACTCTCAAAGCGCTCATCCATCAAATCAGGATAGAACTCGGCGACTTGCTCAGCCAGCATCATCCCCTTGTAGATCACAGAACGGCACGACAGCGAGCACACATAAAGCCCCTGAATGCCAGCCGCGGTCACGGCCTTCTCGATACGGCGGCGGATTACATAGAGCTCACGCTCAAACTGTTCCTCGTCAACGCCTTTGGAGTTTGAAATAAGGATTTGTTCAATTTCGGGGCGCGTTGCATTTGCCTTTTCGCCCAAGCAGCCGATCTCGACAGGAACGTGCCGCCAGCCGTAGATATAATACCCCAAGCGCAGAACTTCGGTTTCCACAATCGTACGGCAGCGCTCTTGTGCGCCAAAGTCCGTGCGCGGCAAGAATATCTGGCCGACAGCAATGAGCTCGTCCATGCGCGGCTCATGGCCTGTGCGGCGGATCTGGTCATAAAAGAAATTCGCAGGGATCTGGACATGAATGCCCGCGCCGTCGCCGGTCTTGCCGTCCGCGTCCACAGCCCCTCTGTGCCAGATCGCCTTAAGCGCCGCGATGCCGTTTTCCACAACCTTGCGGTTTGGTTTGCCATCAAGTGAAACAACGAGGCCCACGCCGCAAGAAGAGTGCTCTTCCTCTTCGCTATAGAGCCCGTTTTCGGCCATCCACTTGCGCTTAGCTTCTTCTTCACGCACCCAGTTTTCATCATATGTGGTCATGGCTTTAGTCCTCCTCAGGCGCAAACAGCGCAATCGTTTCGTCAGTTGTCAGCCGCTTATGCTGGCCTGCAAGCGCATAGCCTTCAGGGCACATATCGGCAAAAAATTCGGTGGTGAGCGGCGCGCCGCCCGCATTGTCAAACAAACCTGCGGCAAGGTTGATCTCGCCAGTCTCGCGCAGCCCGTACCAAAGCGTCGAGCCGCAGGTCGGACAGAAGCCGCGCTCGGCCCAATCAGAAGAGACAAAGCTCTTGGCTGGTCCGCTCAGGCGGATACTGCCCTCATCGGTCTTCAGAGACATAAACATGCTGCTCGTGTGACGGCGGCACATATCACAGTGACACGCGCGTACAGTTGGCGCTGTCACAGTGGCTCGCACTGTCACGGCGCCGCATAGGCACTGTCCGCTGATGTCTCTCGTTTCAGTCATTCGTCTCGTTTCTCGTCTAAGTCAGTCTAGTTGTCCTATGGGGGTGGCGCACGCACGGGTCACGATTGGCGTTTTGGCGAAAACCCGTTTTAGCGGTGCACGGGTTGTGCACGCAGTGTGCACGCTTTTCACCCCCCTAGAATCACTCCGCCGCGATTTTGTTAACAGCGGCAAATTTTGTTAGGATTGCATCGGCACAGTCGCGTCCGTCGCGGATGGCCCAGACAACAAGCGAGGCACCGCGCACAATATCGCCAATGGCGTAAACGCCTTCCAGCTCTGTCGCGCCCGTTTCGTACTCGGCCTTTACTGTTCCCCAGCGGGTCACTGGAAGCTCGGGCGAGTCCCAGAGTGTTGGCAGGTCTTCCGCCTCAAAGCCAAGGGCCTTGATCACAAGGTCTGCCGCTTCATTATAGTCGGCTCCCTCGATCACTTCAGGGCTCTGACGTCCGCTCACATCAGGTGCGCCAAGGCGCATCTTCTGGACCTTCACGGCGTTCACAGGGTTGCCAACAAAGCCTGCAGGTGCTGCAAGCCATTCAAAAATAACGCCTTCTTCTTCGGCATTGTTCACTTCACGCTGTGAGCCAGGCATGTTGGCGCGGTCACGGCGGTAAAGGCATTTCACGCTTTCCGCGCCTTGACGGATTGCTGTGCGCACACAGTCCATTGCCGTGTCGCCGCCGCCGATGACGACAACTTTTTTGCCCGCTGCGTTCAGTTCACCGCTTTCGTACTCTGGTACAGTGTCGCCAAAGCTGAGGCGATTGGAGGTTGTGAGATAGTCAATCGCGTTGACGATCCCGTCAGCCGCAGCACCTTCTCCACCAAGGTCACGAGTTTTGTAGACGCCCGTTGCGATGATCACAGCGTCATGCTGCCCGCGCAGTGCGCCAAAGGTAATATCGGTGCCAATGTTGCAGTTCAGCTTCATTGTCACGCCGCCCTGCTCAAGCTGGTCAATACGGCGCATAACAACGTCTTTTTCAAGTTTGAACCCAGGGATGCCATAGGTCAGCAGACCGCCGGCGCGGTCATAGCGGTCATAGACAGTGACTTGGATGCCCTGCGCCCGAAGCCGCTCAGCAGCAGCAAGACCACCCGGCCCCGCGCCAATGATGCCCACGCTTTCGGTGCGCTCCTGCGCTGGTGTAACAGGTGTGACCCAGCCGTTTTCCCAAGCGGTGTCGGTGATATATTTCTCGACGGCGCCGATGGTTACAGTGCCGTGGCCGGACTGTTCGATCACACAGTTGCCTTCGCAAAGGCGATCCTGTGGGCAGATACGGCCGCAAATCTCGGGGAAAGTGTTTGTCGCTTGGCTAACCTCATAGGCCTCCTTGAGGCGGCCTGTTGCGGTCAGGTTGAGCCAGTCGGGGATATTGTTGTGCAGTGGGCAGTGGTTCTGACAATAAGGAACACCACACTGGCTACAGCGGCTGGCCTGCTCTTCGGCCTTGGCCTTAGCATATTCTTGATAAATCTCGCCGAAGTCTTGCTTGCGCGCACCCGCCGCCCGCTTCTCAGGCATGTCACGTTCTACAGATACAAATTTCAGCATTGGTTGCTTTGCCACAGCCAAATCTCCCTCTTCTCGTTAAAGCCCTAATAATACACCATCAAAATAAAAGAAAGTCAGTTTTATTGACCTATTGTCAGAAAAGGCCGCGTCAGATTGTCAATTCTGCGAAAAAAGTTGAGATAATAAGTCCGAAACGGACCGATCAAGTATCTTTCCTTTTTCTCACAGCGCGCTATAGCTGCCACAAGACCAAGAAGAGCAGGGGCGCCCATGCCATTTTATCTATTGATTCTCGTCGCGCTGGTACAAGGCATCACAGAGTTCTTGCCCGTTTCTTCCTCGGGGCACCTCATTCTGATTTCTGAGCTGTCCTCTGCCCCCGATCAAGGACAAGCGATAGATGTCGCCGTTCATATCGGGACACTCTTCGCCGTCGTCATCTTCTTCTGGCGAGATGTAGCCATGGGTCTTGCCGGTATCCCCCGTATGCTCACAGGCCGCATAGACACTGCGGGATCAAAGCTCGCGTTCCTCCTGATGATTGCAACGATACCAGCAATCGCATTTGGTCTAGTTTTAAAGCTCACGGGCCTCTCTGATGCCATGCGCTCTATGACGGTAATCGGCTGGACAATGCTATTGTTTGGTCTGTTGCTCTGGTGGGCCGACCAGCGCGGAACAATTGAAAAAACTGAAGCTGACTGGACGACAAGAGACGCCATCAAAATGGGCCTTTGGCAAGCGGTCGCGCTCATTCCCGGGACGTCACGCTCAGGTATCTGTATCACAGCGGGCCGGATGCTTGGCTACTCGCGCCAAGATTCAGCAAAGCTTGCGATGCTTATGTCGATCCCGACAATTGTCGCCAGCGGCGTGCTCCTCGGCGTAGAAGTGATCGCAACAGCGGATGCTCAAGTCGCACGCGATGGCGCTGTCGCCGCGGTCATGTCTTTCGTTGCGGCGCTCTTCGCTTTGAGCATCATGATGCGGCTTCTGCGCAGCATTAGCTTCACACCCTACGTAATTTACCGTGTGGCGCTGGGTATTGTTTTGCTAGTGGTTGCCTATAGCGCTTAAATATTGAGGTTTTTGGCTGAATCGCGGATTGCGTCATACTGCCCAGACGGACGGTAGCGCCAAAGATAGCTCTCGATCACAGCTTCAGGCGCTGTTGCGACAATACCAAGGTCCGCAAAGGTTTTTGCACCCTCCTGAACAACATTGTCTGTCTTGAGCTGCTTTACCTGATCACGTGTGATGAGCCCGTTTCTTGCGATTCCAAATGTCAGGGTTTGCATAAGATCAAGACCCCAAGCCATCATACGCCCAACAAACATCGGAGCATTGAAAACAGGCTTCGTTCTGTGAACTTCCGCAAGGATCACATCAATCCAACCGCGCAGAGTTTTCGTTTCAGGTCCACCAAGCTCATATATGCCACTGGCTTTTCCTTGGACGCCCATCACAGCCGCGTTCGCAACATCCATAACATAGACAGGTTGGAACTTAGTGTTGCCTCCCATCAGCGGAAAGATCGGGCCCATGCGAGACATGCTTGCAAACCGGTTAAAGAACCCATCTTCCTGACCAAAGATAACAGAGGGCCGCAGGATCATCGCGCTGGGGAACTGAGCCAGAATACCAGCTTCGCCCGCGCGCTTAGTGCGGGCGTATTCGCTTAGCTCGTCACGATCGACACCCAATGCAGAGATATGCACGAGGTTCTTTACGCCATGCGCCGCAGCGATCCGGGCCACACGCTCTGCTCCATCGGCCTGGACGGCGTCAAAGTTGTTTTTGCCCGTGCGATCAAACGTGCCAACACAGTTCACGACAGCGTCAGATCCGCGTGTGACCGCTTCGACAGACGCATCATTACGAATGTTGCAGAACACTGGCTCAACTTGCCCAACGGCACCATAGGGACGCACATGCAAGGCTTCGTTCGGACGGCGCACGGCCACTCGAACACGCCAGCCTTTCATAGCGAGCTGCTGCGCTATATAGCGCCCAACAAATCCCGAACCGCCAAAAATGGTGACAAGCTTTGACATAGGGTGGCCTCCGTTTGGCTTAAAACTCGCCTTTTCCTACGCGCGCAAGCGGCTTTGGGCAAGGTGATATGGCGTGTTTGAACGTAAAAGCTTTTGAATCCCGTTGACAGCGCCTTTCCCCAAGCTTAAAGCGCTGCCATCGACACCTGCCCAGGTGGCGGAATGGTAGACGCGCTAGCTTCAGGTGCTAGTGTCTGTATGGACGTGGAGGTTCGAGTCCTCTCCTGGGCACCAATAACCAGTCGATTTCCCGATATAACCTAGCAAACGTTGATGTTGTGGCCTGCATGGGACCACTATCGGGACCGCTTTTGGGACCACTTTGTCGAGTTTGGGGGGTGGTTTGTCAGTCCTGGGCGGTCGGTTTGGGTTGCACTTGGTCAGGTTTGGGGAACACAGTCCTGAGCATGAATGATGAGATGCCGATAAACCTTCCCCGCTATGTGTTCCGCCGTGCCAATGGCAGCTTCCGGTATAAGCGCAACGTCCCAAAGCACCTGCGGGCTCTGCTTGGGAAGGATACGCTGTATCGCCAGTTGGGGGACAGCTACCGAGAGGCCATGCAGGCTCTGCCCTTGGTACATGCGCGGGTTGAGGCTCTGCTGAATGACGAGACCAACAAGTCTGCCCGAGAGCGGAGTGTTGAGCTCATCCGAGGGGCGCTTGGGGATGAGGTGGCAGACCTTGTGCTGGCGGAGGCTGTGCCTGAGTACTCCCCGATTGAGGATGCGCTGAATGACCTGGGCAAAGCGCTGCATAAGCAGAAGCTGCCTGCGGAGGTGGTGCAGCAGGTCTACTCGGGCCGCCTGAAGCCAGACACCATGACGCTGGAGAAGGCCCTGCAGGAGTATGTGGCCTACAAGTCAGATACACCCAAGGCTGCCCGAGAGATTGGCCAGCGGGTGGAGCGGTTGCGCACAGATATGCAGGCTGTCTTCGGCAAGCAAAAGCTCAAGCACGTAGCTTTGTCAGACATCACCCGACAGGATGCCAACGAGTTGCGGGACCACTTGCTGAGCAGGGTCTCCGCCAACAGTGCCGTGAGGATGCTGGGGGTTGTAAGGACAGCCATCAACCATGTGATTGTGGAACATGCACTGACCCTCCCGAATGTGTTCACGAACCTGAAGATCAAAGGGGCAGGGGCCAGCAAGCACGACAGACTTCCCCTTAAAGACACTCAACTCTCCCTCCTTGAACCAGCCTTCTCGGGAGATGCCACAGCCTGGGCTCTGTATGTCACGCTGAGAGATACAGGAGCCAGAGTGTCAGAGGTATCTGGCCTGAGGATCAAAGACTGTGACCTCGTGGCCAAGTGCCTGCACATAAGCCCCACCCCTTGGAGAGGCCTGAAGACCACCAACTCGCAGCGCTCTGTGCCACTCTCAGCAGAGGCTGTGGCAGCGCTCGGCAAGCTCATCCAGAACCAGACCTCAGACCCAGAGGCACCGCTGTTTGCCCGCTACGCCAAGGAGCGTGGGGCTGACAGTTGCTCGGCCATGCTCATGAAGCGCCTACGCACCGTCATCACCGACAAGAAGCTGACCATGCACAGCCTTCGCCACCGCATGAAGGACAAGCTACGCAACACAGGCTGTCCAGAGGCCATATCGCTCGCCATCCTTGGGCACAGCACCAACACAGTCGCCGCCAACTACGGCTCAGGCTACGCGCTGGAGGTCATGCGGGAGCACCTGGAGAAGGTGTGGCAATGACGGAGCCACAGGATATTTTTTGCAAAGACAAAGCCCGAGCATTCAACCCGTTCTTGTGTGCGAGCAGCGATAAGCTGAAGGCACTGATCAGAGAAGTGCAAACACAGCTGGAGGGTTATGAGGCCTTCCACAAGAGCCGCAAGCGTGCTCGCAGGGCAGTTGATCAGATCACCTATGAGCGAACCCTTGAGGCGATCCTGTGTGACCTCTGTGCTGTTGCTCTGGAACCAGAACACAACAGTCTCCACCTGCCGCTGAGCAACAAAGTCCTGAGATCAAAGTCCCGGTACAAGGGAACAGCCTTGGGCAAGACCCTACCAGACCTCTTGACCATGATGTCAGCGCCCGAGATGGACTTTGTGCTGATCGAGAAGGGACACAGCACCTTTGAGGTGGTCGATGATGATCTGAACGTGGCCTTTGTGGGAGGACGACAAACCATCCTGATGCCAGGCCCCAAGCTACTCTCTCGGATTGAACGCTACGCGATCACAAGAGATGACCTCAGCCAGGCCGCTGAAGAGGAAGTGGTGATCCTGCGCTCTCCCAAGCGTCACGCGAACAGCATTGCAGAGTATGAGGACTACGAGGACGATCCGACCACTCAGGCTCTGCGGGATCAAATGAGAGACATCAACGTCTGGCTCCACGCAGCAGACATCACTTGCAGCCATCTTCAGGTGAACCCAACACAACGCCGTCTGCGCCGCATCTTCAACAACTCAGACTTTGCCCAAGGGGGTAGGCTCTACGGAGGGTTCTGGCAGGCGATGTCTTCAGAGGAACGTCAGGAACACATCCGCATCAACCAGGATGCTGTGGTGGAGTTGGACTACGGCCAAATGAGCCTTTTGCTTTTGTATGCTGAAGCTCAAGCACAACAACAACTGCCCTCAGGGGACCTTTATGACCTCTCTGAGTATGGCATCCCAGTGACCTGCCGCCCAGGTATCAAGAAGGTGATGCAGGCGATCATCAACAGTCCAGCGCTCCCCAAAAGGCTGCCCAAGGGGGCTCGTAAGCACATCCCATCAAGGATCAGCATGAGAGAGCTCCTTACCGCTGTGGAGCAGAAGCATCCCGCAATCTTCCCCTTGATGACCTCAGGCCTAGGCATGCAGCTCTTCCGCACGGAGGCGGATATCCTTGTGGGGGTTCTGGAAGCCCTCAGGTGCCAGGGTGTTGTTGCGCTGCCCATCCATGATGCTGTTCTTGTTGCTGATGCAGACAAAGGCACAACGATGAGGATCATGAAGGAGACCTTCAAGGATTACACCGGGATCACCCCTCAGGTCCGCCTGGGGTAGGGCCTGCAAGCCCACCGCTGGTGTCCCTCCTGGCAAGACGAGAGGAAGACCTGCAAGAGCTACCCTCAAGGGTATGAGTACCACCTGTAAGGCTAGGTGTTGTTGTGTGTGGGTAAAAGAAGAACAGAAGAACAATACCACCCTAGGGTGGATCCTAAGGGGGTCCTCCAACCCTCCTCATATAGGGGACCCGTATGGAGCTCCCCAAGGCATCACCAAGGATCAATGACCTGTAACACCGCCGAGGACGTCATCCTGTATCCCGACACACCCCCAGCAAGCACCTGAGAGTAACTCACAAGGGCTCTCCACAGGGAGATCCAAGGACTGGCCCTAGAGGGTGAGTATGGCTGTGATGAATAACAGAAGAACAATACCACCCTAAGGGGGCCCTAACAGGCACCTGAGGGGAACCCTGGGAGGGGACCCTACGCGCTGTCCACCTAGGGGGCCCGTAAGAGCTGGGGGTACACCCAAAAGCAAAATATGTGCCTGGATACTTGGATGCTTGGATAGTTGGTACAGCGCCCAACCGTTGCCACTGTATCACCTTGGGGATCGATAAAGGCACACCTTTTATGAGTTGAAAGTGCCTGGAGAGTTGGAGAGTTCACCTCTAGAGCGCTGATATTGTGCCATAATCTACTCTCCAGGGAGGCGCGTGCGCTTGGAGAGTTGCTGGCGAGTTGCGGTGTTACTTTGGCGAGTTGGGCTGTCTCAAGCCCCCCGCAAAAACTGAGGAGTTCCTCGCATCTATGGTGATCACAATCATCATGGAGACCGATCATGTTTACGACCTTTACGGCCCTTGTTCTTGCAGGGGGTGGGCTTCGGCTTGTCCTGCATTGGCAGCTGAAGCGACGCTGGGACATCTCACTGGCAGTGCCCCAGGCTCTGGCAGGGGCGCTTGTTGTTCTGGCGGGACTGCCTGAGTTCCTCAAGCCCTTTCCCTTTCCAGTACCACTGAGCCTCATCCTTGGCCTGCTGCTGCCTGACCTTCTGCTGAGGAGGGGCTGAGATGGATCAGCACAGACCCCCCATCACGCCAGGCTGCACAGTGCTGATCGCTGGCTTTGACGACATCCCAGAGCATGCGTTCCTGGTCGAGGAGGTCTTTGAGGACCTCATCACTGGGACAGCCCTCACAGGACCTCTCTCTGGGGAGTACGGAGAACCAGACATTGCGTTGGTTCTTCGGGTCCTTCCTGGACCAAACTAGCCCAAGCAGGCGTCAGGGAAGGGCTTAGTCCCTGACGCATGTTGTTCTGCATCACAAAACCCAACCCACAACCCACAAGCGGGGCAATTGCCCCAGAAAGGAGACGTCATGTCGCCACAGATCAAATACGCCTACAAGAGGCACAACACCTGGATCTACCGCAGAACCTACCCCAAGGCGCTGCAGCCGATCCTCGGTAGCGCCCTCAAGCAATCCCTCAAGACCAGCGATGCCACCCAAGCCAAGCTGCGTGTGGCTGAGCTCAATCAAACCTTCACAACCCTCATCAAGGAGGCTCAGGCCCATGCCGCTGCTACCTCTCTCACCGTTACTCCCCCTGATACCCTCACTGCTGTCCAAGCTCCTCGACTGGGGGTTACTCGCCCTCGATATCAGCGTGCTCGTCTTGTGGGCGATGGGTTGGTAGCGGAGCTTGCGCAAGCCTACCTGACAGAAGCCTCTGAGCGCCTACGTCCAGGCAGTTACAAGTCGGTGCGCTTTGCCCTGTCACTGCTGACCTCGCATTTGGGTCAGCAAGCTGTCGGAGACCTCACGCTCATCCAGGGCAAGGAGGTGCTCGGCTACATCATCCAGCTCTCTCCCAACGTGCGCAAGTACAGGGAGGGGAAGAAGGCTGGCCTGGCTGAGCTTGCAACGCTCTCCCAGGAGAACGAGAGCACCACGCTGGCACCCCAGACACAGGCACGTATCCTGAAGCAGATGTCCCAGTTCCTTGACTGGTGTGTTGGGGAAGGGGAGCTGCAGACAAACCCCTGGGAGGTCATCAAGGTCAAAGACAGGCCAGAGGTAAATCCGCATGGTATGTTGGGTGATGAGCAGGTGCGTATCCTCCTCAGCGCCAAGGACAGGGTGCTGCACAGTGCTCTGCTCTTCGGGCTGCTCACAGGTATGCGCTCCGGTGAGATCTGCGGGCTCATGGCGGAGGATGTCACAGCCAAGGGCAACCTCGGCCGCTTCATCAGCATCAAGCCCAACAGGGTCCGCTTGCTGAAGTCCAAGGCAGCAGAGCGGGAGGTGCCTCTGCATGGGGTGCTGGAGCAGCTGCTGGATAATGTGCTGCCAACGTCAGGAAGGCTCTTCCCGCAGCTCAGCGTGGACAGGGTGGTCAAACGCTATGCGTACCTGCGCAGGCGTCACCCTGAGCTCAGCGGCACGGTGTTCCACTCCACCCGCAAGTGGTTCATCACCCAGTGTGAGCGTACTGGTGTCCCCGAGCACTTCACCGCAAGTCTCGTCGGGCATCACTCCGCAAGGTCCGCCAATAAGCTGACCTACGGGCTGTACTCCGCGGGGATCAGTGATGACCAGAAGCGGGAGATCGTGGACGGGGTGAGGCTGCCAGACTGGGAGGGCACATCATGAGCTGCCTCCATACAGAAGACCCGAGCCTAATCCCTGACATCGAGGCCTTCGAGGAGCGGGCTGCCATCGTACAGTATGATGGGGGGCTGACACTTGATGAGGCAGAAGACCTTGCCGCTCAGGGCCAAGGCTTTGGCAGTGTCGCAGACTACTGGCGCTGGCTGGCCACCTACGTCGTCAATCGAGGGCTAGCCAAGGCTAACCAAAAATAACCCCCGTCCGGCGGCTCATTGCGAGTGGTCGGGCGGGGAAATGGCGACTGATTTTTTTTCGGGAGCAGAATTGAGCTGGTGAGAATATTGGTGTCAATCGGAGTGAACGCAAGAAAACCCCAAAGTGACAAATGCTGCGCCATGCACATTTCTACAGGAATGGCGGAATGCAGACATTCGCTGCGATTTGTTCCGAGGTCTGCTTTGCGGACGAAGCTAGCTTTCGATGCCTTTGCCCAGGAGGCTGCTTTAATGCTCAAGGCACTCGCCCGTTGACACGTTTTAGCCTTGGTGGTTTTCAGGTTCCTTCAAACGCGGCCAATGCGGGTGATAATCGTCGATAACTATTGGATGGCTGTGGGAGCGCCCGTCCTGCAGATGGGGATGATCCACTGGCAGATCATCGTGGGTATGTTCAACAACCCCTGCATCATCACGCGGCCAGAGGATAACGCCTCCTGCCATTCCGGTTGCGGCCAGAAAGGCCAATACAGCAAGCGCCGTTACTGCATCAAATTCAGTAATCAACCACCCGGCCAAGGGATAGGCGACCAGCCAGCAGGCATGGGACAGGGCAAACTGTGCGGCGTAGACGGCGGTTCTGTCTTCGGCATGTGCGGAGCGTTTGAGCAGTCGTCCGGATGGGGTCAGGACCGTCGAATAACCCACCCCAATCACCAACCACCCTGCCAAGAGCGGATACCACCCTACGCCGTTGATCACCGTCAGTGCGGCCAGACCAAGAAGAGTGACGACCAGCACAGCAGCACCAAAGATCATCACGGGTCGGTCGGGCCGGTTGTCCAGAAGGCGTGGCAATATGAGGGCGGCAAGCATGGAACCGCCTCCGAATGCGCCAAGCGCTATGGCGACCTGCGTATTATCTAAGCCCAGATCTGAACGCACCAGCACGACAGTATTGACCAGAACCATTGCGCCTGCCGCCGCTGCGGCGAGGTTCAGGGACAGAAGCCCGCGCAGGCGCGGTGTAGCAAGATAGATTCGGAGTCCTCGCGTTGTGCGGTCATAAATCCCGCGCTGCGCCGTTTCCTGCGGGCTGGGCAGCAACACGGAAACCACGAGCAGAGCAGAGCCGACAAAGCCGATGACAGTCCCGAAGAACAACGCTTGATAGCTGACAAAGGCCAGCAGGATCGCGGCCAGCATCGGGCTGATTATATTTTCCAGATCATAGGCCAGCCGCGACAGGGACAGTGCGCGAGTGTAGCGCTCTTCTTCAGGTAGGATATCCGGAATCGTCGCCTGAAATGTCGGCGTGAACGCGGCAGATGCGGATTGCAGCACGAAGATCAGGACGTAGACCTGCCAGACTTCGCTGACGAACGGCAGGCAAAGCGCCACGGCGGCGCGGATCAGATCGAGGCTGACAAGCATGGTGCGGCGTGGCCAGCGGTTGGCAAAAGCACCGGCAATGGGGGCGATGCCGACATAGGCCACCATCTTGATCGTGAAGACCGTTCCGAGCACCAGCGCTGCGCGTTCCTCAGCGAGATCAAATGCAAGCAGGCCGAGCGCCACAGTGGCCAGACCCGTTCCCAGAAGGGCAACTATCTGGGCCAGAAAGAGATGGCGGTAGGTGCGGTTAGCAAGGACGGAAAGCATATAGAAACCTCAGAGATACTTGGTGATGGCCTTGAACTGCGCCGTTGCAGGCGTTCCTTCACCGCCCGCGCCAGCCATAGCCGCATCAAGGCAATGGTCGATATGGTCCTGAATCAGGGTGCGCTTGGCTTGGGTGATAGCCTTTTCGACGGCATGGAGCTGCTGGGCGATGTCGGCGCAAGGGCGCTGCGCCTCGATCATCTCTATCACGCTCAGAAGATGCCCGTCGGCACGTTTCAGCCGCTTGACGATGGCTGGATGGGTTGCATGTTGGGTGTGTTTTGTCATAAACAACGATTATCCCCCCTAGGAGGATAGAGCAAGCGGGCTGTGACCTGCGGAAACGGGCAGATGGAACGACAGACGATATCATTCCTGCGCTTTGCATTGACAATCGCTTTGGCGGTGGGAATTGTGCTGTCGTCGAATGCGCAAAGTCAGTCGAATGATCTTGCCAAAATCGCGGAGATCATGACCCAGCATCAGTCCGAGATCGAAGATCACGGCCATGTCCATGAAGACATTGTGGATGTGATTCACGCCTATCAGGGCCACGCGCATGAAATGGCCGACCACGACCACAACGTAGCCTTGCTGCCGCCCAAACGAAGCACAGGGTTCATCACCCCTGCACGCACTAATTGGTCCATGGCAGAGATCGCATTGTCGGATCGCAGGGCCTTCGATCTGGACCGACCACCGCGTACCTGAGGTCGCGCCAAACGGCACTCGAACCCAAAACCTCAATAAAGCGGAATTCTATAAATGAAACACAACCGAACCTTCGGGTCGGTGGTTGCAGCGCATCCCATGCGTCAGCCCCTGATCCTTATGGCGATGATCGCACTGGCCTTGCTGGCCTTTGCCTCAACCGCCTTTGCCCATGCCGTCACAGAAGGCGACAAGGGCTATATTCAGGAGGTCAGCGGCAAGAAGCTGATCCCCTTCATGTATCTGGGGGCCAAACATATGGTCACGGGATACGACCATTTGCTGTTCCTCTTTGGCGTCGTCTTCTTCCTCTACAAGATGAAGCATGTCGCTATCTATGTCAGCCTGTTTGCCATCGGCCATTCCACCACCATGCTGGCTGGCGTCTATTTCGGTTGGAACGTCAGCGCCTACCTGATCGACGCCATCATCGGCCTCTCGGTTGTCTACAAGGCGCTGGACAATCTGGGGGCCTATCAGCGGTGGTTTGGATTCCAGCCCAATACCAAGGCCGCGACGCTGATCTTCGGCTTTTTCCACGGACTGGGGCTTGCGACCAAAATCCTTGAATATGAGATCGCCCAAGACGGCCTGATCCCCAACCTACTGGCCTTCAATGTGGGAGTCGAGATCGGCCAACTGATCGCGCTCGCAATGATCCTGATCGTCATGGGGTATTGGCGCAAGCAGGCCAGCTTCTGGAAACATGCCTACACCGCAAACGTCGTGATGATGTCGGCCGGGTTCATTCTGATCGGATATCAGATGACCGGCTATTTCGTCGCTTGAACACTTAGGAGAATATAAAATGCACAACGGAAACAAACCCAACCTCGACGAGCTGCCAACATCGGCACAACTCATCAAATCGACCATCCTTGCCGCTGTTGCGGCCGTGGTCATTCTGGTCACAGTGGTCCTGCCATCGGAATACGGGATCGACCCCACCGGCATCGGCAAGGCCGTAGGACTGGCCGAAATGGGCGAAATCAAGGTCCAGCTTGCGGAAGAAGCCGAGGCCGACCGCCTGCTGGAACTTCAGAACAGTGGAGCCATTGAAGAGCAGTCCAGCCTTGGAGGCGGTTTCTTCAGCTTCTTTGTCGGTGCAGCACATGCCCAGACGGCAGACTCGGAATGGACCGACCAATTCAGCGTGACCCTGACACCCGGCGAAGGGATCGAGGTCAAGCTGGTCATGGAGGAAGGCGCGGAGGTTGAATATATGTTCGTCGCTGAAAACGGCGTCGTCAATTATGACCTGCACGGTGATGGTGGCGGCGAAAACATCAGCTATGAAAAAGGCCGTGCGGTCGTAGGCGACGAAGGTGTGTTGACTGCCGCCTTCACCGGAAACCACGGTTGGTTCTGGCGTAACCGCGACGGGCAGGACGTGACGATCACGCTCTTTGTCCGTGGCGACTACAGCGAAATGAAGCTGCCATAAGAACCAAGTGGCCTCTGCCGGATGGCGGGGGCCACTTCTTGGAAGCGGACATTAGCCGCGTTGCAGAAAATCGGTAAAGAGGGCTCTTTCCAGACCTTCGCCGCAACAGGCGCGAACGGCTGCTAAGGGCCGGAAGCAGACCTGCCAACCCGCCCAGCTTTGGGTGCAAGCCACAAATCGTCACTCTGACTTAATGTATAAATGGGACCGCTTTCGGGACCACTTCTGAGTTTTGCGCTGACGCTAAGTCCCTGCAAAGCAACATCAATCGCGGAAGTACGACGTCCTCTCCTGGGCACCAATAACCAGTCGTTTTTCCGATAAAACCTAGCAAACGTTGATGCTGTGGCCTGCATAGGACCACTTTCGGGACCGCTTTTGGGACCACTTTGTCGAGTTTGGGGCGGGATTTGTCAGTCCTGGACGGTCTGTTTGGGTTGCACTTGGTCAGGTTTGGGGAACACAGTCCTGAACATGAATGACGAGATGCCGATAAACCTTCCCCGCTATGTGTTCCGCCGTGCCAATGGCAGCTTCCGATATAAGCGCAACGTGCCAAAGCACCTGCGAGCCCTGATTGGGAAGGACACGCTGTATCGCCAGCTGGGAGACAGCTACCGTGAGGCCATGCAGTCGCTGCCCTTGGTGCACGCCCGTGTTGAGGCTTTGCTGAATGACGAGACGAACAAGTCTGCACGAGAGCGCAGTGTGGAGCTTATCCGAGGCGCACTTGGGGATGAGGTGGCAGAGCTTGTGCTTGCAGAGGCTGTACCTGAGTACTCCCCGATTGAGGATGCGCTGAATGAGCTTGGCAAAGCGCTGCACAAACAGAAGATGCCTGCGGAGGTGGTGCAGCAGGTCTACTCGGGTCGCTTGAAGCCAGATACCATGACGCTGGAGAAGGCCCTGCAAGAGTATGTGGCTTACAAGTCAGACACACCCAAGGCCGCCAGAGAGATCGGCCAGCGGGTGGAGCGGTTGCGCACAGATATGCAGGCTGTCTTCGGCAGGCAAAAGCTCAAGCATACGCCTCTGACGGACATCACTCGACAGGATGCCAACGAGTTGCGGGACCACTTGCTGAGTAGGGTCTCCGCCAACAGTGCCGTGAGAATGCTGGGAGTTGTGCGCACAGCCATCAACCATGTGATTGTGGAACATGCACTGACCCTCCCGAATGTGTTCACGAACCTCAAGATCAAAGGGGCAGGGGCCAGCAAGCACGACAGACTTCCCCTGACAGACACTCAACTCACCCTCCTTGAACCAGCCTTCTCGGGAGATAATACAGCCTGGGCTCTGTATGTCACGTTGAGGGATACAGGAGCACGGGTGTCAGAGGTATCTGGCCTGAGGATCAAAGACTGTGACCTCGTGGCCAAGTGCCTGCACATAAGCCCCACCCCTTGGAGGGGCCTGAAGACCACCAACTCGCAGCGCTCTGTGCCACTCTCAGCAGAAGCTGTGACAGCGGTCGGCAAGCTCTTCCAGAACAACGCGCAAGACCCAGAGGCACCGCTGTTTGCCCGTTACGCCAAGGAGCGAGGGGCTGACAGCTGCTCGGCGATGCTGATGAAGCGCCTTCGCACCGTCATCACTGACAAGAAGCTGACCATGCACTCGCTGCGCCACCGTATGAAGGACAAGCTCAGAAACACAGGCTGTCCAGAGGCCATCTCGCTTGCCATCCTTGGGCACAGTACCAACACAGTCGCCGCCAACTACGGCTCAGGCTATGCGCTGGAGGTCATGCGGGAGAACCTGGAGAAGGTGTGGCAATGACAGAGCCGCAGGATATTTTTTGCGGCAAAACGGAAGAGCAGGCTGAAGTGTTTTGCATCACTGTAAGCCTAAGGCGTTAAAGGCAAAAAGAAAGCCGACATTTATGAATAATACATAGCTGTATTGTTTGTTTTTGGGATTAGAAAAAACAGGTGTTTGGAGCTCCCAAACCCTTATGATTTATATATTACATATTACGACTTATCCCTTAATCCTTACCTTTTGAACCTTATCCATTACCCCACCTCAGGTTAGCGCCTGGGGTGCTTTTGTATTGAGAAAGATGATTACCAACATGACCAAATATTTTGACCAAAAGCTCTCACAGGACGCGCTGGAAACCTATCAGGGTTACAGCCTGCAGGTCTTTACCTCGGGCCGCTTCAAGTTGTCCTTCCACATCACCCATGCACAGCGTGTCGAGTATTACGGTGAGTGTCCCAAGCGATACCGTACCGCCTATGAAAACCAACACAGCAGAAGCCATCAGAACATGACTGACCACTTTGAGATTGTGGCAGATGTCTTGGCGGCGTCTCCGCATTCCCTTGTGCACCGTGTGCATCTGAAAGGTGACAACAATGCTACGGCTGACAACGCCCATATTGTCACGGACACTGACGCTTCTACCTGCCATGTGATCCTCAGCAGTCTGCATCATCAATGGCATCTACCTGATGAGGTGATCCAGGCTTTGCTGTCAGCGTCAGGCCCCAGAAAAGGCGCAGCTTCTTGCTTCAATGAATATATGCCCAGTTACGAGCACGACTGGCAGGATATAGAATTTGAGATGACTGATTGGCTTAAGGGCTACCGGTCTCCCTGCAAAGGTCAGGGAAACAATGGCTTCCATGCAGTGCCACACCATGACGATGATATGTTCTAGGAACATAGCCCTCACTGTACGCAGCAGTGGGGGTTTTGCGTTATAAGGCAGTTAACGAGTTGTGGTGGAATTTTGCTTTGTGCAACGTATGGTCGCAACAAAGGATAAATGCTGCATGCCCAAGAATGACAAAAAAAACTCCAGCCTTGTCGATCTTGACGATAACATCGTTCGCGATGCGATCCAAAAGACACTTGGCCGCCAATACACTGACGAAGAAATCGAGAATATGGCCCTAGATTTGGCCAGTGAAAGCCCTGAGTTTCTGGAGCTGGAGCGGATTTATGAGCAAGGCTTGGGAAGTTATCCCTTTGCGGATCATGAAGTCTTTGTTCCTGTTGATGAGGAGGGTGACGCAATCATCCCCTCGGATATTGAGGTTCTGAAGTATTTGTCATCGCAATTTGTGCGCCGGGAAATGGTGTTCTTTGAGCTGGGCAAGCTAGATAAATCAATAACGCGTGCAGACCTTGCGATGGTTGTGTTCGCTAGGGTGCGAGCAAGCTTTCCAAGCTTTGAAATTGGGCCTGAAAAGCTCAAGGCACTGATGGATGCTCTCACAAATAACCCCACTGCAGAGCCTGGTATGACAATTCCTGTCTGGAACGGTGTGGTGGAATCTGTTCCTGGTAAGACTGCAAGGTTGACGTTTGATGGTGGGATGTATGCCGTGAACGCGTGGATCGAGCCAGCGTTTCGCAAATTACGCAACATAGAACCAAACATGAAAGTCTTTGACCGCTTCCTCAACTTCATCTTCAAAAACACCTCTGAAAAAGAAGTGTTTCTTGATTGGCTTTCGTGGTGCTTGCAAAACGAAGCGGACAAACCGTCCTGGGCAATATTTCTGTTCTCTGAACGTCATGGAACAGGGAAATCAACACTTGCTTCCATTGTGAAGCAGCTTTTTGGCGAAGAGAATTCCTCGGAACAGCAAGGCATTAAGCCGATTATCGATAGGTTCAATAAGCCAATCTTGTTGAAGAAACTGATTTATGCGGAGGAGGTAAAAGTTGCGCAGAACTCTGATGATGGGAACAAGCTGAAAACTTTGATCTCTGAACGCCAAACGATGGCTGAGGGCAAAAACAAAGATATTGAGCCGATAGACCATAGATGTTGCTTCATATTGACGACGAACCACAAACCCATTTGGCTTGAAGCTGGTGATCGTCGGTTTTACATCATCCACTTGGATCACGAAGGTTATGCTGCTGGTGGCGCTGCATATGATGATTTTGTGAAGCTGGTTGCTGAAGTAAAGTATGCTTATGCGTCTGATAAGGGCATTGCTGAATTGTATCGGGCCCTGTTGCGTCGACCTCAAGCTGAGAATTTCAATCCATATTCGTTGAATGTGAATGAGCTGGCCACGGAGGTCATGCGAGAAATAAGTGCATTGGCACCTGACGTTGTTGAAGAAATGCTTGGGGAGTTCCTGGAGGAACATAAAATAAGGTTCGTCCCCGTAAGATATGCAAACAAGCTGCTTTCGTATTTTGCGCATCGCAATCCGAATGCTGCGAAATACAGCTTTGACCGTTTGGGCTGGAAAAAGAAAAAGTTCGCTTGGGGCGGGCAGGGATCAGCACACGCGTTTTACCACCCCGATGCTCATCCAGAGCGAGGTATGCTCCAAACGGTTCACTACAAGCAGAGCATTGAAGCTCACCTGAATGAGGTGCTTGCTCCAGCTTTGGAAGAAATCGGCTTTGGTATCAAATATGAATATCTAGACCGCGACATGAAAAAGCCCGTCGATGATGCCCCCTTTTGAACAAAGCGTGGATGCGTGGCTTTCCTCAATGGAAGTGCGATTGCGTGGCTTCGTCCGAGGTGATTTGTTTTTGATTGCTCAAACGCCTGACAAGGAGTGGTGGGCGCAGGTGATTGATGATGCTACGGTTACGGCTGTTCTGATCAAAGATCTCCTTGCTGAGGCAAAACTCTCGGTTGGAGGTTGTCTGGAAGCCTCTCAAGGAAGATCAAAGCGTATCTCTGTGAAGGGAAAACAGGTTTACGCCTACCAACTGATATACTGGGCAGGAAATGCGTTGATACCGAGCAGCGAAGATGTTGTGCGCCACAAGTGTCACAATCGCCGCTGCATCAACCCGTTGCACCTGACGCATGGGACGCAGCTGGACAACGTGAACGACACGCGGGATCGATAAAGGCACACCTTTTATGAGTTGAAAGTGCCTGGAGAGTTGGAGAGTTCACTCCTAGAGCGCTGATATTGTGTCATAATCTACTCTCCAGGGAGGCGCGCGCGCTTGGAGAGTTGCTGGCGAGTTGCGGTGCTGCTTTGGCGAGTTGGGCTGTCTCAAGTCCCCCGCAAAAACTGAGGAGTTCCTCGCATCTATGGTGATCACAATCATCATGGAGACCGATCATGTTTACGACCTTTACGGCCCTTGTTCTTGCAGGGGGTGGGCTTCGGCTTGTCTTGGAGTGGCAGCTGAAGCGACGCTGGGACATCTCACTGGCAGTGCCCCAGGCTCTGGCAGGGGCGCTTGTTGTTCTGGCGGGACTGCCTGAGTTCCTCAAGCCCTTACCCTTCCCAGTGCCACTGAGCCTCATCCTTGGCCTGCTGCTGCCTGACCTTCTGCTGAGGAGGGGCTGAGATGGATAAGCATACACCACCCATTACGCCAGGCTGCACTGTGCTGCTTGCTGGCTTTGACGACATCCCAGAGCATGCGTTCCTGGTCGAGGAGGTCTTTGAGGACCTCATCACTGGGACAGCCCTCACAGGACCTCTCTCTGGGGAGTACGGAGAACCAGACATCGCTTTGGTTCTGCGGGTCCTTCCTGGACCAAACTAGCCCAAGCAGGCGTCAGGGAAGGGCTTAGTCCCTGACGCACCTTGTTCTGCATCACAAAACCCAACCCACACCCCACAAGCGGGGCCATTGCCCCAGAAAGGAGACGTCATGTCGCCACAGATCAAATACGCCTACAAAAGGCACAACACCTGGATCTACCGCAGAACCTACCCCAAGGCACTGCAGCCGATCCTCGGCAGCGCCCTCAAGCAATCCCTGAAGACCAGCGATGCCACCCAAGCCAAGCTGCGTGTGGCTGAGCTCAACCAAACCTTTACAACTCTCATCAAGGAGGCTCAGGCCCATGCCGCTGCTACCCCTCTCACCGTTACTCCCCCTGATATCCCCACTGCTGCCCAAGCTCCTCGACTGGGGGTTACTCGCCCTCGATATCAGCGTGCTCGTCTTGTGGGCGATGGGCTGGTAGCGGAGCTGGCCCAAGCCTACCTGACAGAAGCCTCTGAGCGCCTCCGTCCAGGCAGTTACAAGTCGGTGCGCTTTGCCTTGGAGTTGCTCTGCTCGCATTTGGGGAACGAGCAGGTAGGAGCGCTGACCCAAGCACAAGGTCGGGAGGTACTCGGCTACATCACCCAGCTCTCTCCCAACGTGCGCAAGTACAGGGAGGGGAAGGGGGCCACCTTGGCTGAGCTTGCAACGCTCTCCCAGGAGCAGGAGAGCACCACGTCGGCACCCCAGACCCAGGCGCGTATCCTCAAGCAGATGTCCCAGTTCCTTGACTGGTGCGTTGGGGAAGGGGAGCTGGAGACAAACCCATGGGGAGCCCTCAAGGTCAAGGACAGGCCTGAGGTCCATCCCCACGGCATGCTGAGTGATGCGCAGGTGCGTATCCTCCTCAGTGCCAAGGACAGGGTGCTGCACAGTGCTCTGCTCTTCGGGCTGCTCACAGGTATGCGCTCCGGCGAGATCTGCGGGCTCATGGCTGAGGACGTCACAGCAAAGGGCAACCTTGGGCGCTTCATCAGCATCAAGCCCAACAGGGTGCGCTTGCTGAAGTCCAAGGCAGCAGAGCGGGAGGTGCCTTTGCATGGGGTGCTGGAGCAGCTGCTGGATACCACCCTGCCAACGTCAGGACGGCTCTTCCCGTACCTCAGCGTGGACAGGGTCGTAAAGCGCTACGCCTATCTGCGCAGGCGTCACCCAGAGCTCAGAGGCACGGTGTTCCACTCCACCCGTAAGTGGTTCATCACCCAGTGTGAGCGCACAGGCGTTCCAGAGCACTTCACCGCAAGCCTCGTCGGGCATCACTCCGCAAGGTCCGCCAATAAGCTGACCTACGGGCTCTACTCGGCGGGGATATCCGACGCCCAAAAGCGGGAGATTGTGGACGGGGTGAGGCTGCCAGACTGGGAGGGCACATCATGAGCTGCCTCCATACAGAAGACCCGAGCCTAATCCCTGACATCGAGGCCTTCGAGGAGCGGGCTGCCATCGTACAGTATGATGGGGGGCTGACACTTGATGAGGCAGAAGACCTTGCCGCTCAGGGCCAAGGCTTTGGCAGTGTCGCAGACTACTGGCGCTGGCTGGCCACCTACGTCGTCAATCGAGGGCTAGCCAAGGCTAACCAAAAATAACCCCCGTCCGGCGGCTCATTGCGAGTGGTCGGGCGGGGAAATGGCGACTGATTTTTTTTCGGGAGCAGAATTGAGCTGGTGAGAATATTGGTGTCAATCGGAGTGAACGCAAGAAAACCCCAAAGTGACAAATGCTGCGCCATGCACATTTCTACAGGAAGGGCGGATAGCGGAATTTCGCTGCAAGTGCGAGCCACCCACGTTGCGAGGCTGCAAGCGGACGCTCATCCAAATTCAAAACCGGATTTTCCCGATGAGATTTTACGTGTAGCTATGGTATGGATTTTGGGGCAAAGCTATCCGCCTGTTGCCGATCGGCCGCGAAACCTACCAACCAAATTTCGTCAAGACAGCAGCCCACGCGCGATTATGGTGCGTTGAATTTCTGAAGACCCTTCGTAAATCCGGAAAATGCGCAGGTCGCGCAGGTAGCGTTCCAACGGGAAATCGCGGGTATATCCATAGCCGCCGTGGATTTGCAGAGCCCTATCCGCAATGCGCCATGCGGCTTCGGTTGCGTATAGTTTGGCGAGTGCTGACTCGGTCGAGTACCGCTCGCCAGTGCCGCGTTTGACAGCCGCTTGCATTGACAGCGCCCGGGCTGCCGCCAGTTCGGTAGCGCAATCGGCCAGCATGAATTGCAGGCCTTGAAAGTCACCAATTGGATGGTCGCCGACTTTACGCTCCTTGGCGTAAGAGATAGCGGCATTAAGCGCCGCAGCGGCTATGCCGGTGGCCTGCGCGGCAACTTCAATGCGCCCGTTGTCCAGCACTTTCATCGCCGTGCGAAACCCTGTGCCTTCATCGCCAAGGCGGTTCGCCTCTGGCACCCAGCAGTCGAAGGTGATGCCAAACACATGCCCGCCTTTCAACCCCATTGTCCGCTCGTTCGGGGCGATATCGACACCCGTGATCGCCTTGGGCTCCACGACAAAGGCGCTGACACCGCGCGCGCCGGCTGTTTTATCTGTCTTTGCATAGACCACGATAAAGTCAGCCGCACCGGCGTTGGAAATGAAACACTTGCTCCCCTTGATCCGGTATCCTTCGCCTTCCCGCACAGCGTAGGTTGTCATATCCGCGGGGTTGGAGCCGGCCTGAGGCTCTGTTAAAGCGAATGCACCCAAGGTGTTGCCCGCAGCAGCATCAGGCAACAGACGGGCTTTGAGGACAGCATCCCCGCCCAACAAGACCGAATCTGTTGCCAGAAAATGCGCTGTCAGCATCGACGCGGTCGAGCCGCACGCCCCCGCGACGGCCTCAACCGCTGCATAAAGCGCCGGGCCGGACAGGCCCAGGCCCCCCGCGTCTTCGGGCAGATTCATCCCCATCAGACCCATCTCGGCCATGGCGGGCAAATGAAGGATCGCAAAGGTCGCTTCCTCGTCAAGCTGCGCGGCCTTGGGGGCCAAAACCTCTTGCGAGAACCGCTCAATCTGGCTGATTACGGTACGTTCGTCCTCAAACATGGGATAGTTCATTTGCTGTCTCCTTTGGCCAGTGTGGCCAGAATTTCTGCTGCATTTGCGTTCAACCCCGGTGCCGCAGAGCGGCCCCCGCGGGCGGCACCACTGAAATGCACCGGTTGCTCTGGCACGTTCCGGCGCCCCAAGACAGGGTGCTCTACCTCTGACGCGAGGCCGCGCTCTACGGCTTGCGACGAGGCCCAGGCCTGCGCAACTGATTGGATCTCAGACGCCGGAATCCCGCTTGCAGACAGGCTGGCAACAACTTCGCCCACGTTGCGTGCGCCGGCCCAGAGCGCGATCTGTTCGGCGAGGGCAGGTTCGTTTTCGCGGCGCAGCTTGTCAGTGAGGAACCGCGGATCACCCGCCAGTTCAGGCTGTTCGATGACCTCACAGAACGTTCCGAACAAACGATCGTTCAACACCGCCACAGCAAAATGCCCGTCCCCAGCCGGATAGGTGCCAAAAGGGGCAGACAGCGCGTGCCGGTTGCCGGTTCGCGTGGGGGCTTCACCGCCCATCAAAGTGCGGCAGGCCAACACCGGCATCATCGATGTTAGCGCATCAAAAAGTGCGACATCCACGTGCCGCCCTTTGCCTGTCCGGCTGCGGTCAAACAAGGCCACCATCGTGCCCCACGCCGCAAAAAGCCCGCCTGCCACATCGCCCAAAGCTTCGCCGATCATCGTCGGTGTGCCGTCCGGCTCTCCCGTCACATCCATCAGGCCGCTCATGGCTTGAATGATGATATCATACGCCGGTTTGGCCGTGTTGCTGCCCGTCTGCCCAAAGCCGGAAACCGACACATAGACCAGCTTTGGAAATGCGGCGGACAGGGCCTCAACCCCAAGGCCCAGCTTCTCCATCACACCAGGGCGAAAATTCTCGACAAGGACATCCATATCCGCCAGCAGCTGTTTGATTTTGGCAATATCCGCCTCAGACTTCAGGTTCAGAACAATAGAGCGTTTGCCCCTATTTATCGATTGAAACAAAAGGCTCTCGCCGCGCTCGAACGGCCCGATATGGCGATAGTCATCCCCGTGGGCGGCCTCCACTTTGATGACATCGGCGCCCAGATCGGCCATGAGTGCTGTGCAATAAGGGCCAGCGAGCACGCGGGTGAAGTCCAGCACGCGCACCCCGTCAAGCGGCTTTGTGTTTGTCGTGGTTGATGTCTGCTCCATGTAGTACCTCCGGCTTGAATGGCTGGAGTTTACGTTGGGAATTGGTATATATTGAAATATAGAATTCTCATAGAGCGATAGATGAAACCTATACCCATAAGCCTACGGCAAATTGATTACGTGATTGCCACGGCGGACGGGGGCAGCACAGCCGCCGCCGCGCGCATATTGAACGTGTCACAGCCATCCGTATCCTTGGCGATTGCGAAAGTAGAGGAACACTTCGGTCGTCCCCTGTTTGCACGCACCGCAGGCCAAGGGATCGCTCCTACGCATTATGGTCAACAAAAACTTGGTGAGTTCAGGCGCTTGCGTATAAACGCCCAGCGTACGTTGAATGCCGACATGGCAGAGAACGCCATCCTAAATCTTGGCGTTTTTTCCACCCTTGGCCCGCGTTATGCGCCAAGGCTGGTGCGTGGCTTTCAAGATGAAACCCCAAGCATCCAAGTGCGCCTGCACGAAGCAAATCTCGAAACTCTCTCTGGATGGCTGGAGACCGGCCGGATTGATGTCGCCCTCATCTATGATCTGGGCCTCCCCTCAACCCTCGAAATTACGCCGCTTGCAGATATACGGCCCTATGGCCTGTTACCCGCAGGGCATCCGTTGGCGGGCCGAAAGGCCATCAGCATGGCCGAATTACTGCAAGACCCTCTGATTTTGATGAGCTTGCCACATAGTCGCGGCTATTTTCTCACCTTGGCTCAAATGCACGGGATTAGCCCAACGATTGCCTACGAAACCGCATCTGTCGAGATGCTGCGTTCGATGGTCGCGAACGGTCTGGGCGTTGGGCTTCTGGCGACCGATATTCCGCATGATACCGCGTATGATCAACGGCCCGTTGTACGGATGCCTCTCACCGGAAACCTGGCACCTCATCGCATTGCTTTGGCACGGTCAGGGCAATTGCGATCAAACCCTTTGGTCAATCAATTCACTGCATACGCGCAAAGTGCCTTTGCAGCAGAATCTGCACTTTTGCAGGAATATGGACCATGAAATGGACTGCGGAAGCTTATAAGCGCCCGTCCGCGAGATAAGTTTCTGAATGCACGCCATCATTTTTATGCCTCCAAGCCGTTTTGGCAAAGACCGTCATTGTCGTGATAAACTCTGGCGACAGCTCTCACCGCGCGTAAGCGGTGCTCAGGTATCTAACTCGACCAGAGTAGATTAGTCGGCTCTGTGACCAATAGGTTGGGGTGTCGAATTGCCGAGACCGGACATTGGCGTGACTTCAACGAGGGCCGGCATTGTCCGCAGACCGACGTTTCAGCCGACAACATGCTGCAAGATGCACGAATGACTGGTTCGACGGGCCGCACCGCAGCATTGGGTAGGGTATTGCCAAGTTGTTGCTGGCCCATTGTGAAACATTGGCAACCGTTGGATCATGCCGCCATTTCGGCGGTGTAATCGGACCAGAGGTTGAACGCATCAGTGCGGGCGTGGCGGTATGAGGTTGCGTTCAGTTGATAGCGGCGCGGTCGGAAGATCAGGTTGATCTGGTCATGTGCTGACAGAAACCTTTGAGCCTGCCGGTGGGATTTGAATCGGCCAAATATTTTCTCTCGTTTACGCGTCGGCCTGTGCGACACTTCGATCGCATTGTTCAAACCCTTGTGGGCGCGATGATCCGCGCCCGGTGCCAGTTTACTGATGGGCTGGATGTAACTGCGCAACTTGTCGGTGATCACGACCCGTGGTTCGCCGAACAGGGTGATCAATCTTTGGAAGAACCGCTTTGCGGCCTTTGCGTTTCGGCGTGTTTGCACGAGAATATCGAGCACGTCGCCATTTGCGTCGATCGCGCGCCACAACCAATGTTTCTTGCCACGGATTGTAATAACGACTTCGTCAAGATGCCATTTGTCGTTCGGTTGCGGTCGATCCCGGCGGATGCAGTTTACGAAATGTTGCCCAAAGCGATTGACCCATAGCCGGATCGCCTCACGGCTGACAACCACGCCCCGCGCTGCCAACAGGTCCTCGACATCCGCCGTGCTCAGTGCAAAGCGATGGTACGCCCAAACCGCGTAAGCAATGATCTCGCGGGGGTAGCGGAAGCCTTTCAGGCGCAGCATATGGGTCGGAATGTTCATGGGACCGACATAGCTTGATCAAACCCGGCCAACAACTTGGCAATACCAAGCGCAGAGCTGATGATGAAAAAAGTTTAACGCGAAGCTTCAACATACAGTGGCATTGTGTAGTTTTTTAGGGTTATACAGTCTCGAAATGATTTAACAAATTGGAACTCCGTTAGTGCCGAATTATGAACCAGAGCAAAATGCTAGCGATGAAATAGATTTGAAGGAACTTTTTTTAGCTTTATGGGCTTATAAGTTCCTCATTGCAGCCTTGAGTATTTTTGTTTCAATTGCGGCTGGCATTTATGCTTTGCGGGCAGAAAAGGTGTATACAGCAAGTACCATTTTCGCCCTTAGTGAAAGTACAAGCTCTTCTGGTATTTTGGGGGGTGAGCTGGGTGGCTTAGCTGCGTTGGCCGGCGTGAAAGCTGGATCAGGCTCTGAGAAGGCGTTGGTTGAACGTGTCAGCTCAAGAGACTTCATTCTTGAAGTAGCGGCCGATCTCAATCTGAAAGACGATGAGCTGTTCAATAGCTACAACCCAAACTCTCAAGCTCCTAAGTGGAAGGCCTCCCTTAAGGCGGTTCTGGGGCTGCAATCGGCGTCACAAGATCCTGTGAATATGCAAATTTGGTCAATCGTCTCTTCATATGAGGACTTAGTGAGTATTGATGTAACTGACTCTGGGTCTATCAAGATATCGGTAAAGCACACGGCTCCAGAGAGAGCCGCTCAGATAGCTAATTTTTTAGCCTCAAAAATTATTTTGGTGCTTGGGCAGGAGGATGAAGAATCTGTTGATAAAAAACTGGAGTATTTGTCGCGAACACTTGCTGATGCGTTACAAGATTTGGAAAAAGCGCAAAGCGCTTTGAAGCAATATAGCTTGGAAAATAGCACTCAGGCGTTTGAGAGTTTTGCTGTTGGGTCGGTCATGCTCGATGAGATGCGTGACCAGCGTGAAACGAGTGCAGAAGATTTAGCTGCGATTGAAGCCCTTAAACAGTTTCTGGCTGCTGATAAAACGACATTAGCTGATTACCAGGAGCTAAGACAATCCTTCCCGGAAATCGACCAGTCAGGCTTTCGGCGCATTATGGGGTTAAGTGAAGTCACTACTGCTTGGACATGGCCTAGTATCGCCACAGTTTTGCAGGTCGAGGCCAGTGTGCGAGAAAGGCTTGCATCGCTTGACCGCGAAATACTGAAGCTTTCAGATGATGCGTTGAGGTATGCGTCAAGTGCAGAAGAGTTGGCGCAGTTAACGCGAAACTTAAAAATTGCTGAGGCAGCATACACTGTTTTAATTGAGCAAGTGAAAACGCAGTCTTTGGTCGCTGGATTCCAGCCTGACTCTTCAAAGATTATAGCCTTAGCGGACGTTCCTATTTCGCCAAGTGAGCCTAAGAAATTTCTCATTATTGCACTTGGCTTGGTGCTGGGGTTATTTGGGAGCGCTGCGCTTGCATTGATTTTAAATTTGCGCCGCGGTGTTTATTTTAGCTTGTCCAATTTGTTAGGGGCTGTGGGGGCGGATTCTGCGCACAGTCTTGGAAAGCTGAAGCATCTAAAAGAAAAAGATATTATCTCTGTTCAGAAAGAGTTAGCGAAACTTCCCATTAATTGGGCGCGCCAAACAGTGCTCGAGCTTGAAGTTCAAGAGGGTGCTAAGCCCGTGTTTCTTTGTGATTTAAGTTTGAACAATCGTGGCGGTGTCTTGGGACGCATTATTGCTGCAACAGCGGGGGCTCTAGGACGTAACGCTGCGTTGATAGATTTGTCACGTAGTGCGATCAAAAGCGACCAATTGCGTGGTTTGGAAAGTGAGAATGAACTCGTGCGTGTCGGGGAAGGGGAGGGGTGTTCGGAATATGCATATGTGTGTCAGGGTAGAAATTTAGACATGTTATATTCCAAAAAGTTTAAGACCATTGTGGCGGGGCTTTTTGAAAAACATGATATTGTGATATTTTCCGTTAATGATGACGACATGGAGACGGTTCAGGCCTCTTCGGGTGTCGGTGAACTCAATGTGATCGCCAGCGTAAAGCCGGGCAAAACCAAGCATACGTCACTTCAAAATTTATTGAAACGTAGCAAAGTGGGAGTTGTGCTGTATGGGTAAGTTTATTGGCAGGCATTTTTTTGGAGCGACTGCGTTGTTGTTTCTCGTGGGGTGTTCACAGATTGTTGAGCCCGTAGTCTTGCCGGAGCTCCAAAAAGAAGCGACAGATCAAGAGGCGTTTGAGATAAACCTGCAAGCTCTCAGCTTCGACGCCGCTAAATCTTTGAATGCAGCTCGTTATGATCGGCTTGTGTCAAAACCAGGTGCTGCGTTTTCTGCTGATGCCGTTTCTGAAGCCAGTTTGAGCAAGCCGTTCTTACCGTCTAAGTCGGCAAACACGCCTTATATGCTTGGCATAGGTGATGAGGTCGCGTTGGTACAATATATAGATGCTTTACCAACTATTGGTTCAATAGTTAATGGCGTAGACCCTTCTCAGGGCACCTCATCAGAGAGGCAAAACACAACCACATCGGCATCTTCAAATATGATATCCACGAGTGGTCGAGTGGGCACTGATGGCAGTTTGTTGTTGATTGGTGTTGGCCGGCTTGATGCAAACGGTCGCCAAATATCTGAACTGCGTGATGAAATTAGAACGATCCTGATCCGGAATGGCCAGGCGCCAAATTTCCAGTTGGAGATTGAAGAGTTTAATTCACAAAAAGCTTACATCACGACCGACCGTTTGTCGCGGTCTTCAGCGTCCAATGCTGAGAATATTAGCGCAGTTATTCCTATTACCGACCGGGGGGTTACTCTGCGTGAAGTGATTGCGACAGCTGGAATTGATTTTGATGAGAGTGTTTTGACGATCGTGCGGGTCAAACGAGACGAGACCACATACACTATTGGGCTTTCAGATCTATTGGTCAAAAATTCAAAAGAACTGTATTTGAAAAATCAGGATCACGTGTTTGTTCAAAGCTTTAGTTATCAACCGGGAAAGGTCTTTCTCTTGGGTGGTGTAAAGCCACAAATAATCCCAATTTTGCCGGAAAGTCGTCAGACATTGGCCGAAGCTCTATTTGCCGAAGGTGGGCCACTTGCGATCGCTTCGGCGCAACGTTCTGCGGTTTACCTGTTGCGCGGGCGCAACCCAGTCCAAGCCTATCATTTGGACGCCCAGAACCCGGTACGTGTTTTGGTGGCAAATGAGGTTGAGTTACGACCCAATGATATTGTTTTTGTTTCAGAACAACCGATTAGTACCTTCAATCGCACCCTTGCAAACATCGTGCCATTAAGAATTCTCCTGAGAGATATAAAAAATAGTGATATTCCCTAGACGGAGGACGTCGCCAATGAGGGGTCTTTCAGGTCCGATGGTGCGGTTACTTTGCGCCACTGGTGAGGAGGTTTTTATATAGGTTTAAAAGAGACGTTGATTCACCTTTGATGTCGAATTTCGTTGATGTGTGTGATCTTGCCAATGCTCCATATGAGCTTAGTTTTTCGCTGTCTTCCAGCAGAGTATTTGTCGCCTCACACAGATCTGCCAGTGAGTCCTTTGGAACAACTAGTCCAGTTTTTCCGTGGATTATCAGATTTCTGAATGCACCAACATCTGCTGCAACAACAGGAACACCGCACGCCATTGCTTCGAGGGGTGTTAATCCAAACCCTTCCCATCTCTGTGGCGCTACATATAAATCAATGGCTCGGTACCAGTTGGCCATTTCACTAACCGTGACCTCTTCATAGAAGAGAATTCTATTCTGGAGCCCAGTTTGTTTTAAGCGTAATTTAAGCGACTGTAAAAAATCTTTATCTTTCGGTAGAGCGCGACCAAGTATAATTGCGTATAGGTCTTTGTGTTGCTGACAAAGAGAAATAGCTGTTTCTAAAAATAAATCGGTCCCTTTTTGATGTCTAATGCGCCCAAAGCAACCAATCAGTTTTCCCTCTATTGGTAAGCCAAGCTTTGCCCGAAGTGTGCGCTTATTCGTGACAGGTGAAAAACTGGTTGTATCTATACCATGGTAGACCACTTGCGCTGGTACCTTGAGATAAGACTGCGATTTCTCTGATGTCGCAACGACTGCATCCATTGAGCTAATTAGACAGCGCGTCACATATGTGTGCTCTCTTTGGGACGCGGAGGTAAAAATAAGTTTTAGGCGCTTTTTGAGGAGGTTACGAAGAATAAGCCCCAAAACCATCTCGGTATTGCGACGGGCATGCCAGATCCTCCAGCCTTGTGGCCCGGAGCGGGACATGAAGATGAGAGACCAGAGTGAGACTTGTGGTACTTCTTCGGGCAAACCAGGTCCGGTTGCAGCAACAGGGAACTCCTTTGCTTGCAACGGGATCAGGCGTACGACGGTAGAGGTTACTCCGGAGAGGCGGTATTTTAAGTTCGGTGCTATTACCGAAACGTCGTCAATATTGGGTCTTTGGTTCATAAGTGGCTTGTCATGCAGTTCTTGTAGAGCTCTCAAAGCTTGCATCGTCATACTTTGCGACGAAGGTTGCGTCCTCATCAGAACATCCTGCGCAGCAAGTGTTATCTTTTTACGCAAACCTTCATCTTGGAGGCGTAAAACAGCATTTGATATCTCTTGGGCGTTAACCGCGCGGATTGCACCGTCTAACGTATCGAGAGCTTTATATATTTGAGCAAAGTTTTCGGTATGTTGGCCATGAACAATTGCACAGTTCAATTGTGCTGGTTCGTATGGGTTATGTCCACCTTTTGGGACAAGTGTGCCTCCAATAAACGCAATGGGGCATAATCGATACCAGAGCCCCAATTCGCCGAGAGTGTCAGCGACATAGATCTCTGTATCAGCAAGAATTTTTTCACCGTCCGAACGCACTTTAACTCGCCATCCTTGGTCTCTCAGCTTACGTGCCAGCTTGGCCCCTCGTTCTGGGTGGCGCGGGGCAATAATGAGAAGAGGGCGTATGGGATCGCCATTTTGGAGTATCTGCTGATGTGCGCTGACAATAACCTCATCTTCATTTTGATGTGTTGCGCTTGCCAACCATGCTGAACGACCTTCAAGCAGCTGAGTTAAGTCGGCTAATGTATCTTTTTTATATGCTAATTTTGGTGCATCTGCCTTTAAAGATCCAGTTACGGTTAGCTTTTTGGGATCAACGTTGAGTTGTTTTAGGACGCTGGCAAGGGCTTCTTCTTGGACGCAGATGCGATCAAAAAGACCCAGTAAGTCAAGCGCTGCACGTGGCCACCGGCGCCATTTTTTAATGGTGTTTGAAGAGACCCGAGCATTTAACAATGCCATGGGTATGCCGTGCTGTTTGGTTTTGAGCATTATGGTAGGCCATAAGTCACCTTCAGTCCAAACTGCAAGATCCGGTTTCCAATGATTTAAAAAGCGCGTCGACGCCTTGTCTGTGTCGTATGGTGCGACTTGATGTATCGCCCGTGGGGGCAGGCGCTGTTTCAAAATGCGTGCGGACGTCAAAGTCTGTGTTGTGAGAATGACATGTAAATCTTTGTCGTTGGACAGCAGCTTGTCAATTAGAGGCAGGACTGCGAGGCTCTCACCCAGACTGGCCGCATGAAACCAGGTCAAAGGGCCCTTTGGTCTTTCAATTTTAGTAGTCCCGAAACGGTTGGCCTTTGCGTTTCTATCCTCTTTACCTTTGAGCAGACGATATCTGTGAACCAGATCGTATATAGGGTCTGTCAAAGCGCTGGCGATAACATAAATTTTTAAAATTTTGCTTTTATACTTAAAATTCATTTCGAAGCCTCAAAGTGCTCTAATTGGTAGAGAGATGGAAACTCCATGAAGCGTGATCATATTGCGTATTGGAATTTGAAATTTGAAGTTCACGAGACGCTTTAGGGTGATATGGGAGGCCGTCCCAGAGTCTCTGTGATGATTAAGGTGCCAGCTGGATGACGTGTTGGTCTTGGGGATGTCGTTTACAATGCCCCAGTCCGGATCATGCGGTCCTAAGGCATGTTCTGCTCTAAGCGGACTGGCGTGAGTTTCCCTTTTCCGCCTCACCTTTTTGCGCGCCAACGCGTCTAGGTTCCATATCCACGCTTGCATATCATCATTTTTCAAATTTATAGCCCACCAAATCTGCGTGTCCTATTTGTGGCGTTTTCTATTACATCTACAAAGTCTTCTGGGTTAAAAGACGGCCAGTGCTTATCAACAAACGCGAATTCACTATAGGCAGCTTGCCAGAGTAAAAAGTTCGAAAGCCTTAACTCACCAGAGGTTCTGATGATTAAATCTGGATCTGATATGCCACCGGTACTCAGTGCATCCGAAATGTCAGACACTGTTATATCTTCGGGTTTGAGCTTTGTTGCCTCTACATCGTGTGCGAGTTTTTTAAACGCCTCAAGCAAATCTTGTCGTCCACCGTAATTTATAGCGAGTTGTAGTGTCAGTCCCGTATTGTGAGCGGTGTTGGCTTCTAATTGGTTCATTGTTTGAACGAGCGTTTTGGGAAGCCGTGCCCGAGAGCCGATAAACCGCACCTTGACATTCTTGTGGATCAGCTCAGCGGTTTGTTTATGTAATTCGCTTTTGAATAAGCGCATCAGGACTGCGACTTCGTATTTTGGCCTGTTCCAATTTTCTGTCGAAAATGCATATAGGGTTAGGATTTTAAGTCCAAAGTGAGACGCGGCTGATATGATGTCTTTGACGGCTTTTGCACCCTGAATATGCCCGGCACTTCTGCTGAGCCCTCGATCCACGGCCCATCGGCCATTTCCGTCCATAATGATGCCAACATGGCTTATTGTGCTGTTTTGAGGTGTGATGGAGCTTGTTTCAGCCATTAGTTTAGATCGACAGTCTTTTGTAGCATTGAAAACACTCTTGCTAAAAATGGGGTCAAGCGCTCACTTAGAAAGCTTGACTTAGATGGTTAGAGGACCGTGCCTTAAACTTGGATCGCCAATGTTTTGCTCGGTTGCGCCTCTTAGGGTGTTGGCGGTAAATTTGTTTCAGATGAAAAGCGAGACGCTTTACGTATATTGACAGTAACATGGGGACAACTTGTGACCTAGGTCTCGTTATTATACTTTTTGTATGTTTGACAACCCTTGGACATGTGGCGCTGTTTGCTCATCGCGCTTTTGTTGCGCGTATTGTGGTTGCGCAACACTGGCACGATGTAGGTTCCTAAAATGTGCAGGCTGTTTGACGTTCTGGTCAACCGCAGGTGCTGGCATCTTCGGGATGTCTTGCTCAGGATGTGTTCAAACGGGATTGTTGGGTAGGGACCTTGGGTGTGGCTGTGGCGGCCTGCACAGCGCTCATATAGTGCAGTGGGTCGCCTGTGCATTTTGCCATCTATGCTGGAAGAGCGTTGCGTGGCAATGTCACGAGAGGCATGCAGACCTTCATCTTCGCGTCCGTTGGCCCGAATGCCCTCGACCATTTCTTATTCTACGCTAGTTAGGTGGAGGCTACTTTTTTTGGGAGATAAGTTGCCTCTGAGAGGCGACGGTTATGATGGCATCAAGGTAGCCTTGCACGCTGCCGCAGTCAAAGCGGCGGCCGTTTAGTTTCACGCCATCGACAGCCCCGGATACCGCTTGGGTATTTATAGCATCTGCGAGTTGTATCTCACCGCCGGCGCCAGGGGGCTGTGTGCGCAAAATATCAAAGATGTCAGGTGTTAGCACATAACGTCCAATACTAGCCAAATTGGAGGGCGCTGATGCAGCATCAGGTTTTTCGACGAGCCCTGCAATCGCGCCCTGAGTGTCGCCGGGGATCACAACACCGTATTTGGAAATATCAGCTCCGTTAACCTCCATGACACTCAGTTGGGACTTGCCCGTGGTTTTGAACGCGCGTGCAAGGTCCGCGGTGACGCCGTGGTCTGAGCCTGTGAGAAAGTCATCTGCCAGGAGTACGGCGAATGGATCAGAGCCCACTGCACGCTCTGCGCAAAGCACCGCATGTCCAAGGCCTAACTGTTCGGGTTGGCGCATAAAAATACATTCTACTCCCTCTGGGAGAATACGTCTTACCATGTCTGCCTGTTCGTCTTTGCCCTTGGCGCGTAGAGCGAGTTCTAGTTCTTGATTATTGTCAAAGTGATCTTCTATTGCTCGCTTGTTCCTTCCGGTTACAAATATAAGCGTATCAATTCCGGCAGCAATTGCCTCTTCCGCCGCATATTGGATGAGAGGTTTGTCGACTATGGGCAGCAATTCTTTTGGCATCGCCTTGGTCGCAGGAAGGAAGCGTGTTCCAAACCCGGCCACAGGAAAAACTGCCTTGCGTAATTTCATGCTTTGTCTCCCGGTCTTAGACGAAAATATCACTGTGGGACTTATTCAATTTGTTTCGTGACTGCAATCGACGAGTGCTGCTTGATCAGTATATCAATATTGACCACATGGCCCAGTATAGACACGGGATCAATCGTCGCCAGTTAACTGGAGGTTAGTAGGGTCCTTTAATGTGTAACAGCGACGTCGACCCCAGCCTCTTCAGCTTCGGTTAGGAGCGCAGAGCGCGGTTCTTTTGGGCGCGCCTTCATGTGGGACCACCTTTTTGAGGTTGGTGTGAGATCTTAAACTATGTTGTTACTGACGTCTTATGAGACAGGACAGCATATGCGACACGAAGTGATAATAGGCGTTGAGCATCGACGCCACTGCCGTGAAAAGGAAAAGCAATCGGTCTTGAGCGAGGTTGGGGTTGTTTTGCGAAGCTATCAAAGGGACTTCCGCTCGGGAGTGGGACAGAGAAGGGCCAAATGCAGCTTTTCTGTGGAGACGTCTTTGAAGTTCTTGGCGTACCTGGTCGCCGTGTGGTTCATTTTACACCGCCGGTATCGCCTCGAGATAGAGAAGGCCGGGGAGAGTGTGCAAACAATTTCTGCCTATGGTGGAGGCCTATAAAATTCACTTAGCGGAAGGCGTAAGCCGCTGATCTGAAGAGAATATCCCTTTGCACTAAATGCGGGCGCTAATCCTAATTTCCTATCTCTCTGAGGTTACCCCTGATCCACTGCGCAAGTTCAGCCTCGCTCATTTCGCTCGCGGCCACGCCAATAATCGTGGCGTATTTTTCCTCAGCCGAGGCGGCCAGGTCAAACCCGTTCAATTTCAGAAATAGGCGCATTGCGATGAGTGCAGTCCGCTTATTTGCATCATTAAATGGGTGATTTTTTGACAGGCCGAAGCCGTAGGCTGCAGTCAGTTCAGCAATGTCTGGCTTTGGTTCTGAGGTGTGGTACGCATTTTCGGGCCTTGATAAGGCTGAAAGGAGCAAGCCTTTATCTCGCAGCCCTGGTAGTCCGCCTACCAGTTAGCTTTTAGGTCATTACAAGCTTTTACGACCAGCAAATTAGTCCATGTCGGCTCCCTTATTTAGCCAGTCGCCGCAAGAGGTCACGATTTTCGTGCATGATATCTTCCGCCACCTTCATCTGCGTATCAAATGTGCGGTCATAGGCCGTCAGCTCAATGCCGTTCTCCGTCTCAATGACTTGCAGGAGGTCGCCCGTGTCGACACCTAATTTGGCTAGGAGCTCTTTTGGCAAGAGGACGGCGGCGGAGTTTCCAACGGATGTGATCTTGAGTGTGGTCATTTTAGTATTCCGGATATGAGAGCCACATACTGCGTTCAGCATAACGAGCTCATTAAGAGAAATCAAAATGGCAGGCCCAAGGGGAGCGTCTCTTAACTTGGGGCTTGCCAAAAGGCTTGTGTGCTTGGCGTTACCTCGGAACGGGATGTTATTTTTTCCTGTTGTCCTCGACCCACCCAAGGCTTGGCGTGTTATAGTCTTATTCACCGTGCGACACCAATCTGACAAACAAATCCGCCACCTGCTACCACATCCCAGACTTGCGCAACTGCGCGCCAACTCGTAAGCCGCTCCCATGTATTTCCTCTCCCCCCGCCGCATTGTTACTGCCCTCTTGGCTGCAGGCCTCGCCGTCGCGATGCTCACACCCGTGGATGTGCCGCAATCCGTTCCGAGTGGCACAGACAAGCTCGTGCACCTCGCGGCCTTTGGGCTGCTCGTGTTGCCCGCAGCCCTGTCGCGACGCGTTCCGCTCGGCCTGCTCTTTGTCGGGCTCTTTGTTGGAGCCGCCGCCTTCGGTGGGGCAATCGAGCTCATCCAGCCCCACTTTGGCCGCAGTGCGGATGTCAACGACTGGGTGGCGGACATGGCTGGCGCCGCACTTGGCCTGCTGCTGGCGTTGGGTATTCGACGCATCCGTTGAGATCGCTCGACTCTCCTTAGGGTTGTGAGTTGGTTTGTTTCGGTAAAATGGGTTTCTGCGGAGCGGGCAATGATGCTGGCTATTGGGCATCTGCGATGCCTTGGCACGCTCATAGCGCGCTGAGTGGCTCTCCGGAAGGTGTTTGCCCTCACAGCACTTCTCCCTCAGCCATATCGTAATGTGACAGGAAGGCAGAGAGCGCCCTGTCTCGACGCGCGCGGGCCTCCTTCAGGTAGCGCAGCGCCAGCCGCTGGCGCGAGACCCGCGCCCTTGTGTCAAACCTCTCCACTCGAAATATCCGGCGGATGGCCTCTCGCTTGGTTTCGTCGAGCATGTCGTCCATGTATAGCAAATCCTCGAGCATGTCCGTGCAGTACGCCAGATCGGGGTCAACCTCCTCGGGCTGGCAGGCGACGTAGTGGGCGTGCGCCGCATCGAGCCGCGCCTCGCAGTCCGCTAAGGCTAGGGCGGCCAGCTCGCGACCTGTGAATGCCTTGGCGCCCCTCAATGCTCCGTCTGTAGGAGCGTCCCCTAGGATGTTCGTCAGAAGGTCGTTGACGCGCTCTGGGTCGGGTTCACTCAGCACCCCGTGGCGCCTCGCATTCTGGGAGTTGGCGGGTCTTGCGCTCACTCTATGACCTCTGCGTCGGGGATTTTTGCCCGCGCCCGCCTGTCCTGCATAGAGTAGAGGAATTCTATTGATATGCGGCGGCGCTTTTCGGCATCCGCCAATGCCTTGTAGTGCAATTCTAGGGCTGAGTGCTGATTGGCGTAGGCCTGCGCTATGGCTTTCGTGGCGTAGGGGTCGCCTTCGGGCGGTGCGGGGCGGCGGTTTTCTTCGCTGGCGAAGGCCTCATCTGAGTCACTATTGCGGGCCCTTCGCCAATTTACGACGACCCGCTGTGGGTGGCTCACCGCCGCTGACGGGTGCAGGCACTCCGCAATGATGCGCCGCTGCCGGTCCACATCCACGTCCGCCTGCGCGATGAGCTCAACCTGCCGCCGCTCAAGGTAGTTGGCTGGTGCGAGGTCCGCCATCAGCTCACCCAGCCGTTCGGCGTAATTCACAGCACTCTCGTCGTGCAGCAGGAACTGCTCAGGCGGTGTCAGCCCCCCGAAGTCAGTACTTTGGATTTTGCCCTGCATGCGTGACCCCGCAACTTTTGTCTTGTGATGCAGAGATTATAGCACGCCGACAAAAGTGGAGGAAGTCTGTCACTGGGAGTCAAAGTGCAACCACAGCCTGACGCCGGGGCCGTTGTCCGGCGCGCCGATGAACTCGATGCCAGCCGCCTCAAGCGTTGTAACGATCAGCTTAATATTAGCTTGTGTGGCCACTGCGAGGCCGCCCTCACTCTCAATGCGATGTATGGTTCGGGCACCTACAGAACTATGTTTGGCGAGATCTGTCACTGACCAACCAAGAGCTGCCCGAGCCATTTTAATTTGTTCTTCCGTCAACATTGACAATATACCCTGTATGGCGTAAATATTGCCATATGGCAAATAATTTACAAATAGACTGGCAAAGCCAACTCCAGCGCCTCGAGGGCGCCTACGCCCCAAACACGCTGCGCTCATACTACGCCGATGTGGGGGAGTTTGTCGACTGGTGTGAGCAGCGCGGGCGGCAGTCCTTCCCACTTACGGATGGCATACTCGTTGCCTACCTCGCGCACATGGAGCAGCGGCTCAGCTTCAGCTCCATCCGCCGCAAGCTCTCCTCAGTGAAGCGCATGCACAGTCTGCTTGGACATGGAAAGCATACGCACGGCGAGGACTTCGCAATTGCCTACCGCAGGATGCGGCGCGGCAAGACAATGAGCCAGCGCCAGGCGAGGGGTATCAACGAGGAGCTCTTGCTCAGGGCCATTGCCGCGCAGCCGAATACCATTACGGGTATTCGCAATGCGGCACTCCTGTCCGTGGGCTACGACTTCCTAGCTCGCCGCTCAGAGCTAACGAGCCTACAAGTGTCAGATATCAATTTTGAGGAGGGGGGCACCCTGAGGGGTGTCATCCGCCGCAGCAAGACCGACCAGTTTGGCCGCGGAAGACTCACATTTGGCTCCGAGCGCTCCGCAAAGCTGCTCCGCCGCTGGCTGAGGCGCAAGCCCGCCGACATAGACTGGGTCTTCTGCGCGATTAGCCACGATACTTGTATCGACAGGCCCATCTGCGGGCGCAGCGTCAACAACATCATCAAGAAGTCTGTCGTCCGCGTGAAGGGCCACAGGCCGAGGGATGCGGAGATTTCGGGTCACTCGCTGCGCGTTGGCGCGGCGCAGGACCTGCTCATTAAGGGGCACGACACGGCCGCCATTATGAGGGCAGGGGGCTGGCGCAGCCTCAACGTCCTCAGCGCCTACCTAAATCAGGCAGAGCACAACGTCTGGAGTTGACTGATTAGGGGTGATTTCAGCCGCGGCGGCGCTGCTCTGCCACGTGCATGATCGCATCAAGGTATCCGTCTACGCTACCACAGTCAAAGCGCAGGCCGTTCAGCCTCACCGCCTCAACGTCACCGCGCTGAGCCTGCGTATTAATCGCGTCGGCGAGTTGAATTTCGCCGCCAGATCCTGCGGGCTGGTTGCGCAGAATGTCAAAAATATCTGGCGTTAGGACGTAGCGGCCAATGCTGGCGAGGTTGGAAGGGGCGTCCACGGCATCAGGTTTCTCAATGAGCCCCGCCACGCCGCCAGGCACCTCAGACGGAGCCACAACCCCGTACTTTGAAATATCTGGGCCATCGACTTCCATGACGCTCAGCTGGATTTTGCCGGACCTGCCAAATGCCTCAGCCAAGTCACTGGTGATCCCGGCGCCACCGTATGTGAGAAAGTCGTCGGCAAGAAGGACGGCGAAGGGATCATTGCTCACAACACGTTCAGCGCACAAAACTGCGTGGCCAAGGCCCAACTGCTCTGGCTGGCGCACGAATATGCACTCCACTCCCTTTGGCAGAATGTTACGCACCCTGTCAGCCTGCTCGGCCTTGCCCTTCGCAAGCAGCGCAGCCTCGAGTTCCTGGTTGCTGTCAAAGTGGTCCTCGATGGCGCGCTTATTGCGGCCGGTCACGAATATAAGCGTATCAATGCCCGCAGCAATCGCCTCCTCGGCGGCGTACTGGATCAGCGGCTTGTCCACGATCGGCATGAGTTCCTTTGGCATAGCCTTGGTGGCTGGGAGGAACCGCGTACCAAAGCCGGCGACGGGGAAAACTGCTTTACGAATTTTATGCATTATGGGTGCTCATATTTTTTTATAGACTATGTGATTTTATTAGGCTGGATAAGTTTGCACGAATTCAGCGATCGGCTTGGTCACTTAGTGTAGGCCCCATTTTGATGCCAGCGCCAGGCGTCGGTGATCATTTGCTTCATATTCGACCTTCCTGCCGACCAGCCAAGCTCGGAGACGGCGCGTGATGAACCCGAAACCAGCTTTGTGCAGTCACCCGGCCGCCGAGCCCCCTCAACGATCGGGACGGGCCTGTTCGTAACGTGCCCGGCCTGGTCAATGACCTCGCGGACAGAAAACCCATCACCAGTGCCAAGATTGAAAACGCGGCTGCCTCTTCCAACTTGGAGCCACTTCAGTCCCAAGACATGTACGTCAACGAGGTCGCACACATGGACGTAATCACGAATACAGGTCCCATCTGGCGTGTCGTAGTCGGTACCAAAGATGGTTAGCGCGTCCCTTTTGCCGTCAACCGCATCAAGGATTAGGGGGATGAGGTGCGTCTCTGGCTGGTGGAACTCTCCCACTTCAGCCTCTGGATCAGCCCCCGCGACATTGAAGTAGCGGAAAATCACGTGGTTCATCCTATATGCCGTCCGGAAGTCGGCCAAAATATTCTCAACAGCCCGCTTTGAGGCGCCGTAGGCATTAATCGGATGCTGCGAGCTGTCTTCGTCAAGAACCACGCCGTCTTGGTCGCCGTAAGTGGCGCAAGTCGAAGAAAATACAAAATCAATGCAGCCATACTCGACTGCAGCCTGGATCAAGTTCAGTGACCCCATGACGTTATTTCGCCAGTAGAGGCCGGGCTCCTGCATGCTCTCGCCAACCTGGCTCAGCGCTGCGAAGTGCATTACCGCAACCGGGGCGTGTTCTTCGAAAACTCGGTCCACATCAGATTTGTTAATTAAATCCCCACGCTCAAACGGGCCAAATTTAACCGCGTCACGCCAACCTGTGACGAGATTATCAAAGGTCACAGGCGTAAAGCCTGCCTGCTTAAGCGCCTTGCAGGCGTGCGAGCCGATATACCCCGCGCCACCCGTGACTAAGACTTTTTGTTCACCCACAGTTAGTATCTCCAATTTGCGTGAACTTGAGTGCCCTGGCGAGCTCGGCGGGCGCGCTTGTCAGTGAACTTGTGATGCAATGAACCATCATCAACCTTTTGCGCCCTGTCCCCGTGCGTAGACATCCTCGTACCTGATGATGTCGTCTTCGCCGAAGTAGCTGCCCGTTTGCACTTCGATCAATGTCAGGGGCAGCTTGCCTGGGTTCTCCATCCGATGAACTGCACCGAGAGGAATGTAAACTGACTGGTTCTCAGTAACGGTCTTAACCTCGTCGTCGATTTTGACTTTCGCTGTACCCTCAACCACAATCCAGTGCTCTGAGCGGTGATTATGGGACTGGAGCGAGAGTGCCGCGCCTGGGTTTACGACGATGCGCTTAACTTGGAACCGCGTTCCCAAGGCGATACTTTCGTACCAGCCCCAAGGGCGATAATCTCGGGGCAGGGTTTCGGCCTGTGAAGAACCTTTTTCTTTAAGCTTATTGACGGCGATCTTTACGTCCTGGGCGCGGTCCTTGTGCGCGACCAGCACCGCGTCTGGCATGGCCACGGCGATGATGTCCTCAAGACCCATCGCAACAAGCTCCTGTGTCTCACTCGTCGCCTGCAAGAGCGTGTTCTTACAGTCTAAGGCAGTTGAAGGTCCGCTGGTGACCACACCTGTCTCATCTGCGTCGCCCTCGCGCCAAATAGCTTGCCAATCCCCCAGGTCGGACCACGTCCCTCCGTAGGGCACGACTGAGAGATTTGGAGCACGCTCCATGACCGCATAGTCAATTGAGATATCTTCGAGGCGCGACCACGGCTCGGCTGCCAGGCGCGTAAAGCCGAGGTCGGCCTCCGCGTTTGCGCACGCAGCGCGCACACCGGACAGTGTCTCAGGCGCGTGCTGCTCGAACGCCTTTAGAATGGTCGCGGTCGAGAAGAGGAAGATACCAGCATTCCATAGGTGCATACCGCCCTCGAGCAGGGCCTCTGCGGCCTTCGCATTTGGTTTTTCGACAAATGAAGACAGGGGCTGGGCCACGGGTGCAAAATCATCCGACGGCTTTGAGGTTAGCTCCAGCCAGCCGTAGCCAGTCTCGGCGCGATCGGGGCGGATGCCGAAGGTCACAATTTGACCATCTAGTGCGGCAGGCGCTGCGGCCTGAACTGTTGCCCTGAAGCCATCAGCATCGGAAATGACGTGGTCTGATGGCGCAACTAGCATCAGGCTCTCGCCGTCTTTAGCCTCAAGCGCGACAGCGGCAGCACAAATAGCAGCGGCCGTGTTGCGGGCTGAGGGCTCAATCAGAATATCTCTTGGCGCTATCTTAACGACCGCGAGTTGCTCGACGACCATGAAGCGAAAGTCGGAGCCAGTCACGACTGAGGGAGCGCCGAAGCCAGGGCCAGACAGGCGCAGTGCAGAGGACTGGAAGAGGCTTTGCTCGCCCATGAGCTTTACGAATTGCTTTGGGTGTGACTTGCGGGAGAGGGGCCAGAGGCGCGTGCCGGAGCCGCCGCAGAGCAAGACGGGATATATCATGTCGTTCATGTCGTAACTTTCGTTATGTCCGCGCAGACTGCATATTACCTAAATACCACTCATACGTATCAATTAACCCCTGTTCCAAATCAATACTGGCTCGCCACCCCATTTTATCCAAACGCCCCACGTCCATCAGCTTGCGCATCGTCCCATCTGGCTTGCTCGGGTCTGTACTAATCTTGCCACTGTACCCAGTTATTTTGGCTACCAGTTGCGCAAGCTCGAGGATTGAGACGTCTGTGCCAGTGCCAACGTTGATGTGGCTCAGCATTGGCTTAGAATGCTCGTCATAGATGTCCTTTGACAAATTAAGCACGAATAGGGACGCCGCAGCCATATCGTCAACATGCAAAAATTCCCGCCGCGGGGCGCCGCTTCCCCAAATAACGACTTCGCTCAACCCATCTCGAACAGCCTCGTGGAAGCGACGAATGAGGGCGGGCATAACGTGGCTATTGTCTGGGTGGAAGTTATCGCCGGGCCCGTAGAGATTTGTCGGCATGACAGATCGATAGTCAACGCCGTGCTGTCGGTTGTAACTCTCGCAGAGTTTTATGCCCGCAATTTTTGCAATTGCATATGGTTCGTTTGTCGGCTCCAGTATGCCTGTCAGTAGTGCGTCTTCACGCATTGGTTGGGGCACTGCCTTGGGGTAAATACACGAGGAGCCCAATTGCAGAAGCTTCGTGACGCCGGCCTCAAAGGCCTGGTGTATAACGTTACACTCAATCATCAGGTTTTCGTAAATGAACTGTGCCGGGTAGTTGTTGTTAGCATAAATGCCGCCAACCTTGGCCGCCGCAAGGATCACAACATCAGGTCGTTCCAACTGCATGAAATCTCTTACAGCCAGCTGATCGGTTAAATCTAGCTCCGCGTGGGTGCGCATCACGATATTAGTCTCGCCCGCTGCCTCAAGCTGGCGGACAATAGCGCCGCCCACCATCCCACGGTGACCTGCAATGTAGTATTTAGTCACGGGTTAAACCTCAGTTCTCAAGCGAGACGGGGAGTTCCAGCCCGTGCTCTCTAAGAAGTTTTGAACGTCTCGCGGCCTTGTGGTCTTCCGCAACCATCTCGGCGCACATCTCCTGGGCGGTGATTTCAGGTACCCAGCCGAGCTTTGTTTTTGCTTTGGTGGGGTCTCCAAGTAAAGTTTCGACTTCTGCCGGGCGGAAGTATCGCGGGTCAATCCTGACAACCACATCGCCCACCGACAGGGCAGGGGCCAGATCGCCGTTGATTGCAGCTACAGTGCCGATCTCTTCTGTTCCGCTGCCCTTGAACTCAATCGTCAGACCCAGCTCACGGCCAGACCACTGAATGAACTCGCGCACGGAATACTGAACGCCAGTCGCGATGACAAAGTCCTCTGGGGTATCTTGCTGAAGCATCATCCACTGCATACGCACGTAGTCCTTAGCGTGACCCCAATCACGGAGGCTATCGATGTTGCCCATGTAGAGGCAGTCTTCGAGACCCAGAGCGATATTAGAGAGCCCGCGTGTAATTTTACGTGTCACGAAAGTTTCGCCACGTCGTGGAGACTCGTGATTAAACAAAATACCGTTGCAAGCATACATATTATAGCTTTCACGGTAGTTTACAGCGATCCAGTAGGCGTACATTTTGGCGACGGCGTATGGCGAGCGCGGGTAGAAGGGTGTCGTTTCCCGCTGCGGGGTCTCCTGAACGAGGCCAAACAGCTCTGAGGTGGACGCTTGATAAAAGCGGGTTTTTTCCTCTAAGCCGAGGAAACGGACTGCTTCTAGAATGCGCAATGTGCCAATTGCGTCAACGTCAGCTGTATATTCAGCGGCCTCGAAAGACACTGCCACGTGCGATTGAGCACCCAAGTTATAGATCTCATCTGGCTCAATGTCGCGGATTAGCCGAGTGAGGTTCGATGTATCGGTCAAGTCGCCGTAGTGTAACTTAAGGCTGGCGTTAGATACGTGGGGATCCTCGTATAGGTGATCAATTCTCTGAGTGTTCAAGGAAGAAGCCCGCCGTTTGACACCGTGGACCTCATAGCCCTCATTGAGTAGGAACTCAGCAAGGTATGAGCCATCCTGACCCGTGATACCTGTTACTAGTGCTTTTTTTTTCATAAATTCTTTAAGCTCTCTAAATAGCGTGAGGTTTTTCTGAAATATATGACTTCAGAAACTGTTTTTTAACGTAAAATAGAGCAACATTACGTGTATAATATTGATAATATGTGGCACGTTGTGACTGATCATGGCAACTTGGTTTTTAGAGCGCCAATTTTTTTGTGGTTTAGGTCGTCTAGCGGCGATAGGTGAGAGTACGTTCAGATCATATAACCTTTTTACTTCCCTAAAAATTGGGGGATTTTGCTCAGGTTTTTCAAAGAAAGCGCCACAAGACCTCCCATTTTGGTGCTTCGTAGGGCGCGATAATCTTCAAAGCTTTTTTGGATGACGCGTTCTAGCGATCGATTGCTCTCGCCTCCGATACGCATCTTGACCATGATCTCGGGTAGGTAGACTGATTTTATACCGCCTGATCCAAACCACCGCAGAATAGCCTCGTAGTCTGCCGAAATGCTATAATTTGTATTGTAACCGCCGAAACGCTCAATCACGTTGCGCCGGACATAAAGCGACGGATGCGGCGGCATCCACCCTCGGCTGAGTTTGGCATGTGAAAAGTCGCCTGGCTTCCAACGGCGGAGAACCTTCGATGGATCTGTTGCAGAAATGTAATCAAGATCGCCGTAAACAGCGTCGGCCTGCTCGGCTTCAAAAACGCGGGCCACATTGGACAGCACATCTTTATGAGCGAAAAAATCGTCGCTATGCATCAGACCTATAACATCGCCAGTTGACATTGCCATGCCCTTGTTCAAGGCATGGTAAATCCCTTTGTCGGGTTCGCTAACTACGCGGATACGCGCGTGAGAATGTTTTTGGACTTCAACCAGAGTTTCGTCAGTCGAGGCACCATCAATAACCAGGTGCTCGATATTGTCATAACTCTGGGCTGCAACGCTCTCGATTGCTTGCCCTATTGTGCTGGAACGGTTGTAAACCGCGGTGATGATGGAAAATTTAATTTTCATTTAGGCCGCTTGATATATAGGCAAATAATATTCCAACGAGTGGAAAGCTGACGGGAATTGCGGAGAACAGGATGATGGAAACGGCTGTTAGGGTCCACTTTCCCTCTCTTGGCAATTTAGGAAAGTTAACAAAGATAAGCACCAATCCCAAAATACCAAAAATCCCTAGCGTATAGATCCAGTCTCCCATCCATGACATAATTTTGTCGGTATTCATATCTTGCCAGAAAAAGCCGTTATAAAAACTTTGAATTTCCAGTCGGGTTTCGGAAAACGTATCGAATCCAAGCGGAAGAAAGAAATTTTGTATCGCGGCATGTATGGGTAAAATCACGTGAGCAGCCCGCTCGTTAATACTGGCATCGATCTTGATGAGCAGTAATGGGCCTTCAGTTGCTAACTTCAGTATCAAATTCAGCGCTCTTGTATCCGTCTGGGACATCGTTAGCAGAACCGGAATAAAAGCCGCCAATGCGGCTACACCAAAAATAATATACAATCCTAGTTTTTTGGGCCTCAAACGCAATATCAAATAGCCAAAATAACAGATAATTATAACCGATAGATATGCCATGCCAATTGCCGATTTTGCTAGCAAAAGCAACGCTATTACGTTGAGAAGGTGAACCCACTTGGACTTCTTGAAGCTGTAGCCATCCAATACTAGCAGGAGGGCGGAACTAAAAATAAGAAAGGCTACAAAGAAACTTGGCTCGGGCGCAAATGAGGTAACGCCTCGCCCAGTCCCAGTCCGAACTTTTCCGAAAATATCAAGAAACATGGGGAAGCGAAGTTCTACTACGCCTGCAACGATCCAGATAAAGTTGAAAATCTTGACAAGAGGTTGGATGTCATAGCGTCGTTGAATGATCGAATTCGTCGCGGCAAAAAAAATAAAGAATGAAATAAATTGGTATAACGCGCGTAAAGTGAGAAAGCTAAAACTGTTGGATGTTAATATAGCCACGAAATATCCAATGGTAACCAGGACAATCGAATATATCAGTGTTCTGGAAAGCATCATCTTTCCGTCCATTGCAATAAGGCAGAGGGCAACTAACAGCGGCCACGGCTGCATATCCAACGAATTTGTGTTGAAGCTTACCCAAGGGAAAAACGCCGCTAAGAGGAACAGCCAGCGAAAGGGCGTTCTCCGCAGCGAAAAGCTCTTGTTGAAGCGAGACGCGTGAGGCGTAATGTCAGTGGTCGTTTGCAATGGAAAAGACGTTCTCTCCGTTAATGAGGAAATCCCGATTCTTACCGCTGATCGCCTTCAGGAAATTTGTACTATTGGCTTGACTGGGCAACATCCAGTCGTGAGTTTCGACGATCAGCACTGTTGTCTGATCGACCCAATCTGTATTTTCACTGAACAGATCATGTTCAAATCCCTCTATGTCGATCTTCGCGATAAAGAACTCTGCGCCCTCGTGCAAAGCAAGAATATCGGGAATGGTTACAACCTGGATATTGTTAGAGGCGGTACCACGTATGGCCTGAAACGAGTTGGCGTCAGCAGTTTCATCCGCGATGGAAACAAAGCCCCCTGACGATCCGATTGCCTTGTTTATGATTGCGACATTTTTTAAGTGGGCACAGTTCTTATCTATCATGGCGCAATTCTCTGCACTCAGCTCGATCGCAATAATTTGAGCTTTGTCAAATTCTTCTGCAAAATACCGTGCGGATAGACCAATATTGGCGCCGCAGTCAATTATTAGAACCGTCTTGCCCTGCGCAACACATTGATCATAGCGCGAACGCAACTCAGCGGCACGTTGCATGAACGAAAAGTCATAGTCGTTTCGAGTGAATATCTGTTCTGCCGTGGTGGAATCGATTAGATTTCGTGAGTGCAGGTAAAAAAAGCGCTTTTTTAGACGATCATAGAAGTGGATTCTTCCCGTAGCATTGACAGAAAACCGAATAAAGCGCTGCCCGGTGAACAGGTTCCAGACCAAAAAGTACAAATACCTAAAGTAATACCTCGCGCGCAAATACTCTCTCCCAGTTCAGTATACCGCAGATCAATAAAAGACTTAAAAGCCAATTTTTCCACGATAAAGTTTTCAAATTAGATCAATGCGGTTTTCATTCGCAGGGTTTCATCAGAGTTGCAATTGTCTCTTCGAACTTGTCGCGCGAAAAGTTCTGAGCGCTTGTCCAGGCTGCACGACGCATCCTGGTCACCAGCTTGGGGTCGTCTCGCAAGCGGTGAAGGAGTACAACAACATCGTTCAATGCCCGATACTGCACCCTAACGCCCGCGTCACTCTGCGGTGGAATGAGGTCTGACGCATACGGGCGATCATAGACAATCGGAATGATGCCCATGCTCATGGCCTCGATGATCACCAACGGCTGCGCCTCCGTTGCGTAGGTGGAGGGGAAAAGGATCACGTCGATGGGCTTCCACGCAGGCAAACGATCATCTCCATATACGGGGCCAAAATAGCGGGTGTTCGCGGGCAATACGTCCAGCCGTTCGCGGATCGTGATTGCATCGGGCGTACCTTCCTTCAGCGGCTTGCCAAAAACGCTGTACTGAATACCATCGCCTGTCATAGCCGCGACGTCAAGAAAGTCCATAATGCCCTTTTCCACCATAAGGTTGGAAAAATACATTACATTGAGGCCGTCTCGGGGCTGAAGCTCTGACAGCCGTGTCTCCAGTTTGCTCTGAGACAAGCCAAGGTTGGAAAAATTTGGAACGACACTACAGTTTTCTATCTGAAAAACACTTGCCAGCTGGTCTTTCTGATAGGAATTCAAGCAAATCAGCTGATCGCACATCTTCAGGTTTCGGGCGAATATGCGACGCAGAAACGCTGGTTTTTCAGAGCAAAAAATTTCGTTGCCATGCAGATGCCCGACAACCAGGTGCGGGTGCATTACCTGGATGACAAGAAGAAAGATATAATCTAATAACACGCTCACATTGCCGCGCTTGAACGATAGGTAAACACGGTCATAACGGCCATATTTGCAAATTATCTGCGCCAGAGCTTTGATCTGTGCGCAAACCTTCCCGACAGTGCCTAGGCTTTCAAAATTTGTGTTGATCAAGAATACCTTGTCAGTCCGTGCGAGCGTGCGCGCAACAGTAAGCGAGATTTCCGCCTGCCCGGTAACGGGCCCCTCTAGAGGCGCAACAAGAAGTATGCCCTGTTTCAGCCCATCAGCCATGGACATCGTACCGCGCACGCGCCAGCTCTTTGGCGAGCAACGGGGCCTTCTCATGGAACTCGTCAGCATCGTAGAATCCCAGCTCGAACCGAAGGGCCCCCCGCAAGTGCGATTTAATAAAAGTGGTATTGTAGTCTTCAATGCCATCAAGTTCGGTGGCCCATCTGCCGTTGAAATACTCTGCAATCATTTCCAGCGCTTCGGACTTGCTGCGCGCAAATCGGCAATTGCGGTGCGAATTAAAAAAGACGTCTCCCAAAGCGACCACCGGCTTACCGCGCATTAGCGCCTCCAGCGCCGCGGTGCTGGTCAGCGCCAAGATCAGATCGCAGCGGTCGATTAACTCTACTGATTTGACCGAAGGCTCCACCAAGGTGACGGTGGGCAGTGCAGCAAGGGCACGGGCTTGCGCCGCTGATCGCAGCCCTGCCATAGACGGATGTTCCTTCACAAACATACTGGTATCGCCGTCTACTTGCGTGGCAAGGAAGAACAGCATATCATATTCGTCTAGAAATTGCGCCGCCGCCATTGAAGTTGAGGCTTCGGGATGAAAATGCAGCGGGTAAAAGATCGTCTTGACCGATTGCTCCGGCAAGGGGGCGTGTTCCGCTCTAAACACCTTTGCCACCAACATTCGGGCTTTGCGCAACAGAAGCCTTCGGAAGTTTTCAAGGTATTTCTTGGTTGGACGATTGCCGAAAAACGTGCGGTTACCAGCCCAGGTTGAGTGCAATATAAGATTGTATTCTTTCAGCTTTTTGATGCCCATCAGCCGAGCTGCCAGGCTGACATTAGTTAGGCTCACCAGGCTCTTATCATTCATGTAGCTTGGCGCGCTGATCTTGGACCCAGATGTTCTATACACATAATCTCGCACCTGACTCATCAGCTCGGAGTCATCGGTTTCAAACGCAATATCGCTATCGGGGAACTCCCAATAACCGCTGATACGCGAGGCCTCGAACCCGACCCAGGCGATGCCTTTTTGTTTGCAGAATTCAAAAAAGGACGCGGTATAGATCCCTGCTGGCGATTCCGAGACCACAACGTCAAATGCATCCTTCTCGTATAGCTGTGCTGGAAATGCGCTTGCATAAAGCATGTTAAATTTAAAGGCGGCCTTGGCTTTCGCGTCAGGCTTGAAGAAATGAATGACGCGTTCCCAGTCGGCCAAACCGCCTCGGTTGATGATAAAAGGGGTCTCGCTGCGTCGTGTGGCGAAATCACCCAGCTCGGAGATTCGCAGGGTCGGGTGAAAATGCCGGGCCAGAAAGGTGACGTGGTTTGAATCCGAGGCATAGATCACATCGTGGCCCTGACGCTGCAGCTCAGCGCCTACCATCGGGAAAAACTCGCAAAACCCCGGGGCGTCCGAAAGCAGGAACAGAAAAGTTTTTTTAATGCTCTTGTCGGTCATTTCAGGCCCTACCTTCGTTCATTTTGTCAAGAATGCCGACGACCGTGTCAACAGAGCGATCAAAGAACGGGGCAAAGGATTTCTGATCGGGGTCGAACTGCCCGGCGTGCAGAGCCGACAGATGCGCACTGAACCACTGGTTGACAAGGGCGGAGTCTACTGGAGCCTTCGAAATCAAGGCCTTCTGCGTCAGCAGATCATCAAAGACGATGACGCCGGGCGCATTTTCATACCAGGTCGTGCCAAATATCAGCGCAGGTTTACCGCTTTTCACCGCTTCCCAACCGGCAGTGCCGGTTATCGTTGCGACGATATCGCACTCTTCGATCAGCCTGTTGGAAGGTACGGTTCGGTCGATCATAATCACCTCGTCCGACTGCAACAGATGCAGAAATTGGCGCTGGTCAAAAGACTGTTTCGGGTTTTCCTTGACGTAGATCGTGAAGGCCTGGTCTTGGGATTTCAGGACTGCCACCAAAGTCGAAATTGCGAGGCACTGATCACTATAGGCCTGACCCATGAACGAGGTTGTGAGTTCTGGCTGAAGATGGAGCGGGAAGTATATATTTAGATGATCAGCGGAGTGATCGGGATGAAAATCTTTCTGCCACGGCATCCTTCGATAAGCCCTATGGAAATGTCGTGACAATAGCGGGCGCAGAAATAGTCTAGCCGCATAGTCTTTGGAGTACTGGCGAAACTCACGGAACGTATTGAGCTTTGAGCCCAGACGTTTTATCGGCGGCACGCCCGAAACGGGGTCCATGTAGGTGACCGACTGTTTGGCAGTGTTGTCGATCGAAATTTGCGGCGGATTAGCGTTCTTTTCCAACTCTTTATAAAACTTGTTGCAGGATTTGGAGAGATAGGCGTAGCCATCAAAGATACTAGGGGTGAAATACCAAACCGGTACGGATCTAATCTGCGCCAGTCGTGATAAAATCGCATCGGTGCCCTGATGGGGCAGGTTGCTCAACAGAAGCGCATTTACGCGGTCCAAATAGTCCGCAAGGCGCGCCAAGATGTGAAGAAACAGCATATTCTGCTCTTCGTGATTGAGTATTAGCCGACGGCGGGTCGAATAGTGGTCAAAATCGGCCTTCAGCAGGCGCAGCTGATCAACCGTCAGATCGTGAACGGGGGCGATGGGGTAAGCCGTATTAAGATCCACCAGGCCCTTGTCGGAGGATGCCATATCGAACCCGAGATCCTCGAGGGTCAGCAGCTCTCCCGCGTAGGCGCCTTTTATGGCTGCCGTGATCGTGGCGTCGAAGCCTGAAAGGCCTAAAATCATTTATCCACCCTCACAAGCTGGTTGCCTTTGAACCGATATACGCGGTCGCACCGTTTTGAAATATCAGGATCATGGGTGATGACAATGCCCGTCAGATCTGGCGCGAGGGCCCGCATGGCGTCGAAAATCCGCATCCGCTGGTTTGGGTCAATTGCGTTGAAGCTTTCGTCAAAAATCTTAATGTGATCCGATGCGCCAATGCTCTGAAGCAGGTTCATACGCTGGGTCTGGCCCCCGGACAGGTTACGGGCGTTTTCGCCGATTGGATTTTCAAGCGAGATTTCTTGCAGTTCGAACATGTTGATAGCGCGTGCCATTTCGGCATCGTCATAGCCCGACCGGCGCAGCAGATTGGCCACCGTCCCCGAACGCAATGAGGCCTTCTGAGTAACATATCCGAAATTCAGATATTTGTTTGCGGTTTGGTCGAGCGGGCTGTCATCAATGAAAGCCTTACCGGTGAGCGGGATGTGCAGCCCGGCCAGAACATCGACGAATGTGGTTTTGCCGGTTCCAGAGGGGCCAACAATGGCAACGATCTCGCCCCGCGAAATCGTAAAATCCGGCACCTGAATCCGTTTTTTTTCGTCATAGGTCAGATAGGCGACATCCTGCATCCGGAGCGTTTCGAAAAAGCTAAGCTTCGTAGTAGACTCTTCTTTTGCGCCGCTTCCGAAGATGATGTCGTGAAAATGGATGGTCAGCTTCTCACTGAAAGCAAGATTGGAAATGGCAAAGTAGATTTTCTGTACAATCGGCAAAATCCGTAATGCGGCCAGACCGAATACAATCAGATCGCCCGACATTTGAGCGAAGCCATCGGAATTCTTTTGCGTTCCGTAGAGAACCAAAATCACTAACGCGGATTCTAGAGACATTCGCGGGAATTGACCCAGCGTGTTCGAACGCGTTATGCTTTGCGTGATGGTATGGTTGGTGTGCGCAAAATCCTCAACGATCTCGGTCGGCTCTCCTGCAATCTTGAATTTACGTATGTCAAAAAACAGTTCCTGAGCATTACGCTGACGCTGCTGGAACGCCTTTTGAACGCTGTCTCCAAACCGCTTCTGTATCCGGTGAGTCATATAGGAGGCGGTGACGAAATACAGAGCGATCGCACCAAAAGTGATCACCGTCGTTGTCATATTGTAGATGCACAGCGCCATGATCAGGATGATTAGCGAAAGGATGGCGCCGCCGATCGAGATCATGCTCTCGACCGAATAGCTGACCATCAGATCCATTTCCGAGGTTAAAGACTTCGACATTTCAGAATGGTCCCGAAGCAGCAGGGATTTAAAATCCTGGCGACCATATCCAGCAATCGTTTCCTTGGAGAGTATCGCGCGATAGCTCTGGGCGGTCTGCTTTTCCAGGTGAAGCGCCATAAGCCGCACAAAAAAAGCAAAAGCAATGGTCCCGATGACTACGGTCGTCAGCAAATCGGATGCTATGTATCTTAGTATGATGTCACTGAGAAAAGACGCCTTACCACTGACCTGACCGGCAACAAACATCGCGGTAACCAGTTCGAGCGCAACGGCTGACGCCTGCAGCGTGAACACGATCGCGAGCAGCCACCGGGGCAACAAAAATAGGATGTCTATTTGTTTTTTCATATTCTTTAATATCACGGTCGGTATTCCTGCTCGAAATAATATGGTTTCACCTTGGAACAGACCGGCCAGCTGTTACTTTGACCCACGAGGGTTACTCGAACAGCTCTTGAGCAGTCCCACTTGAGTGGTCCAGTTTGAAAGTTAGTGCAAGATTTGCGGAAAAAAGTTCAGGTTGAGTATTTTGTAATTGTAAAAGATCTTGCCATGAGAGGTAGATATCGGGTGCAAAGTGATTAAAAATATTACGGATGACCTCTAAGTCTTGAGCGTCGTCAACAGTCCATCGGAGTGCCGACAGATCATCACTGTTTTTACGCGATTCAACCAAAACTTAACCAGTTTCCCTAAGGTAGGGTGTGACACGTTCACGATCGTGACGTTCGAGTGTCAATTTTGAAGGACTTTCTAGCGCTTTAATTTAAAAACCTCGACATCTAAACCATCAGGAAAGGTTGCTGGTGAGCTATTTGAACAATAATAGCCTTGATTTTCTATAAAATTTGGTAGGTGCTTGATATTATACAGTCTTTAAGTGTCTTACCTTCGAAATTCGTATTATTCATCCTAGCGTTTGTCGTTCCAATATTTTTAGATACTTCAGTAGTTACGACTGACTGGCCAGTGATAAGCCCATCAGTTGGCTCAATGATTAATATCTTTTTGTCATATTAATTTAATCGCTTAAAGCCACTAATCGATGGATCGCCGTCAATTAATGTGATCAGGTCTATACCTTTTAGGTTATGCGATACCATTTTTTTAATGCAGGCTTCGAAATCCAAGAAATATTGCTCCAAAATGTGTTCGGTATGTAAGACGCACACATAAAATGCTGTCGATGCTAGCCATCCCCTCACTAACATTTCTTGAACTAAATAAGTTTTGATTATATTTTGAGCATCATTTGGGATAACGAAGTTAGGTATCGCGTCTGTTCCTTGAATACGCCAATCAAGTCCATAAGCGTTAAATAGCTCCGACCACTGGCGTTTGACTATCTTACCAATTTTAGGAACCTTTTTGAAAGAGTTAGTCGCGGACATTTTGCTGATCGTAGCTAAAGCCGCGCTATATCCAATTCTCTCTGACCAAAACGTTGAGCTGATAAACGACGATTCGGCTGCTAACATCACATCTCGTACGCCTACCACGGCGTTCAACGCATAACCGTTGGCTATGGTTTTGCCAAAAACTTGTATGTCAGGCTGTATCGAGAAATTTTGTGAATAACCGCCAAGATTTTCTCTAAACCCTGAGCTACACTCATCAAAAATTAGTACGATACCTTTTGCTGTACAAACTTGTCGAATATGTTCTAGGAACCCGGGTGCGGGATTGATGTTTCGCATCGGCTCCATAATGACGGTTCCCACATTATTGCCTGACACAGCGACGTTAAACTCTTCACAGGAGTTGTAGGTAAATGGGTGTACTTTGCCCCTCAAATATTCAGGAACTCCTGTTGTAGATAGCCCGCTTAATAGATGTTTTTGAAGGGCATCACTGTCTCCTAAATTAGAAGATAGATACCAATCATGCCAACCATGATAACCGCAAAATGCAATTCCTGATTTGCCAGTGGCGGAACGCGCAATGCGAAGTGCAACAGTATTTGCTTCGCCACCACTACGTGTAAACTTGACCAAACCGTCCATATTTAACAATTCTAGTAACCGCTCCGCCAGTTCCACTTCTTCGTAGCAGTTCAGAGTTGACATGTTACCGTTTGAAACTGCCTCTAGAACTGCTGCGTCAACATCATCATCGCCATAACCTAAAATATTTGTACCAATACCCATAAACGATACATCGCGCCATGAGTTGTTGGCCAAGTCTGTAATTTCGATACCTTTGGCAGATTTGAAATAACCCGGCCAACGTTTAGGATGATGAAGATTGGGGTTTTTTGAAAATAGACTTGTTCCACCGAGGATCACGTTTTGTGCTCGTTTGAAACGTTTTTCTGTATTCGACATTGATGACCCCATATTTCTCGATATTTTCTGATTTGAATATTCTGACTTGCGGCTACTGATGTGTTCACAAAACTCATCACATCCAATTGTTGTAATATCGACAACAGAGGCCAGCTCTATAAAGAAACGCAAATCATCAGCCTCGTCCAGTGTAGCACGATATTCGGCTGTATTGCCTGCTTGCCTTTCGAAGTTCTCACATCTCAAATAAGCCTTCATGTACGGTGTCACATGCTCTCTGTCATAGCTACTTGTTGCTTCGTGATGTGCCTTTACGAGTGTGCATACCCGAAAAAATTCGATATCATACCCATCAGGATAACTTGGAACAATGGTGTTTGATAGATAATCGACGCTGACAGAATTGAATCGCTCATACATCTCGTCAAACAATCTTGGGTCCACCAACGGGCAATCCGCGGTTATACGCGATAATACTGTATCTGAGGTCAAGTTTTTTGCGGCTTTATAAAAACGACCCAGGACATCGTCTTCGTCGCCTCTTATTACCTGTACGTTAGGATGTTTGGAGCGGACATAAGACACTAACTGATCGTCAGCTTGACCATCCGTAGTTGCTAAAATAATGCTTGTAACATACTTCGATCTCCATAATCGATTGACCACAAGATCTATAGCATTCTGCCCATCAAAAATAGGTAACAAAACCTTACCTGGTAATCGTGTTGAGCCCAGACGCGCTTGTATGATTGGGATCACTGACATCTTAATTCAAATTCCAAGTTCGAATGTCCAAAATATCTCTTTCAAATGTAAATGAGCTTTGAAGAATATTGATATATTCATCGAGCTCAACAGATAGAATAATTTTCGCAAGGGTATTTATTTCATCGATAGATTTGCAGCCCACTATTATGTAATTCAAAAAATCTGCTTTAACTACAGCAGCTAAACACAATTGGTACGGATCAATGCTCTCCTTATCAATAAAAGCCCACCAATTTTTTAATGTTTTTCGCAACTTCAAATTGTCAGTGACATTAGTCAGCTTTCGCTCAAGTAGCGTTCCCTGCAAAAAAATAGACCGAGCATAAAAATCTAAATTATCCAGTTTGTGTCCATATCTCGTTTTCTCTTGACCTAATGACTGGCTCCAACGATCGTCACCAAAGCAGAATGGTAACTGGATCATTTGAGGATCAAAGACAGAAGACATGCAGTCATCAAGTTCGTCGGGAGTGTATATCGACACGCCAAACTTGGTGTGAGTTGGCTTCGATGAGAACTGCTTCGTCACCTCTTCTACAAATTCGTTCATGTTAATATAACAACAGTTTGGATTGTGAATCATAAATGAAGTAGTGGCTGAATTTTCTAGATGCTCGTACTGTTTCAGTACGCTATCACGGCTATTGAGATAATTATATTGATCATAGTGGAACTTCGTAACAATATGAAATCTATCTAAATTTTCATATGAGGCGAGTACTTCTAATACATCTCCATAACTATCAGCAGTATCAAGTTTATTTATACCCAATTCCAATAAGCGATCTAATATATTATATATATTTTTTTTGGAGAGACCTGTGTCAGGAATTATGGTTCCGTAAGACTGCCGCCAAGATGCGGTGCCAATAACAATTCTATCAAGATTTGACATATCTGAGCGCCCTAGCAAAGCCGGATAGTAGTTTCAGGTTAGACTTTAAACCTTTTCCAAATCTCGGGAGATCTTGCCTAACTCCAACTTTTATAGGCAAGCTTTGAAGTTGAAAATGAGCGGCCGTTTTCGCCCAAAATACCGGCAGGGATACGCCGTCGTAGTAACTATTATTATGCTGGAGGAATTCCTGCAAAAAACTGCGTGAAATTTTCCTCATACCGCAAAAGGGGTCGATTCTAGATCCTATCAGACTGAAAAAAACACCCGAAATATTTTCAGCCCATCTATTTTTATGACTTCTATTGCCTATTACTAGATCAGCGTTTGGATATTTATTTATAAACAATTCAATATAATCCGGATCGTGTTCGAGATCCGCATCCATTAAAATAATAGAATTATAAACTTCATTATTCATAAAATACGAGAAACTATTCATCACGTTGGATGAATAGCCACGAGTAGCTTTGTTTGTGATGAAATTAAATCCACATTTTTGAACAACTTCGACTGAACCATCGTCGCTGCAGTCGTCGAAAATAACGACATCAAATTTGTGTAATGAAGGCAACAATTTTATCTTGTCAAGTAATTCCCCAATAGTCTTTATTTCATTATAACAGATCACAGCAATAAGAATTTTATTCAAGGTCGCCCCACCGTATTGATTCACCCGCCAAGATCGATTTAGTAAGTTTTCTCGCCTTTGACTTCATAAAATCCATTGGGCTCAAAGCGTCTTTCTCGCATGGCCGGAGGAATTCCAAGTCTTCTACAGTCAAGATTGAGCCAAGCTCTTTTGTTCTTCGAAGTCTACAAGCACGACGTTGAATCAAAACAGTTTCCAATTCGTTATGTTCTATCTTTTTAATACCATCTCCTAATGCGAACTCCAGCTCCCTAGTTGCTTGGACCATGTTTCGCCAAGTCACAGGATCCATCGCGAATTTATGATCTGGGCCGATCCTGCTGCAGTCATCTGTGAAGTGCTTCTCGATTACGCGAGCACCAAGAGCTACAGCGCCAATAACGGTTGTATGGCCAGGTGTGTGATCTGAGAGGCCAAGTGGCATACCAGGAAACATGGTGGCAAAAGATTTCAGGACATTCAGGTTAATGTGTTTAAAATTTTCGAGGTCCGCAGTGTAATTTGTATTGCACTGCATGAGACAGATATCTTCATTATCAACTAAAAGCACTTCGATCGCATCACGAACATCTGAAAATGTTGATGCGCCTGCTGCGAGCAAAACTGGCTTCCCTTTTTTTGCTACCGCCTGCAAAATTGAGTAATTCGTTATGTCACCAGATCCAATTTTGTAGGCTGGTAGAAAACGGTCCAATCTCTGAATTGCATCCACATTATATGGCGTCGTCATAAAATCAATTTCAACTGCTTTGCATTGCTGAACTAACGCCTGGTCCCATTCTTTTTTGGTATGATACTGATCATAGACGTCCGTTACGCTTTTTTCCCAATTTTTTTGGTGCGACAACATGTTTTCTTTTTTCGAGAAACCAAATGGACTTACAATTGTTTCTGAATTAAAATGCTGAAACTTTGCACAATTTGCCCCTGCTTCTTTCGCTCTTGAAATTAGGTCTAGCGCACGATTAAGATCGCCATCATGATTGGCTGCAATATCGGCAATGAAATATGTTGGTTCAGTCTGCGAAATGGCTCTGCCGTTTATTTTTAGTTCTTTAGAGTAAATCATCCAAATCTCCTGAAGTTTTCAACAAGGTTATTACTGATTTTAAGCTAGGTAGTTCACAACCAAGATAATCTGTAATTTTTTTACAATTCATCCCTTGGCTTGGATTTGCTTTATATTCTTGCGCTTGGGCGCATCTAAGTTCTTTTGGAATTTTGCCTTTATTAGACAGCCGCATTAGTTCGTAATAAAGTTCGGCTTTCGAATAAGGAAATGCCGTCCCTAAGTTATAGATACCGGCTGCTTCACTTTGTCCCATCGAAACAATGAGACTAGCACAAGTCCGGACATCTAGTGAACTTGTGATAGCGTCGCTGTACACGGATATATCTGTTCCGGACACTAAACTACGTACAAAAAAATCTAATAGTGAGCTTTTTCGATCATTGCGTCCGATGAAAGTCGTTCGAATTATTAAGTCCTTATTTGAACAAAATTGTTCTGCTTCGTATTTTGTGCTAGAGTAAATAGTAGGGAACTTTAAATCATTATTAGCTTCTGTATTCTCGATATAATGACGATGATAAAATGCGTCAGTTGAAATTTGTATTAATTTGGCATCAATACGCGCGCATGTTGTAGAAAGTATCTCCAAGGATAAAGAGTTAAGCTGGCGTGCAAAGCCAGGATTTTTGCAACAGTCCCTTTCATTCGTAATGGCAGCACAATTAATTACACGGTTAGGTTTTATTTCTTCTAGACAACTTCTGATTAATTTATAATCGGTCATGTCAATAAGGTAGTCAGCATTTGATCGTGCTGCAGTGATCACTGTCAGACCAAAGCGATTTAATTCACGTACTAATGCGGAGCCTAGCATACCAGTACCACCGAAAATGAGCCATTTTTCGGACATTATAAAATTATTCCATAATTATTTTCGATCCAAGACTTAAGTACTTCTACTTCCATCCAATGTTTATTTTCGTCAGATGAATACGAAAAATTGTCGGAAACTCTCGTTCCTGATAAGATACGGTTTTCGTCTAAGTAATAGTCATTTATTTGGGGTAGTATCTTATAATAAGTACTATATTCATAGGTAAAAATTGCATCTTCGATACCGATCATCTGTTCATGCATTTTTTCTCCTGGACGTATGCCGACACATTTGAAATTTGGCCCTCCAATTAGCGTCGCAATATCCTTGATTCTCATAGAAGGGATTTTTTTCACATAAATCTCCCCACCGACCATTGTTTGTAGTGCTGTAAACACAAGCTCCACACCTTGGTCCAAAGTAATCATAAAGCGTGTCATATCTGGATGTGTGACCGGCAGCGCACGCTGATTTCTAATAGATAAATAATATGGTATTACTGAACCTCTTGAACCCATCACGTTACCATACCGCACTACAGAAAATTTTGTTGAATTAACTTGTGAGTAATTATTTCCAGCAACAAACAACTTGTCGGATGCTAATTTTGTTGCGCCGTATAAGTTAACGGGCGAGGAAGCTTTGTCTGTTGAGAGTGCTACAACTGATTTTACATTACAATCAATAGAAGCGTCGATAACATTCATGGCGCCGTTAATGTTCGTTTTGATGCATTCAAAAGGATTATATTCTGCTGTAGGGACAATTTTAGTTGCTGCGGCATGAATTACGATATCTACTCCATCGAAAGCTCGCTTCAAACGTTGCAAGTCCCGGACGTCACCAATGAAAAATCTGAGCTTTTCGGCGTGCTCCGAGAACGTTTCTTTCATTTCCCATTGTTTCATTTCATCGCGAGATAAGATTATTAACTTTTTAACTTTAAAGTTCTCAAGGATAATTTTAGAAAATTGTTTCCCAAAAGAACCAGTGCCACCTGTTATAAGAACATTTTTATCCTCAAATAAGTCTTTATAATTTGAAAAATTTACATCTAGCATCTCGGTCTTTCCTATATTCTATTTTTTCTATTATTGCTTCGCTGAATTGCCGTGCAACATAAACGACTACTTCGGATTGTGTATCTACCCTAATCGACCTATGATAAAGTCCGTTCAGAAGTTTTCGAATAGTGTTCCAATCAAAAGCATTTTGGCTTTTTTAAGCTCCCCATAACCTAAACACGGAACGTTTAAGCTTATGACACAATTCGATCATCTCCGATACTCAAACCGCTGCTTTCAGCGCATCCACCAGATCCGTGCGCTCCCAGCTAAATCCACCGTCCGCTTCGGGGCTACGGCCGAAGTGACCATAGGCCGCTGTGCGCTGATAGATCGGACGGTTTAGGCCCAGATGTCCGCGAATACCGCGCGGTGTCAGGCTCATCGTTGCACGGATCGCCTTTTCTATCGCCGCATCATCCACTTCGCCGGTGCCAAATGTATCAGCATAGATCGAAAGTGGTTCAGCCACGCCAATCGCATAGCTCAACTGAATAGCGCATTTCGCAGCCATACCAGAAGCCACAACATTCTTGGCGAGATAACGCGCTGCGTAGGCCGCCGAGCGGTCTACTTTGGTAGGGTCTTTCCCCGAAAACGCACCCCCACCATGGGGGGCTGCCCCACCGTAGGTGTCGACGATGATCTTGCGGCCTGTCAGACCCGCATCCCCATCAGGCCCGCCAATCACAAACTTGCCAGTGGGGTTCACGTGCCAAGCGGTATCCGCAGAGATCCACCCCTCGGGCAGCACTTCGCGAATGTAGGGCTCAACGACTGCACGAACGTCGGCACTGCTCATTGAGGCATCAAGGTGCTGGGTCGACAACACGATCGAGGACACACCAACGGGCACGCCATCGCGGTATTCAACAGACAGCTGTGACTTAGCATCAGGCCCCAATGCGGGCTCTGTGCCGTCTTTGCGCACTTCGGCCAAGCGGCGCAAAATTGCATGCGAATACTGGATGGGTGCAGGCATCAACGCGTCTGTTTCGCGGGTGGCGAAACCAAACATAATGCCTTGGTCGCCCGCCCCTTCATCTTTGTCTGCAGAGGCATCAACGCCTTGGGCAATATGCGCCGACTGCTCGTGCAACAGGTTGGTGATCTCAACTGTGTCGTGGTGGAATTTTTCCTGCTCGTAGCCGATGTCTTTGATACAGGCGCGCGCAATCTCTTCGATGCGGCCCATGTAATCTTTCATCTTATCTGGATCAGATAACCCGACTTCGCCGCCAATTATGACACGATTTGTTGTGGCGAATGTTTCTGCTGCGACACGCGCCTCAGGCTCCTCGGCTAAAAAGGCATCAAGTACTGCATCAGAAATCCGGTCGCAGACTTTATCCGGGTGACCCTCAGAAACCGATTCCGAGGTAAATGTATAGTTAGGTCGCGTCATGAAACGTGCTCCAGTTAAAGTCTGCCGATACCGTCAGGAAGCCGTTGGTGGGGCAGGGGTATGGTGGTTTTAAATAGTGTTTGTTCGTAATCTCTAATTTAGTAGCGGTAGTGCTCGGGCTTGAACGGCCCTTCTGTGCTCACACCAATATAATCAGCTTGCTCTTTGTCGAGTTTTGAAAGCTTCACGCCGATACGATCGAGGTGCAGACGCGCAACCTTTTCGTCCAGATGCTTGGGCAAAATGTAGACACCGGGCTGATACTCTTCGCCTTTCAGCCAAAGTTCCATTTGCGCCAAAACTTGGTTTGTGAACGAAGCAGACATCACAAACGAAGGATGTCCCGTCGCATTGCCAAGATTCAAAAGGCGGCCCTCAGACAGGAGGATCAAGCGGTTACCATTGGGCATTTCGATCATATCGACCTGCTCTTTGATATTGGTCCACTTGTGGTTCTTCAGGCTAGCGACTTGAATCTCGTTATCGAAGTGACCGATGTTCCCGACAATCGCCATGTCCTTCATTTCGCGCATATGCTCGATGCGGATCACGTCTTTGTTGCCTGTTGTTGTCACAAAGATATCAGCAGTCGCCACAACATCTTCCAATGTCGTCACCTGATAGCCGTCCATGGCAGCTTGAAGCGCACAGATCGGATCAACTTCCGTCACAATCACACGCGCACCAGCGCCGCTCAGGCTTGCCGCAGAGCCTTTGCCAACGTCGCCATAGCCCATAACAACCGCTACTTTACCCGCCATCATCGTGTCGGTCGCGCGGCGGATACCGTCAACAAGGCTCTCTTTACAGCCGTATTTGTTATCAAACTTTGACTTGGTCACAGAGTCGTTCACGTTGATCGCAGGGAAAGGCAGCTGGCCTTTTTTGTGCAGATCATAGAGGCGGTGAACGCCGGTTGTTGTCTCTTCTGAAACGCCTTTAATCGCATCACGTGTTTTGGCAAACCAGCCGGGTGTTTCGGCCATGCGCTTCTTGATTTGCGCCTTGATCACTTCTTCTTCTTCAGACGTTGGAACCGCAAGCACATCTTCGCCCGCTTCCATACGTGCGCCGAGCAGCACATAAAGTGTCGCGTCGCCGCCATCATCGAGGATCATATTCGCGCCCTCGGGGAACATGAACGAGCGGTCAAGATAGTCCCAATGCTCCTCAAGTGACTGACCCTTGATCGCAAACACAGGCACACCAGATTGTGCAATAGCGGCTGCCGCATGGTCTTGTGTTGAGAAAATATTACATGATGCCCAACGGACATCCGCGCCAAGCTCGACCAGCGTTTCAATCAAAACCGCGGTTTGAATTGTCATATGAAGTGAGCCAACAATACGCGCGCCCTTGAGCGGCTTGTCTTCGCCATACTCCTTGCGCAGAGCCATAAGCCCCGGCATCTCAGTTTCTGCAATATTGAGCTCTTTGCGGCCGAAGTCCGCAAGCGCGATGTCTTTTACAATATAGTCGCTCATAGTATCGGCTGCCTTTAGATTTTATCTGAATTCTTTTGGCGCGAAGTGCGCCCATTTAATTGTATTAGATGCTTGGAGATGGCTTCCCATAACGCCCCATTATCGGACGCCCTAAGCACGCGTCCCACCAAGCAAGTCCGCAATCGCACTCACATGTGCCCCAAGCGCGTCCGCATTGCCCTTGCCCTCAACATTCAACCGCACGAGCGGCTCCGTGTTTGAGCAGCGCAGGTTGAAGCGCCAATCCGCAAACGCCAAGCTCACCCCGTCAGTCTCATCCAGGGAGAGCGCATCCGCCCGGTAGGCTGACAGCACAGCCTCAAGCGCTTGAGGCGCATCCTCTACCGTAAAGTTAATTTCACCCGAACTCGGGTAGGCCGCATATCGATCTTTCACCCAATCCCCAAGCGAGCGGCCCGAGCGGGAGACAAGTTCTGCAACCAAAAGCCATGGGATCATGCCGCTGTCACAATAAGCAAAATCGCGGAAGTAGTGGTGGGCTGACATCTCGCCGCCGTAGACCGCCTCGCGGGCGCGCATGGTCTGCTTAATAAAGGCGTGGCCCGTTTTGGATTGGACCGCGACGCCACCCTTGCCGGCTACGATGTCTTGGGTATTCCAAATCACTCTAGGGTCATGAACAATCTTCGCACCCACTTCTTTCTCTAAGAAAATGGATCCCAAGAGGCCTACCACATATTCACCCGGCACAAACTGGCCGGCCTCATCAAAGAAAAAGCAACGATCAAAATCACCATCAAAAGCCACGCCAAAGTCTGCCCCCTCAGACAGTACCACATCAGCGGTGGCAGCATGGTTCTCAGGCAGAAGCGGGTTTGGAATGCCATTGGGGAATGTGGCATCCGGTGTGTGGTGCACGCGCACAAACTCAAGCGGTGCGCCGCCGCCTCCCAGGCGCTCCGCAATGGCATCAAAGCTAGGGCCCGCGGCCCCATTGCCCGAATTGACAACAATTTTGAGTGGCCGCAGGGCAGGGAGGTTAACAAACCTTAACACACGCTCCACGTAAGCCTGCCGCGCAGCCTCTGAGCGCTCAAGCTCTCGACCAACGTCCGTCACATCAGACCACGCCTGAGAGCTTGCAAGCGCCTTGATGGCTTGAAAGTCGCCCACATCCTCAAGGGGCTGAGACTGGGATTTGACAATCTTCATGCCGTTATAATGGATCGGATTATGTGACGCGGTCACTTCAATGCCGGCGCAGGCGCCAAATTCCGTCACCGCCCAATACATTTCCTCAGTGCCAGCCATGCCAATATGAACGACATCAGCACCCGCATCACGCGCGCCCTTTGAGGCCGCCGCAGCAAAGGCCGGGCTCGTCGCCCGCGCATCACAGCCAATCACAACCGATTTTGCACATAAGTGCTGCGCCGCAGCGCGGCCAATGCGGTAGGCAATGCCCTCGTCAATGTTCACGTCAATTTCGCCGCGAATGTCGTAGGCTTTGAAGCAGGTCAGGTCAGTCATATGGATTTGTCTCTTCGCGGCGAGGGGATGGCTTCACCCGCAAGGCCCGCCTCTTCTTCAAGGGCTGTGATTTCTGCCTTCAAAGCCTCAAACTCTTTGCGCTTGCGCTCAATGAAGCTGTGCGTGAGCAGAGATTTTTCTCGAATACCCCTGGGCGTCAAAAGATAGGCATACTGGCCCTTGCGTGGATTGTTTTTGAAGTTTCCCAGCTTAACGAGACCCTTTTCTACGAGGGCTGTCAGCACATAATAAGCCGATCCATTCGATATGCCGACATCTTCAGCCACTTGACGCGTCGACACTTCAGGGTTTTGCGAGATCAATCGCATGACCCTCAATCGCACTTCGGCCTGCTGTTCTTCGCGGCGACTAGCCAAAATGGGCTCTCAAAACGGCTACCGCACCGAGCCTCACTTCTCCGCGAGGCCCGAGGGTAATTATTTTAAATTTGAGGCCAGAATTAATCATGACTGTTCAGTTTTGAGATATCTCTAAATATTTCCTCTGGCAAGAAAAGAAGTGTCTCTATAATACTTCCTCTGAAGATTTTGTGAGAAAGTATGACTTTTAGCGTCAATAATCTTTAATAATATCAACGTTCTTAACGGAAGACCCTTCTAAATTTGAGACTTGGGATTAGAATGTTCTGGTAACATGAGAGAAACGTGTAATGATTAGTGTTCAAATATGAGCGTGCGAGGTAGTGTCAGAACGTGAAGCAGTGGTACCTCATCCAATTCAAGCCAAACTCACATCGTTTGGCCGAGCGTAATTTAACACGTCAAGGTTTTGAGGTGTTTCTGCCCATGCAGGACGTCACTCGCAGAAAAGCCGCCCGCTTTGTGTCCGATCTCAGGCCACTGTTTGCAGGATACATGTTCGTGAGTGCCGATCGTGATGCGGCGCCCTGGCGAGCCATAAACAGCACGCTTGGGGTGTCGCGTTTGGTCAGCTTTGACGGTACGCCAAAACCCATGCCACAGGAGCTGATGGCGAGCCTCATGCAGCGCTGTGATGAGGCGGGCAAGCTCTTACCGCCAAAGACTTTGAACGCTGGCGATCTTGTGGATGTGCTGTCGGGGCCATTTGCTACTTTTGTCGCAACCGTTGAGGAGATCGATGCAGAGCAGCGCGTCTGGCTCTTGATGGAATTCATGGGGCAAAGCACGCGGGTGCATGTCGCAGCCGATCAAGTACAAGTTTCAAAATAGAGCGCGACTGAAGCCCTGTGGGGTCAATTTTTTGAGATCTGTTCCATCGCCCAAGTCAGGTCCGGACCCTGCTGCTGCCGGGGGAAGCGCATGATAGTAAGTGTGTCGCACCATTGATCAAGGGCGTTTCTTTTGATGCGCTACTCGCGGACAAGGCACTTAAGGCGGACTGGCTGTCCCAGGACCTCAACCAGCGCAGTGCAACCCCCGCAATCCCGCCAAAGCCAACCGCAAAATCCCGCCCTATAATAACGTCTAGCTCTTCAAGCGGCTACATCTGGTGGAGAATGACTTCGAAGGAATCGAAGAGTTCTGAGGGAGAACCACAAGCTCTGACAAAAACTGATTGCAGCTACAAAACGTGCTGGGACGACGCAGCAAAAATCATCGCCTCAAGATAATTAGCTATAGGCCCTAGAAAGTTATTTCGCTCACGAGGCCAATTGCGAGGCCCCGGCCAATGTCGCCCTTGTCGAGGTTAAAGTCTTGGTAGGTAATGCGCCCTGATACCATCAGTTTGCCGATCGGCCTGCTCATCCCCACGTGATATGACATCCCACTTGCACGGCTCGTTGAAAGCCTGTGCACGGCTGAGGATTGGTCGTTGATAATATAGTGGCCGAGCCCCCACTCAAGGTCATACTCCCCCAAGTCGTGCTTGACCTCCAATGTGATAGACCGGCTCTCGCTGTCAATCGGTGCGCCCATGACGGCGCCGTCGTTTGTGTAGGGGTGCGTGCCGTTATTATAAGCTGTGTTTGGTCCGCAGAAACCATTCTCCGTGTGGTCGATGCGTGTGTCGACGAGCTCTAAGTTCAGGCTAAAAGGTTTGCCGCCGACATCCATGCTGCGCTCAAAGCCTATAAGGTGCATCCAGCATGAGGGC